>CAZPFL010000016.1:29160-37652 GCA_964585785.1 uncultured Rhodospirillaceae bacterium
TCCTCTATTTCGGCACGCCGGACGGCGAAGCGCGCCCGAAGAAACGCCCGGCCGCGGCCGAGTTCGTGCGTGAATGGACGGGCCCGTAGCGCCTAGTCTTCCCGCAGATCCGGGCGCAGGCCCGGCTGCGTCAATATTCCATAGAGGTCCGGCCGGCGATCGCGGAACAATCCCCACGAGCGGCGCTGTCGCGCGACCGCATCGAGGTCGAAAGTCGCGGTCCAGACGCCGGCGCCGTCGCGCGGTGCCTCCGCGACGATCTTGCCGGTCGGGTCCGCGATGAAGGAGCTGCCGTAGAAAGTCATCGTCGCGGCCTCGTGGCGCTCGAGGCCGATGCGATTTGAGGCGGCCACCGGCATCATGTTGGCCGCGGCGTGGCCCTGCATGACGCGCTGCCAGTGCGCGCGCGAGTCCAGGCTCGCATCCTGCGGCTCGTTGCCGATCGCGGTCGGGTAGAGCAGCATCTCCGCCCCGGCCAGCGCCAGCGCCCGGGCGCATTCGGGAAACCACTGATCCCAGCAGACCGCCGCGCCGATCCGGCCGAAGCGCGTTTGCCAGACCTTGAAGCCGGTGTCGCCCGGCGTGAAATAGAACTTCTCTTCGTAGCCCGGGCCCTCAGGGATATGGCTCTTGCGGTAGAGGCCGAGCACCCGCCCGTCGGCGTCGATCGTCGCCAGTGAGTTGTAACAGGCGCCGTCGCCCTTCTCGAAAAAGCTGATCGGCAGGACGATGCCGAGATCCGCGGCGAGCGCCGCCATCGTCGCGATCGTTTCGTTGCCGGCGAACGGACGGGCCTGCGCGAACAATTCCTCTTTCTGGTCGGGGCAGAAATAGGGAGTCTCGAACAGCTCCTGCAGCAGGACGACATTGGCACCCTGCCCGGCCGCCTCGCGGACCAGCGCCTGCGCCTGGGTAAGGTTGCGCTCCCGGTCCCAACCGCAAGCCATCTGCGTCACCGCCAGCGTTACCTCTCGCATCCCGTCCTCGGCTGTTGTTGCGTGATGCAGTGGATGCCGCCGCCGCCGCGGATGATCGACCGCGCATCGACCTGCACGACCCGGCGGTCCGGAAAGGCGGATCGGACCGCGGCCGCCGCCGCTTCGTCCTCGTCGCTGGCGAAAGACGGCATCACGACCCCGCCATTCGCGATATAGAAATTGATATAGGACGCCGCCAACGGCCGTCCCGCCGAATCCATCCGCGTCGTCTGGCGAATGGGGATGACCTCCAGCGTGCGGCCGCGCGCATCGCGCTCGGAAGCGAGCAGCGCCAGGTTCGCCGCAAGCCCGGCGTGATTGACGTCCGATCCGTCCGGCGCGGCGAGCGCGAGCACGCGGCCCGGCGCGGCGAAGCAGGCGACGTTGTCGATATGCCCGTCGGTCTCGTCTTCGGCGAGCCCGGCCTGCAGCCAGATCACCTTCTCCGCGCCGATCCAGTCGCGCAGCAGCGCTTCGGCCACCGCGCGCGACGATGCCATGCCGCGGTTGGAATTGAGCAGCACGCTTTCCGTCGTCAGCACGGTGCCCTCGCCGTCGCTGTGGATGGCGCCGCCCTCGAGCACGAAGGGCGCGTCGAAGCACGGTATGCCGAGACGATCGAGCAGAAGCCCGGCGAGCGCCGCGTCGTTTTGAAAGCCACGATACTTGCCGCCCCATGCATTGAACCGCCAGGAGACGCCGGCGACGGCCCCTCCTTCGCCCAAGACGAATGTCGGCCCGATATCGCGCATCCAGGAATCGTCGATCGGCGCGGTCATGATCGTCACCGTCGGCCCGCACAGCGCGCTCGCGTCGTCCGCATCGGCCTCGCGGGCGATCATCGTCACCGGCTCGAAGGCCGCGATTGCCCGCGCGACCGCCGCATAGGACCGCCGCGCCTCATCGAGGGTATCGCCCCAAAGTTCCGCGCGACACGGCCAGGCCATCCAGCACCGTTCGTGCGCGGCCCATTCGCCCGGCATATGAAAGCCGCCGGCCGCCGGCGTTTCGGTTTTAACCATCGTGGCCCCCGCCGCCCCGCTTTTTTTGCCCTCCGGCCCCGGCATTGCGAAAAAGCCAAGGTTTCCGCGGCAAAAAAACTTAGATTTTCATAAAATGCCAGCGAATAGTGCGACGGCCGTCACAGTAACGCCTATCCGAAAGGGGTACACTAACCATATGAAGACAGTGTCCCACATCGGTTGACGGCGTTGATCTTGCCCGCTTCGGCAAGCACCCATCCAGGGCGCGCTCGAAAACCGACGGGACGGAAAGCGTAGTCTGAAATGCTTGGGTACAAGTTCCGGGGCCTGACCGCCACGAATCGCCGCAGAGACCGGCGAATCGTCGTCTCGTTGCCGGCGACCGTGAACCGCAAGCCCGTCCTTCTGATGAACATAAGCCTCGGCGGCCTCGCCTTCATGGCCGAGGAAGCCAAATTCGAAATCGGCGACGATGTTCTCATCGAGTTCGACGTGTTCGGCGAAGGACATGTGAAAATCGGCGGGTCGATCGTGCGCAACAGGGGCACGCACGAATACGGCGTCGCTTTCACGGGCTTGTCCGCGGATGCGTTCAGGCTGATCGAGCACCTCGAAACGGGCCATCACGGCCGGCTTACGCTGGTGCACGGCTAACAGATCCCGAGGACCTGCTCCGCTGGCGTGTAGGGCAGGCCGAGGTCGCGCGCGACCGCTTCATAGGTCACCCGCCCCTCGAACAGATTGAGACCGGCCAGCAGATGCCGGTCGCTTTCCAGCGCCTCCTTGTATCCTTCATTGGCGATCTTGAGCGCGTAGGGCAGCGTCGCGTTGTTCAGCGCGTGCGTCGACGTGCGCGCCACCGCGCCCGGCATGTTGGTGACGCAGTAATGGGTCACGCCGTGCAGCCGGTAGACCGGATCCGCGTGCGTGGTCGGACGGGACGTCGCGAAACAGCCGCCCTGGTCGATCGCGATATCGACGACCACGGAGCCGGGCCGCATACCCTTGATCATCTCCTCGGTGACCAGCTTCGGCGCGGCCGCGCCCGGCACCAGCACGGCGCCCACGACGAGGTCCGCCTGGCGGACATTCTGCTCGATCGCGTCCACGGTGGAGTAGATCGTGTTCAGCTGCCCGCCGAAACGCATGTCGAGCTCGTCGAGCCGCGAGAGCGACCGCTCGAGCACGGTGACCTTGGCCTCCAGCCCCATCGCCATGCGCGCGGCGTTGATCCCGGATACGCCGCCGCCGATGACGCAGACCTTGGCCGCTTCGACGCCCGGCACGCCGCCGAGCAGGACGCCCGAGCCGCCCTGCTCCTTCTCCAGGTAATGCGCCCCGACCTGGATGCTCATGCGCCCGGCGACCTCGCTCATCGGCGCCAGCAGCGGCAGGTTGCGATGGGTGCCGGTCACCGTCTCATAGGCGATGCCGACGATGCCCGTCGCCATGAGCCGTTCGGTCAGCGCCTTGTCGGCGGCGAGGTGGAGGTAGGTGAACAGGATCTGCCCCGCCTGCAGCATGTCGCATTCCACCGGCTGCGGCTCCTTCACCTTGACGATCATCTCGGCCTCGGCAAAGACCTCCGCGGCGGTGGCGACGACACGGGCGCCGGCCGTTCGGTAGTCGTCGTCGCCGTAGCCGATTCCGGCGCCGGCTTGGCTTTCGACGATGACTTCATGGCCATGATGACAGGCTTCGCGAACGCTGCCAGGCACCAGCCCGACCCGGTATTCGTGGGATTTGATCTCCTTCGGCACGCCGATCAACATCGCTTCCACATCCTCGCAATCATCCCGTCACGGACCATAACCGAAAGCATAGCGGACCGCGCCGCCGGCCGCGACCGATTCGCGCCCTACCGGTCTGGCTCAAATTGCCTCAAGGCGTCGGCGACGCACGCGAACAGCGCGGCCCAATCGCCGTCGCGCCGAAACAATCGCATCGTCGGATACCAGGGCGTCCTCTCGCCCGCCGACCGCCAGCGCCAATCCGCGACCGCGTCGAGCAGCAGCCAGACCGGCCGGCCCATCGCCCCCGCCAGATGCGCGCAGGCGGAATCCACCGCGATCAACAGGTCGATCGCCGCGAGCCGCGCCGTCGTGTCGTAAAAGTCCGCCACATCGGCCATCAGGTCGGTGAAGTCCATTTTCGGGGGCGGCGGCTCACCCGCGGCCGGCCCGACCTGGAGGCCGAAAAAGGCGACGTCGCGCAGCGCCGCGAGCGGCGCGAAGTCGGCGAGGCGCCGCGACCGCGCGCGATCGCGCAGGTAGTCCGGATTGCCGGCCCAGGCCAGCCCGACCTTGAGCCGTGCTCCGCCCGCGTCGATCGGCATCGGCGGCTGGGAGGGGACATAGGGGATGGCAGCCGGAATGGTCTCGAGCGTCGTCTTGAACAGATGCGGCAGGCTCATCACCGGGACATGGACGGCATAGTCCCGCGCCGCGCCGGGATCGAACACCGCCGCCACGCCTTCGACGCCGGCGAACAGCCGATGCAGGGGCGCCAGGCATTCGACCACGACCCGTCCGCCGCGCGCCGCGACCAATGGCGCATATCGGATGAAGTGGATCGCGTCCCCCAGCCCCTGCTCGCACCAGATGAGAATCGTTCGGCCATCGAGCGGCTCGCCCTGCCACATCGGCGCGGCGAAATTTCGCCGGTAGTCCGGCCGCCGCAAGCGCCATTCGTGGTGCCGCCATCCCTCGGCAAGCTCGCCCTGCTGCAGCAGGAGCTGGCCATAGTTGGTGTGCGCGTCGAGGTGATCGCCATTGAGCGCCAGCGCGCGCTCCAGCGCCAGGCGGGCGCTCGCCGGGTCGCTCAGGAGATTGAACGCTACGCCCAGATTGTTGAGGGCGTTCACATGGCTCGGCGCGTTTTGCAGCACCGCGTGAAACTGGGCGATCGCCGACGGCAGATCCGCGGTCAGGAGGTGAAGACGGCCGAGCGCGGTGCGCAGATCGGCGTCGGTCGGGTTGCGCGCGATGGCATTGCGCAAAACCGCTTCGGCCTCGCCGTAGCGCTTCACGTCGCACAGCGCCAGGGCCAGCTCGTTCTCCGTCTTGCTGTCGCCCGGCGCCTCGCGCAGCGCGCGCGTGAGCGACGGAATCGCGGCTTCCGACTTGCCCGCCATCCGCAGGATACGGCCGCGCGTGCCGTGATACGCGCCGACCTCGGGCCTGAGGGCGATGGCGCGGTTGACGTGGTCGAACGCTTCGCGCGTGGCGCGCCGCTGCAGCAGGCACATGCCCAGCAGATGGTGCGCATCCGCCTGATCGGGATCGCGATCCAGGATCGCACGGTACCCAGCCTCCGCCGCGGCAAGGTCGCCGGACCGGTGCGCCGCCATCGCCACCTCAAGCGACGCCGTGGCGTGCGCCGGCCGTCCCGCGACGGCTCCTTCCCCTGCTGCGCTCATCGGCCTGCCCAAACCCGAATGCCGCCATGCCGCCGGAAGCCGGCGCGAACGGCCGATGCGATCCCTATGCCGCCGGCCCTTTCAATTCAACCACATTGTGTTCCGGATCCTCGATATACATCGAGGGTCCCCGCCCTTCGGCGCCGTAGCGCTGAAAAACCGCGCCCGGGCGCACGCCGTGCGACTCGAGATGCTGGCGCAACGCCGGCTCGTCGAACGACTCGATGCGAAGGCAAAGGTGATCCATGTTGCGCGCGTTTCGATCCGGCGCGCCGCCGCCCGCCCGGCCGAGCTGGCCTTTGATATCGACGAGGTCGATGAGCGACGCCCCGGCCCGCAGCTGATAGAGGCCGATATCGGGATCGGCCCGCTCCAGCACGCAGCCCAGAACCTCGCTGTAGAAGCGCACCATGACGCAAACGTCGCTGGCGCGAAGGACGACGTGATCGATGCCACGAACGTGAAACGGTATTGTCATCAGCATTCACCTCGCGAAGTTGCGTATCCCCCGCCATAGACACACGGGAAACTCAGCCGTGGTGAACGCTCCCTGTTTCGGTCGGCGGTGCTTCCCCCAACACACTCCGCCTCCCTTAATCATTAAACGAATTATTTTCCATGTATTCGACTAATGCAGACAGCCTCCTGAATCCGAAAGCCAAGGCTAGGCTAACATAGTTCCAATATGAAAGTTTAGAGTATCAATTTTGACAAGTGATGAAATCTCCATGACGCATAAAATTTAATCAACGCCATGTTATGATTTTTTTATCACGACGTCTTCCTATTTATCCGAGTCGTGAAGTCTAAGCTTTCGCAAATAGAACAGAGAACGCTACATAGAATTCGACAGTACATGGCGGAATAAGAACTGACTGTCGGTTTTGGGAGACTGACACGCATTGGATCCACGGAATGCGCTATTGGCCAGGCGGTTGTTCCCGTCACACCGTTCCACGGATCGTCTCCCTGCTCGCCGCCGTTGCGGCCAAGGCCAACGCAGAAACGACGCATGCAGCACTGTCCGGTTGGTGGGGGCGCGAACGCGCTCCGGACATCAATTACGGAGTGGAGACCTGATATGACCTGGGTGGCAGCCGCAGATTTCCGTCGTGCCAAGGACGACACCCCCCGATCCCATCCGTGCCAGGTATACGGCAAGGTGGAACATCTCGATGACCGGATCATGATCGGCGCGCTGGCTTCCGGCGCGGCGCAGGCGAGACTCTCGTATATCGGGGCGCGCCTCGCCGTCAGGACCGCGCTCAGCCATCTGCAGCGCGACGGCACGATCACGGACGACGCCTTGTCCGACATGACGGGCGAGCGGGCGCGCGCGCTCTATCTCGCCATGATCGACGCCATTCACAGCCAGTTGCGCCGGGCGGTCGTCGACCACGTCGCGCCGATCCAGGACTTCGCGACCACGCTCACCGTCTTCGTCGCCAATCCGACCGGCGTCGCGGCCATGCAGATCGGCAGCGGCATCATCGTCTCGCGCCGCCAGAACGGCGACTATTCGCTGCTGTTCAGCGACACGGCCCAGGCCCGGAACGACGGGGGCGGCTACATCACCGACCGCGCCGAGGCCGACCGGATGCGCGTCAGCGTGCAGGACGGGCCGGTTGCCTTCCTCTGCGCGGCGAGCGCCCCCTTGGACCGGCTCTCGATCCGCCGGCGGGACGGCGCGCCGCAGAAGGACTTTTTCCGCCCGCTGGACCGCTACGCCAGCACGGCGCCCGACGACGTCGAGGTCCATCGCGGCATCCGCACCTTCCTACGCTCCGACCGCGTGCACGGCCGGCTGGATCAGGACGTGGCCATGGCGCTGTGCGGCTACCATCGGCAGGGCGAGCTTTTCCGGCCTGCGATCGCCTGAGCCGCCGCGGCGGCTGCGTTCGGAGAAAATCGGGCCGCCCCTTTCGGGCCGCGCCCGGTTGACGGCATAATCCCGGAAAGCCCAGCGGGAGCATCCCATGCCGAACGCGACCCCCGTGCGCCATATCCGCACCGACGTCCTGGAAATCGCCTTTGAGGAGTCCGGACCGAAGGAGGCGCTACCGGCGATCCTCCTGCACGGCTTCCCCTACGATCCGCGCTGCTACGACGCGGTCGCCCCGCGCGTCGCGGCGGCCGGCTTCCGCGCGATCGTGCCCTATCTGCGGGGCTACGGCCCGACGCGCTTCCTGTCGAGGGACACGCCCCGCTCGGGCCAGCAGGCCGCCCTGGCGCACGACCTGCTGCAGCTCATGGACGCGCTCAAGATCGAGACGGCCGTGGTCGCGGGCTACGACTGGGGCGGCCGCGCCGCCTGCATCGTCTCGGCGCTGTGGCCGGCACGGGTCAAAGGGCTGGTCACCGGCTGCGGCTACAACCTGCAGAACATCCCGGCCTCGGTGACGCCGGCCGACCCGGCCCAGGAGCACCGCCACTGGTATCAGTATTACTTCCACACCGAGCGTGGCCGCGCGGGCCTCGCCGCCAACCGCCGCGCGCTGGCGCGCCTGCTCTGGCAGCTTTGGTCGCCGAAATGGGATTTCGACGATGCGACCTTCGAGGCGACGGCGAAATCCTTCGACAATCCGGATTTCGTCGACGTGGTCATCCAGTCCTATCGCCACCGCTACGGCTACGCGCCCGGCGACCCGGCCTATGACGACATCGAGAGGATGCTCGAAGCCCAGCCCGCGATCGCCGTGCCAACGATCTCGCTGCACGGCGATGCCGACGGCGTCTCGCCCGTTGCCGCGTCCGAGGGCCACAGCAAGCACTTCGCCGGCCCCTACCAGCGTCGCGTCGTCCCGGTCGGCGGCCACAACCTGCCGCAGGAGACGCCGGAAGCCTTCGCCGACGCGGTGATCGCGCTCTGCCGGGGCTGACCGGCCGTCCCTCGGCGGATTAGCCCAGGCGCCCGGCTGGACAGCCCGGCGCCCGGCGGGATACATCCTATGTGAGAAAACGACGAGCACCGAACCGCGGGAAAAGGCTAATGACCGACCAGATCCTCTTCGAGACGAAGGACCACATCGCGACGATCACGCTCAACCGGCCGGAGGTGCTGAACGCCTTCACCGAGGAGATGATCGGCGCCTGGGTCGAGGCGCTGCAGGAATG
>CAZPFL010000017.1:0-37510 GCA_964585785.1 uncultured Rhodospirillaceae bacterium
GGAGAAGGACTCGGTCAGTTTCAGCGGCACCTACAGCCGATACGACCGCCTCACCGGGTTGAGCCTGACCAGCGACTACGTTGTCGGAAAAGGGACGTGGTCGCACGTATTTACGCCGCAATTGAGTGGCAGCGTGAGCGGCGGTGCGAACTACACGATGACGGACGAAGACGTTCAGAATGGCCCTTCAGTGGTATCGACGACCTCCAACAATGTGGGTTACGACGCAGGAGCGACGATCACCTATACAGAGGAGCGCGCGTCCCTGAGCGGAACCTATACCCACACCGTGGTACCGAGCGGCCTCGGCCGGGTGCAAGAGCGGAATTCGGTAGGCCTTTTCGCCAACTACCGGGCGACCCCCCTTGTCTCCGTTGGCTTCAACACCAGCTTCATTCAGCAGGACTCCGCCGACAACACCAGCGGGGGGCGTAACTTCGTGACCGCGGAACCGAGCCTCAGCTGGAATTTCCTGCCGGACTGGAGCGCCCGTATCGCCTATCGCTTCCGGACGCAGGAGCAGAGCGGCGAAGGTCGCGCCTATTCCAACGGCGGGGTGGCGTCGGTGTCCTGGCGCTTGCCGTCGTGGAGCCCCGGGCAGGGTAAATGAGGCGTGGAAACTGACGCATGTCGATTGCTACGGACGACGCAAAAGGCCCGCGTGACTATCTGGCTGCCGTCTTGCGCCGGAAGTTCCGGCTGGTTGTCCCGGCCGTGCTCATCGTCATCGTCAGCTCGATCATCGCCGTAACCATACCGCCGGTTTACCGGTCGACGGGAACGGTCCTGATCGAAGAGCCGGAAATCCCCCGCGAGTTTATCCGCTCGACCATCACGAGCTTCGCCGCCGAGCGTCTGCAGATCATCCAGCAACGGGTGGTGACGACGCAGAATCTCATCTCCATCATCAAGAAGCTCAATCTTTATACCAAGGAGCGGCGGGAAAAGCCGATCGCCGAAATCGCCGCCGGCTTCCGGGACAAGATGGCGATGGACCTGGTGAGCGCCGAGGTCGTCGACCCGCGCAGCGGCCAGCAGCGCAAGGCGGTCATCGCCTTCAACGTTTCCTTCGAGGACGGCAACCGCGCCGTGGCCCAGAAGGTCGCCAACGAGCTGGTGTCGCTTTACCTCAACGAAAATCTTCGCATTCGCCGCGAAAGGGCTGCGGAGACAACAGGATTCCTGGGCGAGGAAGCGAACCGGCTGGGCAAGCAGGTGAGCGACCTGGAAGCGCGCATGGCGGATTTCAAGCGGCGTAATTCCGGCGTGCTGCCCGATCAGCTCGGTCTCAATATGAGCGCGCTCAGCCGGACACAGGCGCAGCTCTCGGATGCGAATCAGCGGTTGCAGGCGCTGGAAGAGCGGCGGATCGTGCTCGAATCCCAGCTCAGCCAGCTGGATCCGCATGGCGTTCGCGTCATCGACGGGCAAACGGTGATGAGCCCGGCCGACCGGCTCAAGGCGCTGGAGACGAAGCTGATCAGCATGCGCGGCACGTACGGCCCGCAGCATCCCGACGTCATCAAGGTCGAGCACGAGATCGAGGTGCTCAAGAAGGAGACCGGCGGCGGTACCAGCGTCAATTCGCTGAAGAAGCAGTTGGCAACCATCGAGGACGAGCTGTCCGTGCAGCGCAAGCGCTACGGCGACAAGTATCCGGACGTGATCAAGCTCGAGCGCGAGGCGAAGAGCCTGCGCAGCGCCATCAGGAATTCGAAGGACACGAAGGACGAGTTCTCGACGAAGCCCGACAACCCGACCTACATCATGACCCAGAGCCAGCTCAAGACGCTGAAAGCGGAGATGGACGCGGTCAACAAGGAGCGGGTGAAGCTGCAGGCTTCCTTGCAGGACTATGAGCAGCGGGTGCTCAAGATCCCCGAGAACGAGCGCGAGTATCTCAGCCTCAAGCGCGATTACGAGAACGCCTACTCCAAGTATCGCGACGTCAAGTCGAAGCAGCTCGAGGCGCAGCTCGCCGAGGCGATGGAGACCGAGCGCAAGGGCGAGCGCTTCTCGCTGATCGAGCCGCCGCAATTGCCGATCGAGCCGATCCGGCCGAACCGCCTGGCCATCGTCTTCATCGGCTTCGTCTTCGCGGGCGCGGCGGGCGTCGGGAACGTCTTCCTGGCGGAGGCGTTGGACGAGAGCATTTATGGGGCGAAGGGGCTCGCCGCGGTCGTCGGCCAGGCGCCGCTGGTCGTCGTGCCGATCATCGGCGAGCAGCGCGAGGAACGCCCGAAGCGCTGGCCCTGGATCGCCTTGGCCGCGCTCGTGTTTCTCATACTGCTGGCGGGCGGCCTGGTTGCCTACAACCACTATGTGCGGCCGCTGGACGTGCTGTGGTTCAGCACGCTGCGCAGATTCGGATTTGGCTAGGGACGTAAAGGGTCACGCGATGGACAGAACCCGTATGGCATTGGACAAGGCGCGGAAGCAACGGTCGCGTGGGCGGCCGGTCTTTTTCGTCCAGTCCATGCCATCGACGAATGTCAATCCGGCGCCCATCCAATATCGCGAGACGCGCGTGGTGGAGGTCTCGCCGGAAACGCTCCGCGCGAACTGCATCATCGCGGGACAGGACGGCGACCCGACGGCGAATATCTACCGTATCCTGCGGTCGCAGATCCTGAAGAAGCTGGCGGACGGCGGCTGGTCGACGCTCGCGGTCTGCAGCGCGCGGCAGGGCGAGGGCAAGACGGTCACGGCGATCAACCTCGCGATCAGCCTGGCGCAGGACGTGAACCAGACCGTGCTGCTGGTCGACCTCGATCTGCGCGATCCGGCGGTCGCGTCGACCTTCGGCATCGTGCCCGAATACGGGCTGGACGACTATCTGCGCGGCCGCGCCGAGCTGTCGCAATGCCTGATCAATCCGAGCCACGAGCGGCTGGTGCTGCTGCCGATGCGCGCACCCATGGACAAGTCGTCGGAAGTGCTCGGCTCGCCGGCGATGGCGCGCCTCGCCAACGAAATGAAGAATCGCTACCCGGATCGCATCGTCATTTACGACATGCCGCCGGCGCTCGAGACCGACGACTGTCTCGCCTTCATGCCGAATGTGGATGCGACGCTTTTCGTCGTCGCGGAAGGCGAATCGTCGGCGTCGGACATCAAGCGCTCGTTGACGCTGCTCAAGCATTGTCACGTTATCGGAACCGTTTTGAATAAATCGCTCGAAGTTAAGGTGAGTGCGGTCGCATAAAGGGTTTTGTTTATTAGAAAAAGGCGTGCGCCGGCGATCTTTCCGCCAGCCGACGCGCCGAACAAACCCAGGCCGCACGGCGCTCGCACCAGGGGCCCGTTGCCATGTACGAAGATTTCTACGGTTTCAAGGAAAAGCCGTTCGCGCTGACGCCGGATCCTGAATATCTCTATATGAGCCGGCAGCACGAATCCGCGCTGACCATGCTGGAATACGGCCTGACGGTGGATGGCGGCATCACCGTGGTGACCGGCGACGTGGGCTCGGGCAAGACCACGCTGATCCGCCGGGCGCTGCAAGTTCTAGACCCGCAGTTCACCGTCGGCATCATCTCCAACACGCACCGCAACATCGGCGAGCTGCTCAAGTGGGTGCTGTTCGCCTACGACCTCGACTATCACAGCAAGGACAAGGCCGAGCTCTATCACATCTTCATCGATTTCATCATCAAGCAGTACGCCGCCAACCGGCGCACGCTGCTGATCATCGACGAAGCCCAGAACATGGACGTCGAGACGCTGGAGGAGCTTCGGATGTTGACCAACGTCAACACCGATAAGGACCAGATCCTGCAGCTTCTCCTGGTCGGCCAGCCGGAGCTTGCGGACAAGCTGCAGATGCCCGAGCTGCGGCAGTTCCGCCAGCGAATCTCTTCCGGCTTCCACCTCACGCCGCTCGATTTTCGCGACACCTGCGCCTATATTCGCCACCGCTTGTCGATCGCCGGCGGCGATGCCGGGATCTTCGACGACATGGCCTGCGGCGCGGTCCATTACCAGACCAAGGGCGTGCCGCGGCTGATCAACTCGCTGTGCGACGCGGCCCTGGTCTATGGCTACGCCGAAGAGCGCCGGCAGATCGACATCGACACGATTTTCGATGTGGTTCTGGACAAGAACCGGGCGCCGTTGAGCCCGTTCGCGGGCTAGAACCGATTCTGCGGCAAATCTGGGGCGCCGGGGGGCCCTGGAATCCACAATCCGGCCATAAAGTATTATTACTTTATAGCCTGTTAGCGCTTCGCAAGGGGGATGCGGACCTGTACTGACTGGGAAATAATCGGACCCCGGACCGGTCGCGGGCTCGTACTGAATTATCCAATGTATAGAACCATTTGCGTTGTTGGCCTTGGCTATATCGGCTTGCCGACGGCGTCCTTTCTCGGAACCAAGGGGTATCGCGTCATCGGCGTCGATGCCGAGCCGCGCGTGGTCGAGACGATCAACCGGGGCGAGATCCATATCGTGGAGCCGGACCTCGATATCCTGGTCAAGTCCGCGGTGCAGTCGGGCAACCTCGAGGCGGCCGGCACGCCCCAGGAGGCCGACGTCTTCGTCATCGCGGTGCCGACGCCGCTGCGCCAGCCCGGCAACCGGCCGGACGTCAGCCATGTCGAGGCGGCGACCCACAGCATCGCCCCCTATGTGCGGCCGGGGAATCTGGTCATCGTCGAATCGACCATTCCGGTCGGGACGACCATGGGCCTGGTGCTGCCGATCCTGCGCGCCGAGGCGCGCGACGGCGCGCGCGGCGTGCGCGTGGCGCATTGCCCGGAGCGGGTGCTGCCGGGCCGTATCCTGGTCGAGCTGGTCGGCAACGACCGCATCGTCGGCGGCATCGACGCCGAATCGACCGAAGCGGCCGCCGCCTTCTATGGCGCCTTCGTGAACGGCCATGTGCTCGAGACCGACGCGGCGACGGCGGAGATGGCGAAGCTGTCGGAGAATACCTTCCGTGACGTGAACATCGCGCTCGCCAACGAGCTGTCCCTCATCTGCGACCGGCACGGCATCGATCCGTGGAAGATGATCGCGCTGGCCAACCGCCATCCGCGCGTCAACATCCTGCAGCCGGGGCCGGGCGTCGGCGGGCACTGCATTGCCGTAGACCCGTGGTTCATTGCCGCGGCGGCGCCCGATATCGCGCCGCTCATCAGCACCGCGCGCCGGGTGAACGACGGCAAGCCCGACTGGGTCGTCGCCAAGATCCGCGAGGCGGCAGGCCGTTTCGACAAGCCGGTGATCGGCTGCCTCGGCCTTGCCTTCAAGGCGAATGTCGACGACCTGCGCGGCTCGCCCGCCATGACGATCGCGCGGCGCGTGCGGGACGAAGGCCTGGGCGAGCTCCTGGTCTGCGAGCCCAACCTCACGGCGCACAGCGAGTTCGACCTGATGCCGCTGGAAGACGTGCTGCGCCGGGCCAACGTGATCGCGCTGCTGGTCGACCATGACGAATTCCGCGGCCTGCGCGCGGATCAGTTCTGCGGCAGGGCCTTGATCGATACGCGCGGGGTCGTCCGCTGATGGCGCTGCGTGTTCTGAGCGTGCTGGGGACGCGTCCCGAAGCCATCAAGCTCGCCCCGGTGATCAAACGGCTGGGCGTGACGCCGGGCGTCGTCTCGCTGGTCTGCGCCACCGCACAGCATCGCCAGATGCTGGACCAGGTGCTCGCGCTGTTCGAGATCACGCCCGACTACGACCTCGACCTGATGCGGCCGGGCCAGGATTTGTACGAGATCACCGCGCGGGTGCTGACGGCGATGAAGCCGGTCATCGAGGCCGCGAAGCCCGACATCCTGCTGGTGCAGGGCGACACGACGACCTGCATGGCGGCGGCGCTCGCCGCCTTTTACGCCGGCGTCCCAGTCGGCCATGTCGAGGCGGGGCTGCGCACCGGCGACATGGCGGCGCCCTTTCCGGAAGAAGCCAACCGCGTGCTGGTCAGCCGGCTGGCGCAGCTGCATTTCGCGCCGACGGTGAAATCGCGCGACAACCTGCTGGCCGAAGGCGTGCCGGCGGACCGTATCTTCGTCACCGGCAACACGGTGATCGACGCGCTGCTCTCGGTGCGGGACAAGGCGGCGAGCGAGGCCGGGGCGGGGACGCTCGATGCGGCGCTGCGCCGCGACTGGCTGGCCGGCGACAAGCGGGTCCTGGTGACCGGACACCGTCGCGAGAGCTTCGGCAGCGGCTTCGAAAGCCTGTGCACGGCAATTCGCGACCTGGCCGAGCGGCACCCCGGCTGGCGCTTCGTTTACCCCGTGCACCTCAACCCCAACGTTCGCGCGCCGGTCGGGCGGATTCTCGGTGGTCTCGCCAACGTCGCGCTGATCGAGCCGCTGGAATATCTGCCTTTCGTCTGGCTGATGGACAGCTCGGACGTGATTCTTACCGATTCCGGTGGCATACAGGAGGAGGGGCCGTCGCTCGGCAAGCCCGTGCTTGTCATGCGGGCGGTCACCGAACGCCCCGAGGCGGTAGAGGCCGGAACCGTGATACTGGTCGGCACGGAGCGCGCGAAGATCATCGAAGGCATGGAGGGCGTGCTGCTGGACGCGGCGCTCTATAAGCGCATGGCGCGTGCGCACAACCCCTATGGCGACGGCCGGGCGGCGGCGCGCATCGTCGGTATTCTGGGTGACTGGGCGCAGGCCAAGGCCGCGCCGAAGCGCTCGGCCGGGACGCGCGCGCGATGAGCCGTATCGCCGTCGTCGGGCTGGGCTATGTCGGCCTGCCGCTGGCGCTTGCCTTCGGCAAGGTCGCGGACACCGTCGGCATCGATCTCTCGGAAGACAAGATCAAGCAGTACCGGAATGGCGTTGACCCGGCCGGCGAGGTGGCGTCCGCCGCCTTCGCGGCCGCCAAGCGGCTGCGCTTTGCCGCGGATTTCGACGCGCTCGCCGACGCCGAGTACATCATCGTCGCGGTTCCGACGCCGGTCGACGGCGCGCATAACCCGGATTTCGGCCCGCTGGCGACGGCGACCCGCTCGGTCGGCGCGCATATGCCGCGCGGCGTCACGGTGATCTACGAGTCGACGGTCTATCCCGGCGCGACCGAGGAGGTCTGCCTGCCGTTGCTGACCAAGGCGAGCGGCATGACCTGGCGCAAGGATTTCCATATCGGCTATTCGCCCGAGCGCATCAATCCCGGCGACTCCGAGCACCGGCTGGAGACGATCGTCAAGGTCGTGGCCGGCGACGACGCGGAAACGCTGGAGCGCGTCGCCGCGCTCTACGGGCAGGTCGTGGCGGCGGGCGTGCATCGCGCGCCCAGCATCCGTGTCGCCGAGGCGGCCAAGGTCATCGAGAACACCCAGCGCGACCTCAACATCGCGCTGATGAACGAGCTGGCGATCATCTTCGAGCGCGCCGGGCTGGACACGCAGGACGTTCTCGCCGCCGCGCGCACCAAGTGGAACTTCCTGCCGTTCCGGCCGGGCCTGGTCGGCGGCCACTGCATCGGCGTCGATCCCTACTACCTGACCTACAAGGCGGTGGCGCTGGGCTATCACCCGGAGGTGATTCTCGCCGGCCGGCGCATCAACGACGGCATGGGCGTCTTCGTGGCGCAGCAGACGGTGAAATGCCTGGCCAAGACGGGCAGCCCGATCAAGGGCGCGGTGGTCAACGTGCTCGGCCTCACCTTCAAGGAGAATGTCGCGGATATCCGCAATTCCAAGGTCTTCGATTTGATCACCGAGCTCGAGAGCTACGGCGTCGAGGTCATTGCGCATGATCCTCTACTGCCCGCGGATAGCGACGGGACCGTCAACGGCGTGCCGCTCCGTGCCTGGGAGGCGTTGCCGGTGGCCGACGCGCTGGTCGTCGCCACGGCGCATCACGCCTTCGTCGAGCGGCCGCTCGCGGATCTGGTCGCCAAGGTCAAGCCGGGCGGCTGCTTCGTCGATGTGCAGTCCAGCTTCGACCGCGCGGCGCTGGCCGACGCCGGCCTCTCGGTCTGGAGGCTCTGAGCCATGCGCCAGGTCGTCCAGCATATGCGCACGGGTAAGCTGTCGGTCGAGGACGTGCCGTCGCCCACCGTGCAGCCGGGCGGGCTCCTGGTCGCCACCCGGGCGTCGCTGATCAGCGTCGGCACCGAGCGCGCGACCGTCGGCGTCGCCAAGAAGAGCCTCGTCGGCAAGGCGATGGACCGGCCCGACTTGGTGCGGAAGGTCATCCAGAAGGTGCAGAAGGACGGCCTGCTCGATACCGCCAAGATGGTCTCGGCGCGGCTCGATGCGCCGGCCGCGCTCGGCTACAGCTGCGCGGGCGTGGTCACCGAGGTCGGCGCGGGCGTGACCGGCTTCGCGGTCGGCGATCGTGTGGCCTGCGCGGGGCAGAACTACGCCTCCCATGCCGAGGTCGTGTTCGTGCCGCAGAATCTTTGCGTCAAGCTGCCGGATGCGGTGTCCTTCGACGACGCGGCCTATGTCACCGTCGGCGCGATCGCGCTGCAGGGCGTGCGCCAGGCCGACCCGAAGCTGGGCGACGTCGTCGCCGTCATCGGGCTGGGGCTGATCGGCCAGCTCACGGTTCAGTTCCTGCGCGCCAACGGCTGTCGCGTGCTCGCCGCCGACCCGGACGCCGAGAAGCAGGCGCTCGCGCGCGACTTCGGCGCGGCGCAGGCGGCGGCGCCCGACGCGCTCGCCGAAATCGCCGCGGCCGCGACCGACGGGCACGGCGTCGACGCGGTGCTAATCGCCGCCAGCACGAAGGAGAGCGGACCGGTCGAGCTCGCCGGCGCGATCGCGCGCAAGAAGGGCCGCATCGTCGTGGTCGGCGCGGTCGGCATGACGCTGCCGCGCGAGCCCTATTACCTGAAGGAGCTGGAGCTGCGGCTCTCGACCTCCTACGGCCCGGGCCGCTACGACCCGGACTACGAGGAGAAGGGGCGGGACTATCCCTACGGTTACGTGCGCTGGACGGAGCGGCGCAACATGGCCGCCTTCATCCAGCTCGTCGCCGAGGGCCGCATGAACGTCGGCGCGCTGACCCGTTTCCGCGTGCCGATCACGCGCGCGGAAGAGGCCTACGCCCGGATCATGGACGCGCGGGAATCGCCGCTCGGCGTGCTGCTGACCTATGACGAAGCGCCGGTGGTGGCGCCGCGCAGCACCGTGACGCTGCGCCAGAGCGCATCGGTGTCGCGCATCCGCTTCGGGCTGATCGGCGCCGGCAGCCACGTCAAGGACGCGCTGCTTCCGGCGCTCAAGGACATCAAGGATGCCGAGATCGTTTCCGTGTGCACCCAGCGCGGCATCAACGCCAAGGCGCTGGCCGCGCGCGTGGGCGCGGCGTCCTGCACGACCGATTACCG
Source organism: uncultured Rhodospirillaceae bacterium (assembly GCA_964585785.1). Lineage (GTDB taxonomy): Bacteria > Pseudomonadota > Alphaproteobacteria > UBA8366 > UBA8366 > WHUA01. The sequence goes on from CAZPFL010000017.1 coordinate 9,304, forward strand.
CGCCGTGCTCGACGACGAGACGGTCAACGCGGTGATCATCGGCACGCGTCACAATCTGCATGCGGAGATCGTGCTGGCGGCGCTCGCGGCCGGGAAGCATGTCTTCGTCGAGAAGCCGCTGTGCCTGACCGAGGCCGAGCTCGATGAGATCACCGCGCTCTACGGCGAGAAGATGAAGACCGGCCTGCGGCTCGCGGTCGGCTTCAACCGGCGCTTCTCGCCGCATTGCGTCAAGGCGACGGAATTCCTCGCCGGCCGGAGCAGTCCCTTGGTCATGAGCTATCGCGTGAACGCCGGCGCGCTGCCGGCCGAGCATTGGACGCAGGACCCGGCGATCGGCGGCGGGCGGATTATCGGCGAGGGCTGCCACTTCGTGGACTACCTGCAGGCGCTGTGCGGCGGCCGGGTCGTCTCCGTGCAGGCATCGGCGATCGCGCCGGAGGGGGGCGGCATCGTCCAGGACCAGGCGATCCTGTCGCTGACCTTCTCGGAAGGCTCGGTCGGCACGATCCTCTATGCCGCCGGCGGCGACACCGCGCTGGCGAAGGAGCGCTGCGAGGTATTCGGCGACGGCAAGAGCATCGTCATGGACGATTTCGCGCTTTCGGAATTCTACGCGCGGGGCAAGCGCACCCAGTTCAAGACCGGCCGGCGCGACAAGGGCTTCGCGGCGCAGATGGCGGCTTTTTGCCGCTCGCTGCTCGAAAGCGATGCGCCGTGCATGGATTTCGACGACATCCTGGCCGTCACGCGGACCTGCCTCCGCGCGGTCGAGAGCATGGCCGACGGCGCGTCGCGGCGCGTTTGACGCTTCCGCTGATTGTTCAGGCACCGAGGATTTTCCCGATGGAAAGCCTGTCCTGGTACCTCAAGCGCTTTTCCGTGATGGAACGGGGCGAGGTGGGCCACCGCGTCGTCGAGCAGGCGCGGGTCCGCCTGCTGCGGGCACGCCAGGGCGCGGGGCGCCATCCCGCGCTGCCGGCGGCGAAGGACTGGCGCGGCGTCGATTTCTGCGCGGCCGCCGCGCCGAGGCTGCCGGAACTGACCTGGCGCTTCGATCCGTCCGACGCCGAGACGGCCGACTGGCTGCGCGGGGCCTGGCCTGCGCTTGGCCTGGCCTGGCAATGGCGCGACGAGCCCGCGGTCTGGCATCAGGCGCCGGATACGGGTCAGGCATGGCCGCGGGCCTTCTTCAGCCGGATTCCCTACCGCGCCGGGAACCCGTATGGCGATATCCGCTTCGCCTGGGAGCCGGCGCGTCTGCAGCAACTCGTGGCGCTGGCGCTGCTCGCCGATCGCGCGACGGGGCCGGGCGGGACGGCGGCCGTCGCGCTGCTGGAGGCGCAGCTGCTTTCCTGGGTCGCGGCGAACCCGCCCTATCTCGGCATCCACTACATTTCCACGATGGAATGCGCGCTCCGGCTGATCGCCGCATGCCACGCGCTGGACCGCGTGCGCGGCCGCCTGACGCGGCCGGAAGAGACCTGGCCGGCGCTGCTGGAGATCGTCGAGAGCCACGCGCCGCTGATTGAGGGCCGGCTCTCGCTCTATTCGTCGCGCGGCAACCACACGGTCGCGGAATGCGCCGGGCTCGTCTATGCGGGCTTCCTGTTCCCGGAACACGCCAGGGCGGCGCGCTGGCGCGCGCGCGGGCTCGACCTGCTGCGGCGGGAAGCGGCACGCCAGGTGCTGCCGGACGGCGGCGGCATCGAGCGCGCCTTTCAATACCATCGCTTCGTGATCGACCTGCTGGGCCTTGTCGAGCGGCTGCTGGCGCATCGCGGCGAGGCCGTGCCGGACGAGATCGCCGCGGCGCTTGCGCGCGGGCGGCGGTTCCTGGCCGCCGTGACGCTGCCGGACGGGACGCTGCTTCCCGTCGGCGACGGTGACGGCGGTTACGCGCTGTCCCGCTTTCTCGACCTGAACCAGGCGGCCGAGCCGATCGAGGAGCCGGTGGTTCATTTCCTGGAATCCGGCTATTCGGTGCTGCGGGCGGAAGACGGCGGCGCGACGCTCGCGCTGTTCGACCACGGCGCGCACGGCATGCCGCCGTCCTACGGCCATGCCCATGCGGACGCGCTGTCGCTGGTGCTCTACCGCAACGGCGAGCCGATGCTGATCGACCCCGGCACCTTCACCTATACCGGCGATCCCGAATGGCGGCGCTATTTCCGGTCCACCGCGGCGCACAACACGATTGTCGTCGACGGCCAGGACCAGGCGCGCCAGGAGAGCGCCTTCCAGTGGTCCGAGCCGCTGCCCTGCCGGCTGGTCAATGCGGACATGACGCCCCAGGGGCTGGTGCGCATGCTGGGCTATGTCGGCGGGCACGAGGCGGGGCAATACCGGCATCTGCGCGGCGTCGCCTACCAGCCGGACGAGTGGATCTTCGTCTGGGACTTCGTCGATGGCGCGGGAATGCTGCAGATCGAGCAGCACTGGCATTGCGGCGCGGCGACGCGGCAGACGCAGCTGCCCCGGTTCTTCGAGATCGCAGGCAAGGCCGCGACGGTGCTGGTGCGGACACGCGGCGGCGAGGGGCTGCCGCAGATCGTTTCCGGCTGGGAGGGCCCGCCGCTCGGCTGGCGCTCGCCGATCTATGGCCGCAAGGAGCCTTGCCCGGTTATCCGCCGGGTGAGCCGCACGCGCGGGCCGGCGACCTTCGACACCATCATCACGCTGAGCGGGCCCGGACCGGACAACACGGTCGTGGGCGAGACGATCGTCCGCTGGCAGAAATGGGCGCATGATGCCGGCGCGTATTGACCTTCTGGGCGTTCCCGTCGACTGCGTCGACATGCGGCAGGCGGTGGACTTCCTGGCCGGGCATGTTGCGACCGGTACCGGCTGCGCCACGGTCTTCGCGGTCAATCCGGAGAAGGTCATGAAGGCGCGGACGGATTCCGGCCTGCGCGCGCTGCTCGCCTCAGCGACGCTGTTGATTCCGGACGGCATCGGCGTCGTGCTCGCCGCGCGCTGGCTCGGGCTCGGACGGTTCGGGCGCGTGCCGGGCTCCGAGCTGATGCCCAATCTCTGCGCGCGCGCCGCGGCGGAAGGCCATGGCGTGTTCCTGTTCGGCGCGCGGCCGGAGGTCAACGACGAGGCGGCGGCCGAGCTGGTCCGGCGATTCCCCGGGCTGAAGATCGCCGGCCGCCAGCACGGCTATGTCGAGGAAAAAGACATGCCGGCGCTGATCCGGCGGATCAACGACAGCGGCGCGCAGCTCCTGTTCGTGGCGCTCGGCAGCCCGCGCCAGGAGGCGTGGATGCACCGCTACGCGCCCGAGCTCGGCGTCAAGGTGGCGCAGGGCGTCGGCGGGACCTTCGACGTGATCGCCGGGCGGGTCAACCGGGCGCCGCCACTGTTCCTGCGGCTCAACCTCGAGTGGTTCTACCGGCTGATGCGCGAGCCGCGGCGTGTCTGGCGGCAGCGTGCGCTGGTCAAATTCGCGTGGTGCGTGGTGCAGCGGCGCTTCGCCCGCTAGACCGCGACCGAAAGGCGTTTGCCTCATCCAATCTAGGCACCACGGATGCGTTCGCCCTCTGCTGTTGAGGGCGGTTTCGCAGGGGTGCTTAAATCATTCACTTCAATCCGTTCCCGCAACGAGGGGGGCTGGCGTGCCTCGATGACCGGCGACGACCGCACATTGAACGACGTCTTCACCGGTTGGGCTGACTCGCAGCCGGACGCGCCGGCCTTGGTCGCCGAGGGGCTGCGGCCGATGTCCTATGCGGCGCTCGTCGGGGCGACGGCGGAATTCCGCGCGGCGCTGAACGCGCGCGGCTTCGGGCGCGGCGACCGGATCGCGGTGATCCATCCCGGCGGCGCGGACATGGCGGCGGCGCTGATCGGCCTGTGGGGCGCGGCAACCGCGGTGCCGATGAACCCTGACCTGTCCAAAGCTGAGCTCGAGGCCGGTTTCCGGACCATCAGGATCGGCGCGCTGCTGACCGACCAAACGCCTGGCACACCGGCCCGCCAGGCCGCCGGACGGCTCGGCATTCCGATCCTCGAGCTGATTTCGCGCGGCGACGGCGTCGCCGGCTCGATTGCGCTCCAGGGCGAGGGGAACGGCACGGCTGCGCGGCCGGGCCCGTCGCAGGGGGAAGATATCGCGACGATCCTCACGACCTCGGGCACCACCTCGCACAGCAAGATCGTGCCGATCCGGCACCGCAACGTGCTGCATAACTACGAAGGCTACCGGCGGGGTCTCGGGCTGACGCCGGCGGATCGCTGCCTCAACCTGATGCCCATGTTCCACAGCCACGGGATCAATCCGGGCCTTGGCCTGTGCCTCTTCTCGGGCGGCAGCACGAGCTTCCTCCGGCCGTTCGACCTGGCGACCTTCGAGCGCGTCATCGTGTCCCTCGAGCCGACCTGGTACACCGGCGCCTACACCTTTCATCACCAGATCCAGGCGCATGCCGAGCGACTCAAGGCGGCGGTCGCGCGGTCGCGGTTGCGCTTCGCGCGCACGGGCTCGGGCGCGCTCGACGGCAAGATCGCCGATGCGCTGGAGCGGACCTTGAACATTCCAGTGATCCAGTCCTACGCGTCGACGGAAACGGGATCTGTGGCGATAAACCCGCCGCCGCCGGGCCGGCGGAAACCCGGCAGTGTGGGATTGCCGCTCGATCCCGCCACCCGCGTCGTCGACGAAACGGGCGTGCCGGTGCCCACCGGCGTCAACGGCGAGGTGGTGCTGCGGGCCGAGGCCGTATTCGACGGCTACGAGAACGATCCGGCCGCGAATGCCGAGGCCTTCCGCGACGGATGGTACCGCACCGGTGACAGGGGATATTTCGACACCGACGGCTACCTGTTCCTCACGGGACGGATCAAGGAGCTGATCAACCGGGGCGGCGAGAAGATCGCGCCCTTCGAGGTGGAGGCGGCGCTGCAGGCCTATCCCGGCGTCAGCGCCGCCGTGGTCTTTCCGATCCCCCATCCGACGCTCGGCCAGGAGGTCGGCGCGGCGATCGTGCCCGCGCCGGGCGCCGCGCTCGAAGCGCGCGCTATCGCCGCCTGGCTTCGCAGCAGCCTCGCGGACTTCAAGATCCCGCGCCGGTATGCCTTCGTCGACGCCATTCCGAAAAGCGCCACGGGTCGCGTGGTGCGGCGTCAGCTGGCGAGCGAGCTCGGGCTCGACGCGCCGCCGGCGGCGGGCACGAACCGCAGCGGCGCACCACGCCGGTTTCCCACTGCGCTCGAGGCGCAGCTCCAGGACATCTGGTCGGCGACGCTCGGACTCGACACCGTCGGGCTGGGCGAGCATTTTTACGACCTGGGCGGCGATTCGCTGAAGGCGGTCGAGCTGTTCCTACAAATCGAGGCGGCGCTGGGTTGCCGCCTGCCGAGCGCCATCCTGTTCGAGGCCGCGACGGTCGAAGCCATGGCCAGGCGCATCGCCGAATACAGCGGCTCGCCTTGCCTCGTCGCGGTCAATCCGACGGGCGACAAGCCGCCCATCTTCATGATCCACGGCGGCGACGGCAACGCGGTCTATTTCCGCAACCTGGCGCGCTATCTCGGCCCGTCGCAGCCCTTCTACGCGCTGCAATGCGTCGGCCTCGATGGGCGCGAGCAGCCCTTGACCCGGATCGAGGACATCGTCGCCCGCTACCTTCCCGAGATTCGCGCGGTGCAGCCGCATGGTCCCTACTACCTTGCCGGCTTCTCCTTCGGCGGCCGCGTTGCCTATGTCCTGGCGCAGCGGCTGCGCGCGGCTGGGGAAGCGGTCGCGCTGCTTGCAATGCTCGATACCTACGCCGTAGCCGGCGAGGATTTCCTCGGCCTTTGGCCCGCCTTGCGCTATCGCATGCGGGAAATGCAGCGCGTCAGCCCGCGCGCGCTGCGCGGCTACGTCACGCAGCGCGCCCGAAACACGCTGCGCGTCATGGCGATGCGCTCGCCGCCGGCGCTCTTCGGCCTGATGCGCCGGCGCTTCGGGGACGCGACGCCGGCGGTCCCGCATTCGTTGCGCCTGTCGCCGCTGGAAGCGCATGCGATGGCCAACCGAGCCTTCAGGCCAACGCCGTATGACGGCGATCTGGTCCTGTTCCGGGCGGTCGAGAATCGCGCCGATCGGCATGACGGGTGGGAAAAGCTGGTCAAAGGATGCTTCCAGGTCTGCGAGGTGCCCGGCGGACATACCGACATCCTGGCAGAGCCGCGGGTGCAGGTGCTTGCCCGCGAGCTGGCGCGTGTCCTGGCCGAGACGCAGGCGCGGCACGGCCATCCGATCGGAACAAGCAAACGCGACGCAAAGGGCAAGGCGCTGGCGGACCGTGGCACGGACATCCCGGCAGCGGTATAGGGACGCGCGCAACGCCCCGTGGCCGGCTTCGTGACTTTTCCGGGGCCGGAATGGGGAAAAGCGTTGGCGCCCGCCAAGCCGCTCTGGCGGTCCCGGCGGCGATGCGCTATGCCGGCGGGGGATGGGCGGCGAGTGCTGGACGCGCTCGAATAACCCGGCATAACAGCGCCTTGAACGACAGGCTTGCGCGAAGGCTCCCATGACCGCGACGACGATAAAGGAAACGGCTTCGGCCCGCGCGGCCGCCTGGACCACCGCGTTTCTGGTGGCGCTGCTGGTGGTGTTCACCGCCATCGCGCTGTTTCACTCGGCCGTCGGCGCCTTCTTTCGGGTGCCGCAGAACTTCAACGAAGGCTGGAACGCTTACCTGGCGCAGGGCGCGTTTGAGGGGAAGCTCTATTTTCCCTACGACGCGATGGTGTCGAACAACTATCCGCCGCTGTCCTACTACCTGATCGGCGCGATTGCGAAGATCGGCGGCGACCCGATCTACATCGGGCGCTTCCTCAGCGCCGCCGGCTTGTTCGCGGTCGGGATCAATATCTACGCGATCCTGCGCTTCTTCCGCGTCGACCGCCTCATGGCCGCGAGCATCGGCATCGCCTTCCTGGGCTACATCGCCATGGGCTATTCGGACTACGTCGCCACGAATGATCCGCAGTGGCTCGGCCATGGCGTGATGACGACGGGGCTCGCGCTGTTTCTCCGGCGATATCCCGGGCGCGGGGCGGTGGTCGCCAGCGCCGTTCTCATGATGGCCGCGGGGCTGATCAAGCACATCCTGGTGCCGATCCCGCTCGCGGTCACCGTCTGGCTGTTCCTGTACGACCGGTCGCGGCTCTGGCTCTGGATCAGCGTCTGCATTGCGGTTATCGCCGCGGCCGCCGCGGTGATGTGGGCGCTCTACGGACCGCTTGCCTTCCAATCGATTTTCTTGGCGAAGCGGCAGTATATGCTGCTGCAGACGGCCAACGCGGTCTGGGAATATGTCGCGCCGGCCTTGCCGCTGGTGGCGTTGTCGCTGGTGACCGGCGTGCTCAACGACAAGTACGCGCGGCTGCTGTTCCTCTACGCATTGTTCGCGCTTCTCTTCGACCTCTATGCGATGAGCGCGGTCGGGGTCGCCTATAACGGCATTCTGGATTTCTACATCGCGGTCGCCTTGCTGGCGGGATGGTCGATCGGACGCCTCGTCGGCATCGCGCGCCTGTTCGGTCTCGCCGCGGTGACCTTGCCGCTCGTGCTCGTGGCGGCGCATCTCACCAAGCCGCACCGGGTGTGGCAGGAGTTCCAGGAATACCAGACGGCGTTCAAGGAGGACGAGGCGCTGGTCCGCGCCGCCCCGGGTCCCGCGCTGTGCTACGCTTCCGCGCTCTGCTATTGGGCCGGCAAGCCTTTCGTCTTCGATTTCTACAACGGCGTGAACAAGATGGACCTGGATCCGGCGTTCCGGCGCCGGTTCATCGAGAAACTGGACCAGAAATATTTCGCGATCATCGAGGTGAAGCGCCTCGCGCATTTGCCGCCGAACCTGATCGAGCATATGCCGGACGACGTGATCGCTGCGATCCATCGCAACTACGTTCTTTTCAAGGTGAGCAAGATCGGCTGGAAATACTATCGTCCGCGGCCCTGAGCGCCGGATGATGGGGCCGGCGGCGCGGAAACAGCGTGGGAAAGCGCGTGCGACAGTCTGAAGCTCTCTGGCCGTGGGTGATGTTCGGCGCGATTTTCATCGCGTTTGCGCTCGCCGCGCCGGACAGCTTCATTAACGGCGACGCGGTGGTCTATGCGTCGCAGATCCAGGCGGCGGATTTCACCGAGCGGACGACCCATCTCGGTTACTATCTGGTCGCCTGGCCGGTCTCCTTCCTCCCGATTTCGCTCAGCCATGCGCTCAACCTGCTGAACTGCGCCTTCGGCGCCGGCGTCGCGGTTCTCGTCGGGCTGATCGGCGCGCGGCTCACCGGATCGACGATCGTCGGGCCGCTGTCCGCCATCGTGCTGGCCGTCAACACGATCCTGGTCGACAACGCGCTGCACGCCGAAGTCTACATCGCACAGACCTTCTTCCTGATGCTGGCGATCTATCTCTGGCAGCGCGAACGGCCGGTCTGGGCCGGCGCCGGCTGCGCCGCTGCCTTCCTCGTGACGGCGAGCTCCGCCTTCGCCGCGCCCTATCTCATCGTCATGCGCCCGAAATGGCGGCCGCTGCTCCTGCTGGGCGCGACGGCGGCGATCCTCTCGGCGGCCGCGCTCCTGCCGGTCCTGCACAACTACCTGTTCGGCGCGCGGGGGCTACTGGTGGCGGCGGAGCATGGGGTCGATTACAAGCTCGCCACGCTCAAGACGGGGCGGGACCTGTTTTTCGGCTTTTTCGCCCTGCTGCCCTTCCTGTTCGCCGGCGCGGTCGAATGTTGGCGCCGGCCCGCGCTCAGGCGCTTCGGCCTGGCGGTGGCGGCGATGGCGGTCACGGTCTTTCTGTTCGGCGAGAAGTTCACCGACGTGCCGGTGCAACTCCCGACCTATGCGCTGGCGAGCGTCATCGCCGCGATCGGCATCGAGGCGACGCTGACCGGCGACCGGAAGCCGGCGATCCTCGGCGCGGTGGCGGGGGCGTGCCTCGTCGTGCCGATCCTGTTGGTGACGCCCTATGTGCCGGCGGCCCTGGCGCATCATCTTCCCGGCAAGGGCGAGCTGTTGCTGTACGGCGCGGCGGCGGCGCTGACGGCCATCGTCCTGTTTTTCACGACCGCGCCGCGAGCGGTCGCCGTCGTCACGGCCGTGACGCTGCTCTGCAACCTCTCGATCGTGGCGCTGGACCAGATCGATATCCGCCGGACGCTCACCGCGACGGACCGGCTCGCGCAAACCATTCGCGACACGCGGGGCGCCGTGTTCGTGGCGAAATGGAACGAGATGGTGCGGCTCAACTGGCTTCTGCACGGGCGGCCGTACGATCCGGCCGGCTTCGACGTCGACCAGCTCGACGGCAGCTACGACAGCGCCGAGGCGATGGCGGCGTTCAAGCAGGCGCTTGCCGGCAAGGAGACGGTGTTTCTCCTGGCGTCGACGCCGACCGTCGAGCGGCTGGTGCGCGACAGCGGGTTTGTGCGGGACGACGCGGCCGTCTTTCGGCGCAAGTAACCGCGGCGGTCCGCCGGCCTATCGCGTCAAGAAGATCTGATTCTGCTTCGACCGGTTAAAATCGACCAGGAAGCCGGACTGGACGAAATGCTGCAGGACACCGTTGGCGGCGTTGTTGCCGGTGACGTGCGGGTGCAGCTCGATGAGCAGCTTTTCGACGCCGTCCAGGCGCAGCGCAGGCGCCATGTCGACTTCGGCGCCCTCGACGTCGAGGATCAGGTAGTTCGGCATGATGTCGTCGATGAGCTCGTTCAGGTTCACCGTCGGAACGACGGTTTTTGTCTCATCCTTCCGCACCGTCGAGGTCGACCAGAAATGCTCGGCGAGAAAGAGTGTCACGGCCTCCTGCCCGGGATCGCAGGTCGCCGCGGCTGAGATGAGCTTCGGCGCGACGCCGTTCAGTTCGTGGTTCCGGCGGATGATCGGCTCCAGGTTCGGGTTCGCTTCGACCGTCGTCACGTTCTGGTCGCCGCAGATCCGTGCGAGATAGATCGAGAGAAAGCCGATCCCACCGCCGACTTCGAGCACCCGGTCCGTCGGCTCCAAGGTGCGTCGCAGGATCTCGAGCTCGGGCACCTCGTACTGATTGAAATACAGGATATGGCGCATCTCGGGCGAGATCGCCGGGTGCCGTGCGACCAGCGCGATGTCGCTGTTCCGGATGATCTTGGGCGAGAAGGCGGTCCGCGCCATGCGCCGGGACACGTTGCGGCCGCTGGCGAAGACCTCGCGCGAGACCAGACCGATATAGGACCCCAGAGTTGCCAGGGAGCTCATGGATCGCATGGAATGAATTCCTGCCGAAAGCCAGTCGATTTAGTAGTAAGCAGGAAGGGGTAGTGGCGAAATGGTGCTTTTCTAAGGCATTGATGGGGCGCTTTTGCGAATTGCCGGAGAGTCGCGAGACCGTTAAGGACTTTCTCGATTTTTCATGCTAATTGCGGCCCCTTGCGTGCAGGGGAAAGCATGGGGCCTCCCGACGCGGCCGGCAGAAGGACACCGACAGGCGAGCATGGAGAGGGAGAGCACTCCCACGGCGGGCCGCAAGAAGCCTGATTACTTCGACGACGCCGACGTTTCTGCGAACATGACCGGAAACATCGTGCGCGGCAGCGCCTTCCTGGCCGCGTCATCGGTGGGCGGCTTCGCGCTCAACGTCGTGTCGACGATGATCCTCGCGCGTCTGCTCAACCCCGAGGCCTATGGCCTGTTGGCGATGGTCTTCGTGGTCACGAGCTTCCTGGTTCAGTTCCGCGACATGAACCTGACGCTGGCGACGGTGCAGAAGGCGCAGATCACCCACGGCCAGATCAGCACAATCTACTGGTTCAATGTCACGATATCCTGCGCCATCGCCGTGATCGTCGTGGCCTTGGCGCCGGGGATTTCGTGGTTCTACGGCGAGCCGCGCCTGACCGGCATCGCGATATTCCTGGCGCTTCCCATCGTGATCCGGGGCTTCGCCTCGCAGCACAAGGCGTTGCTGCGCCGGAAGATGCGATTCGGCACGATGGTCGCCATGGACATGACCTCGACGCTGGCGGGCTATTGCGCCGCGGTGAGCTTCGCCTGGTTCGGCTACAGTTACTGGTCGCTGGTCTGGCTGCAGGTCGCGAGCTCGGCGACGGACCTGGTGTTGTGCTGGATGGTCACGGGATGGCGGCCCAGCTTGCCGCGCCGGGGTTCCGGCGTCGGCGCGATGCTCGCCTTCGGGTCGAACCTGACCGCCTATTCGCTCATCCGCTACGTCTCGCGCAGCCTCGACAACGTCATCATCGGCCGGTTGTCGGGCGCGGTGGTGCTGGGCGTCTATTCCCGCTCGCGCGACCTCGTGGGCCAGGTCTCCGGCTACGCGCAGTCGCCCTTCAGCGCGGTCGGCGTGCCGTCGCTCAGCCGCCTGCTGGACCAGCCGGAGAACTATCGGCGGACCTTCTCGCGCCTGGCCGAGAAGATCGCGATCCTCGCCATGCCGGCGACGGCGCTGATCATCTGCACCGCGCCGGAGATCGTCGAGATCCTGCTCGGGCCCAAATGGACCGCCGCGGCGCCGGTCCTGCGCATTCTCTGCGTGCTGATCTCCACCGAAACGATGTTCGGCGCCGTCAACTGGCTGTTCATCTCGCAGGGCCGCGGCGGCCAGCTGCTGCGCTACGGCATCTTCGACGCCATCACCCGAACCGCGGCGATCTTCATCGGGCTCTCCTGGGGCATGCTGGGGATTGCGACGGCGCTTGCGGTGACGGCCGTCAGCATCCATCTGCCGGGCCAGATCTGGTACGCATGCCGCGAAGGGCCGGTGCGGCAGTCGGACGTCTATCGCATGCTGGCGCCGATCCTGTCGGGGTCGCTGCTCGGCCTGGCCGGGGCCTTGCTGGCCCAGCGCGCGATTCCAACCGAGAATCCGTTTGTCACGATCATCCTGAGCGGCAGCATGATCGCTATCGCCGTGCTGCTCGTGCTGCTGTTCACCGCCTCAGGCCGGCGGCTGCTGATGGACTTGCGGCGCGGCGTCGAAGTCCTGCTACGCCGCCGCAAGACGCCGGCGTAGCGCCGCGCCGCGAGGCGCCGTCAGGAGACCGGACGGGCCTTGCGGCGGGTACGGCTCAACGTCCGTTTCGCGCCGCGCAACGCCGCCCGCCAGGCGGGAACGGGCTTGACCGGATGCCAAAGCCGGTTTGGCTCCTTGCCGGGCCGGTGCATGGCCGGGCGGAAGACGAAGCTCCCCGGGGACAGCGTGTCGTTTGTCGGCGTGTTGTCGTAGAAGCGGTTGACGCAATCCGGGCGCACGAACGCACCGTCGCCGCCGATATCCTCGATCGTCATCCCGGCGTGACACAGCAAGGTCGGACCCAGGCATTCGAAATGGCCGCTGACGCCGGTCTGGTAGTCGCGGTCGAGCTGTGCCAGGGCCCGCCGCGAGATCCGGTAGATTGGGAAGAAGCCGCGGATGTATTTGTCTTTGCCAATCGGCATGTCGCCGAGATCCAGTGCCTGCCAGTGGAACCAGTCCGGAACCTCGTCGTAGCGGTTGATCGTCGTGCCGAGGAGATCGGTGTCCCAATCCGAGAAGAAGGAAAAGAATTGCCGCCAGGAGCCGCTGTAGCGGACATCGTATTCCACGACCCAGTAGTGGTCGTGCTCGGGATGGTGCCGGTAGTACAGCAGGACCGGGAGCTCGATGCTGCCGGGACGGAAATTGAATTCCTTGTGATGTGGATTGTCCTGCCGCGCCTGCTCGCTATAGATCGGCGCTTTTCCGGGATAGTTCAGCGCGGCGAGCTGCTTGAGCGAGAACAGAAAATAGTCGTCCTGATCTTTTTTCCGGTCGAAAATGCCTGAGGTGTTGTCGCACAGCGAGACGACGGTGCAGCACGCGCCACATTCGCTCTTGATCCGACGGAAATGGCCTTCGACATGCCGGCTCGCGATGTGGCTCAAGATCAGGATCGCGGTTTTCGGGCGGCGCTGTTTCATTGCGGCTCGATCGAAAGCTTTGCCGGCTGTGTCGTTGGCGCGTCGCCGGTCGCGGCCTCCGCGCCCGCGCGCAACGCGTCGAGCCGGTCGAGCAGCGTGCCGTCCTTGCTCGTGAACTTGCGGGCGAAGAAACAGGGCCCGATGCCCTCGACATCGTCGAGCTGGAACGCCGGGTCGGCGAACTGGTCGATATGCGCCGCGGTGAGGGCTGCGGGATTGCGCGACAGACCGCGCGTCCAGTCCGCATAGGTCAAGTTGCGCGCGGTCCGCTCGCGGAACGGCGAGTTGCCGAGAATTGTGTGGAAGAACATCTCGTCGGGAATGAGCGAGCGCTTGTAGAAATCGACGAAGCGCCGGTGGGTCGCGACGAAGTCGAGGATATAGCGCACGGCGTCGCGCGACAGCGCCCACCACTGGCTGCTCGCATAGGGCGTCATGTCGCCGAGGATGGGGCGGTAGTTCCGCTTGTAGAATTTCTCCAGCAGCCGGTTTGTCTGGGTGAGCAGTACGCGCTTCGCCTTCGGGCGGCCGCGGGCTCCTTCGAAGTGGTAGCGCTCCAGGCGGTTCAGGGGCTTCCGGCCGTCGGGCGTCGGCATCTTCATCAGGCTGATATGCTCGGACGGGCTGTTTTCCAGATAGCGGCGGATTTCCAGATTGCTGCGGATCGGGTAGTCGGCGCCGCTGAGCAGCAGAAGCCAGTCCGGAGCCGGGGTGTCCCGGAGCGCGGCGGCCATGAGGTTCAGCGTCGCCTGCACGAGGCTGTAACCGCCCCAGCAGGCATCCACGCGATCGTCGATCAGGACGGTCTGGGGCAGGGCCCGCAGTGGCTCGAACGGCCGCATGTCCGCCTTGGTGTCGATATGGACATAGAACCGCGTCCAATCTTCCCGGAGCGCCGAGATGAGCCGCTGGAGATGGTCGGGCTGGCCATGCGCGAGTATGAGGTAGGCGAGGTTCATGACAGGGTTCGGACCGTTCTACGCATCGTCTGGCGAACATGGACAAAGAACAAACACATTTGCTCGCTATCGTCCCCGGCCCGGTGAATGGTTTGGCAGGTCAAATACCGCCTATCTGCTTGAACTACAAGCAAAGATTGCAGGCCGGCGGCGGCGCTGCCGGATCGCGATTGCTCGCCTTCCATGGAATGGATAGATAACTAATATGGCGAAAATACAGCGCTCGGGGCACGGAGTAAGAATAGTTGCGTGACGAAGCGAACCCGGCTCCGGCCGTCAGCGTCATACTGCCGACCTATAACCGCGCCTATTGTATCCGGCGCGCCATCGATAGCGTTTTGACTCAGACGTTTACCGACTTCGAGCTGATCATCCTGGACGACGGATCGACGGACGATACGGAGAGCGTCGTCAAAAGCTACGACGACCCCCGGATCGTTTTCATCCGCGATGCCAAGAATCGCGGCCAAACCGTGCGCCTGAACGAAGGAATCAGGGCTGCCCGTTCCGCGCTGATCGCGTTCCAGGACAGCGACGACGAGTGGCTGCCGACCAAGCTGGAAAAGCAGGTTGCCGCCATGAGGCGCCTGCCGGACGAGGTCGGGGTCGTCTATACCGACAAGTGGCGCCACGAGCCCGGCCGGGAGAAATACCACTGGAAGTCGCCGCACAACATGCCGGAAGACGGCATCATCTTCGACCGCGCGCTCGACGACGCCGTCTACAACATCGGCCCGCAATCGGTGCTGATCCGCCGGCGCTGCTTCGAGGAAGTCGGTAATTTCGACGAGCGGATCACCAAATCCAACGACCTGGAGATGTTCATCAGGATCTCCCAGAAATTCCGTTTCTGTCACATCCCGGAGCCGCTGGTGAACTACTTCGTCTCGGGCGACACGATGAGCGCCACGCTTAGCGAGGGCAAAGGCATCGGCGCGGTCGAGCTGATCCTGGAGAAATTCCGCGCCGACATCGAGCGCAACCCGCCGCTGCTGGCCAAGCGCGCCTATTGGATCGGCAGCTACCACATGCGCGACGGGGATACGAAAAAGGGACGGGCGTTCCTGTGGACGGCGGTCAAGGCGCAGCCGGGCAACCCGCGCTATCTCGCGGGCTGGCTCCTGTCGCAGATGGGGCGGCCGATTTATCGCGCTGCGTACCGGTTGGCGAAATGACCGCTGCGCCGCCGATTCCGACATGGCCGATCCGGCTGTCCGCGGGCCGGCCGTGAAAGTCCTGATCCAGACCCGGCCGGGGATGGGCGCGGTGCTCACCGGCGACGTCACGCAGGTGCGGAAGACCGCCGAAGCGCTGGCGGCCGAGGGCGTCGAGCTGAGCTTCAGCGATTCCCTCGAGCCCGACGCGCGGGGCTTCGACGTGGTCCACCTGTTCAGCACCCTGCAGCCACACTACACCTATCTCCGGCTGCGCCATCTCAAGGCCAAGGGCGTGCCGACCGTGGTCTCGACGATCTACTGGGCGTGGAAGCCGGAAGAGCTTAAGGCGGAGATGATCTTCCGCCTCGGCCGGACCGGCTACGCCGCCGCACGGCTCAGGAACGCGATCCGCCGGCGCGCGCCCAACGCGCTGCGCTACCGGCTCGAACGGTCCACGCTGCCCTACGCCATGCAGGCGCGCTTCTACGACCTCGAGCGCCAGCTCGGCGCCGACGACATGCGGCGCTACATCTACGACAACGCCGGGGTCCTGCTGCCGAACTCCGAAATCGAATATACCTATCTCGCCGACCGGTTCGGCACGACGAATGACTACGTCGCCGTGCCGAACGCCGTCGACCCCGCGTTCGCCGAAGGCGACCGCGAGGCCTTCGTGCAGAAATTCGGCCTTTCCGACTTCGTGCTGTGCTGCGCCGTCATCGGGGACCGCAAGAACCAGCGCCGCCTGATCGAGGCGGCCAACGCGCTCGCGCTGCCGCTCGTGCTGATCGGGTCCGAGGAGGCGCGCTACGGCCGTCTGTGCCGCGCGCTCGCCGGCCCGACGGTGCGTTTTCTCGGCGAGCTGCAGGGCGCGGATCTGCGCAACGCCTACGCGGCGGCGCGCACCCACGCGCTGATCAGCTTTTACGAGACGCCCGGGTTGGCGAGCCTCGAGGCCGCGATCGCCGGCAACACGATCGTCGCCTCCGACCGCGGCTCGCCGCGCGAGTATTTCGGCGACCAAGCCTTCTATTGCCAGCCGACCGACCTGGACTCGATCAAGGCCGCGCTCTCGCAGGCCTATCGAGCCGAGCCCGATCCGGCGCTGAAGGCGCGCGTGCTGCGCGACTTCAATTGGCGGAAGACGGCGGAGGCGACGCTTCGCGGTTACCGGCGCGCGATCGAGAAGGGCGCGTGACGCGGCGGCGCAGCCGGGACTATCCGCCTGCGACCTTGGACCACGGGCAATCAGGGGAATAGTTTGCAGAGAAGGGCCGTCATTAAGGGAATGCTTCGCGTCGTGATCCGCCGATTTCCGCTTCGCCGTCGTCTGCCGCGCCTGGGCCGCGTCGTCACGGCGGCGCTGCTGCTCCTGGGCGCGACCGTCGGGACCGCGGCGGCCGGGCAGAACATGCTGGCCAACAGCAGCTTCGAGGTCGGCCTCGACGCCCGCTATTCGGTCGGCCGCTGGTACATGAACGGCCTGCCCAGCATGAGCTTGGACAGCAAGACGAAGGTGGACGGCGCGGTGAGCCTGCGCATCCCCTTCTCGGCGAAAGGGTTCCGCCCGGATGGGCCCTTCGGCACCGAGCTTCGCGGCGGCGCGCCGGTGATGGTCGAGAAGGGCAAGACCTATACCTTCTCGGTCTACCTCAAGACGGATTCGGCGGATGTGGATGCGGCGCTCGAGCTGTCGCCGCTCCGGCCCTACGACTACCGCGGCCGCCCGTTCAAGCGCGAAAAGATCACGCTCGGGCGGCACTACACGCCGCAGGGCTTCACCTTTCCGTGGAAGCGGGAGTCGATCACCTTCACCGCGCCCAAGTCGGGGGAGGTGTATTGGGTCATCGACGTGTCCTCGAAGCGCCGCGCCACGCTCTGGGTCGATGCGCTCAAGTTCGAGGAAGGTGCGCTCGGCGACTACGCGCCCGCGCGCGATCTCGAGATCGGCCTGGTCGATCCGGTGCTGGGCCACATCCACGACCCGGCCGCGCCGCTCCGCTTCGATCTGCGCGCTTACAATGCCAGCGCGGCAGCCAAGAGCGGGCGGGCCCGGCTACGCGTCCTGAACGATGCAGGCGCGGTCGTCTCGGAGCAGATGCTCGACGTTAACGTGCCGGCCAAGAGCGGCATAACCCGGCCGCTCACGCTCGACCTGGGCGGCGCGCACGGCGTCTTCGTCGCCGAGCTGACGCTGCCGGGCGTGCCCGGCTACCTGCAGGACACGAGCTTCAGCGTGCTGCCGGAGCCGCGCAAGATCGCGCCGTCAACTTCCGCCTTCGGCGTTTACGCGACGCCGTCGGAGGAAGCGGTCCGCATCCTCGCGCGCGCCGGCTTCCATTGGACGGCGACGCTGACCTCGGCCGAGGTCATGGCGAATTGGGGCTCTGTCGAATCGACCCAGGGCAGGTATGCCTGGCGCGACGCCGACGTCGACCTGTTCCGGCGCCACGGCTTCGAAGTCATGATGAATCTCGAGGGCTGGAGCTACCCGGGCTGGGCCAAGAAGCTGTCGCGGGCGGAGCGGACCAAGGCCTTCGCCCGCTATGTCGAGGCCATCGTGCGCCATTACCGCGGCAAGGTGCGGTATTTCACCTTTGCCGACGAGATCCACAACAAGATTCCCGGCAGCCACATGCTGTGGAAGACCGAGGCGAGCTGGTCCAACGCGAAGGAATACGCCGCGTGGCATGCCGTCGCCTATGCCGCCGCGAAACGCGCCAATCCCGACTGCCAGATCGTTCTCAACACCGAGCCCGGTCCCTTCGGGCCCGACCGGCTGTTCCGGTACATGTCGCCCAAGATGGTCGACGTGCTGGCGGCGAACTACTACCCCTATCCGAACACGATCCGCGACTTCAAGCAGGAGGCGGACAGCGTCGGGATCAAGCATGTCTGGGCGCCCGGCGTCGCCATCCTGACCTGGCCGATGTATTTCCGCTACGAGAAGCCGCTCAAGAACGGCTCGGCCGGCGAGCTCAGGCATATCAGCAAAACGCTGGTCCGGACCTTCGCGGCCGGCGCCGACGTGTTCTTCCACTACACCGCGACCTATGTCGGCAACACCAACGTCTATTCGATCTTCGAGCATGACTCGAGCCTGAAGCGCGGCGGCGTCCAGTTCGCGGCGCTCGCCTGGCTGCTCGACGGCTTCAAGCAGGTGCGGCGCATCCCGATGGCGCGGGCGAGCCTGGTCGAGGCCTATCGCTTCGATCGGCGCGACGGGCAATCGGTCTTCGCGCTCTGGTCCAAGCTCGACAGCGATCAGCAGAGCCTGGCCTTTCATACGCCGCTGAAGGACGTGGTGGTCTACGACCGGCGGACGACGCGGCGCGCCGCGAGCGGCAAGAACGGCCTCGCCACGCTGGCGCTCGGTGACGAGGTTCGGTTCATCGTGGTGCCGACCCCGGAGGCGGGGGCGGTTGAGCAGTCGCTCGGCCTCGCGCGGCTCAAGGCGAGCGCGCTGCCGCATGCGGAGAAGGTGCAGCATGCCGGGCGTTATGCCCTGCTGACGCAGAAGGTGCAGCGTGGCCGGCAGCGCAGCAACGAGTGGTCGCTTTGGTACGACCTGAAGGACGGCACCTGGGTCGAGCTGCTGCGGCGCAATCTCGATCCCGGCGGGCCGGATCTGGCCCTCGACAAGGATGGGCTTACGCTGCGCTTCCACGACGCCTGGAACGGCCAACCCGGCCATCTGATCGTCGGCAACCTGCCCAGCGACCTGTTCTGGGGTGAGCGCTTCTGGCGCTCGATGCCGGACAAGAACGGCCTCCTCTGGCAGCAGGGTCGTATCACCGACGACAACCTCGCGGGGCGGATGGTGGCGGCGAAATCCGGGCCCGCGCCGCCGAAATCCGCGCTGCGCCCGATCGCCTACCGGATCCAGTCGACCAAGGGCTTCGACCTGACGCTCGAAACCGAGGGCGAGCAGCCCGACCCGCGCTTTCCCTTGCCCGGCGCCTGGGATATCTATGTCTGGCGTGGTGAGGGGCCGCAGCGGACCCTCGGGCTTTGGCGCTACGTCCATGGCGGGGCGCCGCGCGAGCGCGATATCCGGGTGCGCGTGCGGGTGATCGCCGGCGGATGACGGCTCCCGGCATCCCTGTCGCGCGCGCACGCCTTTACTGACCGATCGCCTGGCCGGGGACATGCGGATTCTGTTCATCACCAACGCGTCGCATACGCCGAGCCAGAGCGACTACAACCACTTTCAGCGCGTCGATTATCTCAGCCGCCATGCCGACCTGACGCTATGGGGGCGCAAGGACGCCGACTTCGCCGCCTCGGCGAAGCCGGGAACGCCGGTCGTCCGCGCGGCGATGGGCGGCAAGCTGGGGCTGGTGCTCCAGGTGTTCCTCTTCGCGCTGATCGGCCGGGCGCGACAATTCGACGTCGTGTTGACCGAGCCGTCCCTGCTGAGCCTGACGGGGCTGATCTGCAAGACCTTCGGCGCGCGGAAATGGGTCGTCGATGTCTGGGACGTTCCCGGCCGGACCGCCGGCCAGCGCGGCCAATTGACCCGTGCGTGGCTGCTGCTGAACCGTTATATTCTCAAGCGGGCCTTCACTTTTGCGGATTTTTTCCTTCTGTCGATCAGGCCCGACTATGAATTCGAATATTTCGCCATACCGCCCGACCGAATGCTGGTGATGAAGAACGCCATCCGCGTGAAGGAGTTTCAGCCGTCGCCGGCGCGATCCGCGCATGCCGAAGGCTTCGAGATTCTCTGCACGCGAAGCAGCTACCACAGCGACATGGGGCTCGACACCATGGCGCAGGCCTTCCAGCGGCTGCGGCAGGCCGGCCACGACGTCACGCTGACGATCGTCGGCCGGATCCCGGCCAGCGTGCGGCCGCAGGTGGCGATCCTGGAGGGCGATCCCAAGGTCACCTACTACGACTTCATCGTGAAGGACCAGCTCAAGGCGCGCATCGCCCAGTGCAGCGTCTGCGTCGTGCCGTTCAAGGACGTACCCGATCTGTCACAGACCTATCCGATCAAGGTGCTGGAATACATGGCCGTGGCGAAGCCGGTCATCGTGTCGAAGATCGGCGGCATGGCCGAGCTGGTCGAGGACGGCGTGACCGGACTTTACTTCCGCGCGGGCGATCCTGCCGACCTCGCGGAAAAAATCTTGTCGATCATGACCGATCCCGAATTGGCGGCGCGGCTCGGCGCCAAGGCCCGGGACGCGAGTCTCGGATACGATTATGCGGTCAAGGGCCGACGAATCCTGGATACGCTGGATGCGATCGCCGCGCGTTAGCCGAAGCCGGTCGCTGGCCCCGATGCCGCGCCTGACACCGTCTCACAGGCCGGACCGCCGGACCGGCCGTCATTTACGTGTCGCCAAGCCGTGATCGGGCTTATCGCCTCGCTCAGCGTCGTCTGCGTTGCGACGGCCTTCATCATCGGCACGAGCACCGGCGTCTTGGCGACGCTCTTCTTTCATCCCGTCGCCGCGGCCGGCTGGTACGCGGCCTATTACCTCGCCGGGATCAAGATGAACCCGCTCGTCCTGCTCGGGCTGATCGTGCCGATGTTCATCTTCCTGCGGGCGCTCACGCGGGGGCCGTCCTTCGCGACGATGCCGCTGTTCGGCATCTGGATGGTCTATCTGGTCTACAACCTGTTCGCCGGCACCTTGCACGCGGTCCACGAAGGGCCGGCCCGCTCCATGGACCTGATCTTCCGGCATATCGCCGGCTTCGTCGGCTTCTACATGATGCAGGCCTTCTTCACGGAGAAGAAGGAGTTCAAGAAGCTGACGCTGGCGCTCATCCTGTCGGGGCTGTTTCCCGTCCTCGTCATCCTGTTCCAGATCGCGACGGGGTCGGGGACTTTGCGCGACATGGCCGAAGGCGGTGATTTACGGCTCGACGAGTCCTACGGGCTGGTGCGCTACTCTGGCTTCTACCACGACATCGTGTCGGTCCGCGGCTACGTCTTCCAATGCATGGCGGGGATCATCCTGTATTGGTCCTATTTCCTGAAGCCCAACCGCGACATGGTGTGGAAGGCGATGCTGAGCGTGCTCGGCGTGGCCTGCGTCTTCGTGCTGTACAAGATGTACTCGAAGGCGGCGATCGGGACGCTGATCATCTGGTTCGGGGTCTGGTGCGTCGGCTACCGCAAGATCGGCCTCGCCGTGACGCTCTGCCTGCTCGTCGTCGGCGTAAACGCCCTGCACTCGGATATGATCTTCAAGCAGACCGGGCAATTGTTTCAGGTCGAGATTTCCCAGGCGGAGAAAGGCGGCGAAAATGTCGACAGCCGACGGCTGCTGTCGGGCCGCGTGGGGCTTTGGGAGAGCGAGCTGGCGCGGTTCAGCGAGGAAAGCGTGATCGAGCAGATGTTCGGCTATCGCAGCGCCGCCGGCTCGCACAACGACTATCTGCAGAAGCTCGTCTATGGCGGTTTCTTCGGCCTGACGATCTACGTGCTGCTGCTGTGGATGATCGGCGTGCACGTGTTCAGGCTTTACATACGAGAAAAGACGCCGATAAACCTGATGGCGCTGATGATCTTCGGCGGCTGGATGATCGACACGATCGGCGTCGTGCCGAGCCTCTATCCGGGCTACCAGTGGTACGCCTGGGGATTGATCGGCCTTGCCCTTAAGGGCCTCAATTTCGAGCCGGAAGCCGGCTCCGCGGCGGCGCGCGCGCCGGCCAAGCGGCCCGTCGAGGCGCTGATCGAATAAGATCCGGGCTTAGCGGCGCACCACCGCCGTCACCGCGTCGACGAAGGCGCCGGCGGCGGCGGCGTAATTCGCCTTCCGAACGACCGCGCGCGCGGCTGCCGCCATCGCGCCGCGGTCCGCGCTGTCGAGGATCGTCAGCGCCTTCGCCGCGATCTCTTCCACATTCTCCGGGTCCACGATGAAGCCGTCCTCGCCGTCGGTGATGAAGTCGACGGCATTGCCCGCGTGCCGGCTGCAGATCGCGGGCAGGCCGGCGGCGAGGGCTTCGAAGATCACCAGCGGATTGCAGTCGAAGACGCTGAGCAGCATGAAGACGTCCGCGGCGGCGAAGTATTTGTAATAGTCCTCCGCGAGCTGGAAGCCTTCCAGATAGAGGTGGCGAAGATCGCCCGTGCGCTTGCGCTCGACCAGAAAGTCATGCAGCGGCCCCTGGCCGAGCACGATCAGCCCGATGGGCTCTTTGCTGCGCGCCAGGATCGCCTCGTACACCTCGAGCAGCCGCCCGATGTTCTTCCGCTCGATCAGCTGCCCGGAAAACAGAATGTTACGGGGCGCGAACCGGCCGCGGAAGGCGGTGAAGGCAGCGCTATCGGCGCGGAACGTATCGCAGCGGCCGGCGAAGCCCGCGTTGTCGATGGCGTTGAACGAGCGGAAGAAGGGCACGCGCCGGTTGGGCGCGAGCAGGCTCTCCGCGTAGGCGCGCGCTTCCGTGCCGGCGTCGATGAACCCGTCCACCCAGCGGGCGAGAAAACGGCGGATGCGCGTGCGCAGCCGCGGATGCGAGAGATAGGATTCCGACGTCTCGGTCCCTTCGGTCCAGACGAGCACGCGCTTGCCGAAGAGCGCTTTGTAGAGCAGCGCCAGGATCGTGTTGATAGAAAAGCCGCTGCAGATCACCACGTCGGGGCGGAGCCGCGCCAGGATGAAGAACAGCGCCGGATTGAGCCCGCTCTCCGCCTCGGCGTTCGCGCGGAAGCGCCAGCCCGGCACGAGCAGGCATTCGAAGGGCGGGTTGCGCCAGAGATCGGCCCACTGCGCGTAGCTCGCGTGCCGCCGCGCCATCAGCAGCAGCGTGAAGTCGATCCCTTCGGCCGCCGCGATCTTGGTGAACAACGGGATCCGGTAGGGCGGCAGGTAGTCCTGGATGAGGCAGACTTTTGTCGGTGCGCGCGTCATGGGCCTCGGGCCTCCGTCCGGGCGCGGCTCGTCGGCCGGCGCCAGGCGGCGAGACAATCGTCGAGCGCCGCGGCGAGGTTTTCCTCCATCCGGTCGAGGGTGAAGTTCGCCTCGTAGCGCGCGCGGCCGGCGTCGCCCAGGCGCCGGCGGCGGTCCGGGTCGAGCAGCAGCGCTTTCAGCGCCGCGGCGAGCGCGGGCGCGTTGCCTTTCTCCACCAGGATGCCGGTCTCGCCGTCGCGAATGATATCGGGCAGCGAGCCTTCCTCGGAACAGACGACCGGCAGCGCGTAGGCCATGGCTTCCAGCGCGACCAGCGGGAAGGCGTCGTTCAGGGTCGGCATGACGAAAATGTCGGCGCCGCGGAACAGCCGGTCCTTGGCCTCGCCCGTGACGATCCCGGCGTAGACGGCGCGGCCGTCCAGCGGGGCTTTCGCGCAGATCGTCTCGAATTCCTTTTGGGTCTCCGGGTCGTTCGGCGCGCCCGCGAAATCGACGTGGAAATCGATCCCCTCCGCGGCCAGGGTCGTCAGCGCCTCAAGCAGCACGAACACGCCCTTGGCCCGCATGATATTGGAGAGATAGAGCAGAACGGGCGGCCCGCTGTGTGCGGTGCTCTCACGACAGACCGGGCGGGGCGGGGCGGCGATCCCGTTGGCGACGACATGGATCCGCGCGGCCGGCACGATCCCGGCGACGTCGGCCGAGAGCCGCTCGCTCAGATGGACGATATGGGCGCCCCAGAAGACCCAGCGATAGAGCAGCCGGTAGAACAGCGAGCGGTCGTAGAAGGCGCGCACGCCCTTGCCGTGCAGGTGGAAGACCTTGCGCATGAGGAACAGGTTCATGATCGAGGCGAACAAGGCGTCGCGCACGAAGCTCATGCCGGTCGGCGTCGGCGTCATGTAGACCAGGTCCGGCCGGCGGAAGACGAGCCGGAAGGCGAGCCGGAGCGCGACCCCGGCCATCGCCAGGAATTTCGAGAGCCGGAGCGAGCCGATGTCGGAGAAATCCCGCGCGAAGCGCATCGGCAGCACGTCGAGCCGGAACCGCTCGTGCAGCAGCCGCGACTTGACCAGCGTGTCGTTGACGACGGTGACTCCGTGGATTGGCGGCGGCAGATGCGCAAGGACGAGGATCCGGGGGCGATTACGGTCTGACACGGGACTGGGATCACCTCGACGAAGCGTCCGCCGGCCGGCGGGCCGGGCTGGGCGCGGGGCGGCCGGTTTCCTTCACGGGCCGATCAATAGGGCCTTGCCGGCGGTTTGACAACATGCCCCGATTGGACCATTGAAGGCGGTCGCGTTTCCTCGCTGCGCCGGAAATCGGGCGCGCTGGTCGGATAGTCGTTTTCTCATGAAAATACGGTTTTCCGGAGAAATTTTCGAACTTCCGCCGCCGATCGCCGCCGAGGGGGAGACCCTCCTCCGCGTCACCGCCTACGCGCCCATTCCGGTGCCGGCGCGGGCCCGGGCGCACCGCTTCGCCTTCGAGAACCAGGTCGCGAAGCTGCTGTTCTTTCTCTGGCGCGAAGGCGTGCGGCTCACCCTCAACAAGGTGCGCGGGACCTTCCTGCAGCGGGCGATCGCGCGCGAGCGCCAGGTGATCTTCGCCGTGGGCCGCCGGGCCGATAGCGATACGCCGGCCGTGGCGGTCGGACCGCAGGACTGCCCGCAAGCGGAGATCGCGAGCTTTCCGAGCGCGCTCATCCGGGACCTGGCGCCGGGCGAGGACACGGCGGCGCTCCACGCCCGGGTGCATGCGTTCCTGACGGCGCATCCGGACCGTCTCGCCGACCTGTTCCACCATTCGTCCTATTCGGGCCGGGCGCTCGGCCTCAGCTTCGACGAAATGGCCGGCGCCGAAGCCGTGGACGGCGGCGGTAAGCCCGCGCCGTTGCGTGACCTTTCCTTTCCGACGAAGGAGCAAGCCGCGCCGTCGGCGGAGACGGAAACGGCGGGACGCAACGAGGTCTTCCTCATTGGCGCCGGCGCCTATGCCTGCGCCTATGTGCTGCCGACCCTGAAAGGGCTGCCCTTTCACACCGTCGTCGACCTCAACCCGGCGCTGGTCGCCTCGGTTGCGAAGCGCTTCAAGTTCCGACATTGGGACACCTCGGTCGAGCGCGCCTTCGCGCGCCTCGCGGACGCGGTCGAGCCGATCGTCATTCTCGCCGGCTACCACTCGACCCATGCCGAACATGCCGCGATGGCGATCGAAGCCAACCCGAAGGCGCGCATCATGATCGAAAAGCCGCCCGCGCTCGACATGGCGCAGGCGTCCCGGCTGGTGGCCCTGCGCGAGGCGGGGGCGCATATCGAGATCGGCTACAACCGCCGTTACGCGCCGCTGACCGGGATGGCGCAGCGCGTCATCGGCGGCGCGGGCGGGCCGCTCCATGTGCTCTGCATCGTCAAGGAGCTGCAGATCCCCGACAGCCATTGGTACTACTGGCCGAGCCAGGGGACGCGGATCTTCGGCAACGTCGCGCATTGGGTCGATATCGCCGTCAGCCTGATCGACGCCGAGCCGGTGTCGCTGGTCGTCGCCTCGGCGGAGCAGAGCATCGTCGGCGACGAGACCAGCATGGCCGTAATCTTCGCCGACGGATCGCGGCTCACGCTGGTCGCGACCAAGCTCGGCAACAGCCTGCGCGGGGTGCAGGAGCTGATCGAGATCCGGCGCGGCGACATCACGGTGCGGATCGACGACTACATCACGATGACGTGCGAGGCGGACGGGCGGCGGCGCGTGCGCCGGCGCCGGTTCCGCGACAAGGGGCACGCGGCGATGTACCGGTCCTTCCTGGACACGATCGCAGCCGGCCGGCCGCCGGCCTACCCCAACCCCGCGCTGCTGCGCACGACCCGCATTTTGGTCGCCGCCGTCGACGCGGTGAAGCGCCACCGGTACGGCAGCGTCATCCCGCTCGCGGAGCAGGGGGCCGACGCGTAGCGGCGGCGTGCCTTTGCTGGATCTTTGAAGCGCTATGGCCGGCCGCGCCCCTTGCTGCGCTCGGACCGTTCCCAATTCGCCGCGGTTTCGATAATCGCGTCGAGCGCCGTGAAGCGCGGCTGCCACGACAAGAGACGCGCGGCGCGGGTCGGGTCGGCGACGAGCTCGGTCGGATCGCCGGGCCGCCGCGGCCCTTCGACCGTCGGGACCTCGCGGCCCAGCACGCGCGCCGTCGCGGTCAGCACCTCGCGCACCGAGTAGCCCTTGCCGACGCCGAGGTTGACCGTGGCCGACTCCCCGCCCGCCATCAGGTGGGCCAGCGCGGCGACATGCGCCGCGGCGAGGTCGCTGACATGGA
The DNA here is from genome assembly GCA_964585785.1 of uncultured Rhodospirillaceae bacterium. Taxonomy (GTDB): domain Bacteria; phylum Pseudomonadota; class Alphaproteobacteria; order UBA8366; family UBA8366; genus WHUA01. The sequence continues at coordinate 35,553 of CAZPFL010000017.1, forward strand.
TATAGTCGCGGATCGGCGTGCCGTCGGGCGTGTCGTAATCCGCGCCGAAGACGGTGAGCGGCTGGCCCGTGCCGAGTGCCGCGCGCAGCGCGAGCGGGATCAGATGGGTTTCAGGCTCGTGACACTCGCCCAACTCGCCGTCGGGATCGGCGCCGGCGGCGTTGAAATAGCGCAGCGCGACGGCGCGCAGCCCGTGCGCGGCGCCGAAGTCGTGCAGCAACTGCTCGACGAACAATTTGCTGTGCGCATAGGGATTGATCGGCACGAGCGGATGGTCCTCGTCGATCGGCGTCCGCAGCGGGTTGCCGTAAACCGCGGCGGTGCTGGAAAACACCATCTGGGCGAGGCCGGCCTCCTGCATTGCCTGCAGCAGGCAGAGCGAGCCCGCCGTGTTGTTCCAGTAGAACTTCCCGGGATTGACGACTGATTCGCCGGCCGCGATGTAGGCGGCGAAATGCATTACCGCGTCCGGCTTGTAGCGCGCGATCACGGCGGCGAGGCGCGCCCGGTCATGGGTGCTGCCTTCTTCCAGCGGGCCCCAGCGGACGAAGTCCCGGAAGCCGTATTCGAGACTGTCGTAGACGACCGGCTCGTGCCCGGCGCGCGCCAGCGCCTTGCAGGTATGGCTGCCGATATAGCCGGCGCCGCCGGTGACGAGAACTCGGGCCATGCTGGGATCGATCCGTTGCTGTGACTGACCTATGGGGCGGCTAGACTACCAACGAGGCGGATAAGCACAACCACGGCGGTGGTGAATCGAGCTTGGCCCGGCCAGAGAATACCACACCGGCTCTTTACGAAGGCTTTCTAAATCAAGGCTTTTTCGTGTCATGGGCGACTGTAAGGTTGACCGGGCCGCAATTCCGGCCAGAATGCCAAGGGTCGGGACCGGACAGGGACGGCGGGTCCCGGCGCATGCGGAAGGGCCATCGGAAGCAGCGTTCCGGGCGATGTATCCATATAGTTCTTGCAAAGGCGCGCACCCTGCGGCGAGAGTCCGCCCTGCCGGCGGACGGTGGGCCGGAGCCCGCGCGTGATGCGGCGATCTTCCGCCCTTTTCGTCCCGCGCCGAGGTCCCCGAAACGCGACCGGAAGCACGCCCCGAAAGACGCCCCGAAAGACGCAATGACCCACGTCAGAACGCAGGCCCAAACCACCCGCAGCACCGGACCCGCGCTCGGCGCCTGGTTCGTGACCACGCTTCTTGTCGTGGCCGGGCTCGGCGTCGTGTTCTGGGACGGCCTTTCCTACATGGCCGACCATTGGCATGCGGAGGAATACAACCACGGGCCGCTGATCCCGATCATCGCGGCCTTCCTGATCTGGCAGCAGAAGGACGCGCTGCAGGCGGCGGTCCTGGCGGAGCGGCGGCCCAGGGGCGCGGCGGTCGGCGTGGTGGTGCTGCTGCTCGGCCTGCTCGCCGGGCTGCTGGGTGAGCTCAGCACGGTCTACCTGGTGATCCAGTACGGCTTCCTCATCGCCCTGTTCGGCGTCGCGCTGGCGCTTGTCGGCTGGTCCGGCATGCGGCTGATCTGGGCGCCGCTGCTCTACCTGCTCTTCATGGTGCCGCTGCCGGATTTCTTCTACGTCAACCTGTCGGCCCAGCTGCAGCTGCTGTCCTCGCAGATCGGCGTGGCCGTCATCCGCTTCTTCGATATCCCGGTCTTCCTCGAAGGCAACGTCATCGACCTGGGGGTCTACAAGCTGCAGGTGGCCGAGGCGTGCAGCGGGCTCCGCTATCTCTTCCCGCTGATGAGCTTCGGCTATATCTGCGCCTATCTCTACCGCGGGCCGTTGTGGCATCGCGCGGTGCTGCTGCTCTCCACGGTCCCGATCACGATCTTCATGAACAGCCTCCGGATCGGCATCATCGGCGTGCTGGTCGACCGCTGGGGCATCGAGCAGGCCGAAGGCGCGCTGCACCTGTTCGAGGGCTGGGTCGTCTTCATGGCCTGCGT
>CAZPFL010000018.1:0-37166 GCA_964585785.1 uncultured Rhodospirillaceae bacterium
GGGTTCGAGGTGTTGGTGCAGCTCGTGATCGCGGCGATCACCACGTCGCCGTCGGTGAGCGTATGGTCCATGCCTTCGACGGCCGCGCCGCGCTTAGCGCCTTCCTTGACGCCGAACAGCGCCGGGAGGTCGCGCTTGAAGGAGCCGGCGACCGCGCCGAGCGGGACGCGGTCCTGCGGCCGGCGCGGCCCGGCGAGGCTCGGCTCGACCGCGCTGAGATCGACCGAGAGCTGCTCGGCGAAGGATGGGGTTGGGGAGGACGCGTCGCGCCACAGCGTCTGCGCCTTGGCGTAGGCCTCGACGAGGGCCACGCGCGCGCTGTCGCGCCCGGTGAAGCGGAGATAGTCGAGGGTGACCGCGTCGATCGGGAAGTAGACGCAGGTCGCGCCGTATTCCGGCGCCATGTTCGAGATCGTCGCCCGGTCGGCGAGCGCCAGCGCGTCGAGCCCGGCGCCGTGAAACTCCACGAACTTGCCGACGACGCCGTGCGCGCGCAGGCGCTGGGCGATGGTCAGCACCAGGTCGGTCGCCGTCGCGCCCTCGGGCATATGGCCGGTCAGCTCGACGCCGACCACCGGCGGCACCAGCATCGAGATCGGCTGGCCCAGCATCGCGGCTTGCGCCTCGATGCCGCCGACGCCCCAGCCGACGACGCCGAGGCTGTTGACCATCGGCGTGTGGCTGTCGATGCCGACCACCGTGTCGGGAAAGGCGACCATTTCGCCGCCGATTTTGCGCGTCGTGACGACGTCGGCGAGGTACTCGAGGTTGACCTGGTGCACGATGCCGGCGCCGGGCGGCACGACGCGGAAATTGTCGAAGGCTTCCTGGCACCAGCGGAAGAACTCGTACCGCTCGCGGTTGCGCTGGTACTCGATCGCGACGTTCTTCTTCAGCGCGTCCGCGGTGGCGAAGGCCTCGATGGTGAGCGAGTGGTCGATGACCAGGTCCACCGGGATCAGCGGGTTGACCGCGGTCGGGTCGCCGCCGGCGCCGTTCACGGCGTCGCGTATCGCGGCGAGGTCGGCCATCGCGGCGCCGGCCATCAGATCCTGCATCAGCACGCGGCCGGGGCGGAAGGCGATCTCCTCCGGCGTGCCGGCGACCAGCGCGCGCAGGCTGTCCGGCGTGACCGTCGTGCCGTCGAGATGGCGCAGCAGGTTCTCCAGCAGCACCTTCTGGGAATAGGGCAGGCGGGACAGGTCGCCGACGCCGGCCGCCGCGGCCGCGGGCAGGCTATAGTAGACATAGTCCGTGCCGCCGAGGGTGAGCCTGCGCTTGGCGTCGATGCTGTCCGTTCCGGCCATCGTCTTCCTCCCGGTGGCTGTGATTCTGTTGCGGGCGGATACTTACCGGCCCCTCGTTGATCAGTAAAATTAATTAATCTGCCTTATTGCGAAGACAAAATTCGCAATCGCCCCTGGCGCGGCGGTTGCGCGCATCCCTCGCCGGTGACAGCATGACCCGCCCTCACGGAGGAGAAAGCATCATGTCCGGCAAGATCACCGGCGGCTGCGCCTGCGGCGCGATCCGCTACGAATGCACGGCCGAGCCGATCTTTGCGGCCCACTGCCAGTGCCGCGCCTGCCAGCATTTCAGCGGGACCGGCCACTTCTCGGTCATGGCGGTGCCGAAGGCGGCGGTGACACTGACCGGCACGCCGACCTTTTACGAGACGAAAGGTGACAGCGGCAACGCGCTTCGCCGGGGCTTCTGCCCGACCTGCGGCTCACCGGTCTACGGTCTGACCTCCGGGCAGCCGGACCTGGCCATCCTGCCCGCCGGCAGCCTGGACGATCCGAGCGTTTTCGAGCCATCGGTGGTCGTCTTCAACGAATGCGCGCCGCCCTGGGACTATCTCGACCCGGCGCTGCCGGCCTTCCCGAAAATGCCGCCGCATCCCTAGAACCGGCGGTTGTCGCGGCTCGGGCGTTGAAATCGCAACCGTTTTCATGGCCTAGTGCGGCGATTTGCGCCGCCGCCTGATTCTGATCAAGGTAGGCCGTCGCGCTCGGCGATACACCCACCCAATGCCTGCGCCGGAAAGATCCGCGCGCCGCTACAGAGAGGAAGAAAATGGCAACGAAGAAAAAGGATGACACGCCCCACTTCGATGAGACCTCCTGGCACAGCTATATCGCCAAGATCTCTTCGACCTTGCCGCCGGACGTGGCGAAGGCGGTGCTGCATTCGGCCGACGAAGCCGGGGCCCAGGCGGGCACGACGCTGCTGCTCGAGATCCTGAGCCACCTGCGGATCGGCGACCACGATCACCTGGCGGAGAAGGCGCGCGAGGCGGTCAAGAAGCACAAAGGCGAATAGCCGCCGGCCTTTTCCCGGCGGCGCCTCACACGGTCAGGATCACCGCGTCCAGCGCCGCCACGCCCTGGCCCTCCGGCAGCACCAGCACCGGGTTGATGTCGATGCTGGCCAGCACCTCGCGGTTGGCGGCGGCGAAGATCGAGAGCTTCGACAATGCTGCCGCCAGCGCCGCCTGGTCGCATTTCGCGCGGCCGCGCGCGCCGTTGAGCAGCGGAAAGCCCTTGATCGAGCGGATCATCTCCATCGCCTCCGCCTCGTCGAAGGGGGCGAGACGGAAGGTCACGTCCTTCATGATCTCGGTGAAGATGCCGCCGAGGCCGAACATGACGACCGGCCCGAAGACCGGGTCGCGCTGCACGCCGAGGATCGCCTCGACGCCGCCCGAGATCATCTTGCCGACCAGCACGCCGTCGATCTTCGCCTTGGGATGGGCGGTCGTGCAGGACGACAGGATCTGGTCATAGGCGGCGCGCACCGCATCCGCACTGGCGAGGTTCAGCTTCACGCCGCCGACCTCCGACTTGTGCACGATGTCGGGCGAGACGATCTTCATCACGACCGGATAGCCGATTTCGGTCGCCGCCTTGACCGCGTCGTCGGCGTTGGCGGCCAACTGCTCGGGCGCGGCGGGAACGCCGGCCTTCGCGAGCAGCGCCTTCGCCTCGATCTCGTTGTAGGCGCGGCGCTGGACGCTGGGCGCGTCGGCGACGGCCGGCGCCTTGTGCGGGCCCTTCGCCATGCCGCGCCCGATCTTCAGCGTGGCCGCGATCGTGTTCATCGCGATCGACGGGTCCTCCAGCATCAGGAAGCCCGCGTCCTCGAACTGCCGGCGGCGTTCCAAGGGGCCGATCATCGACAGCGCGAAAACGCGGTCGGGGAAGTCCTTGCGCACGGGCAGCAGGGAATTGAGCACCTTCTGCGACATCGTCTCGGAATAGAGCAGCGCGGTGAAAAAGCCGATCACCGCGTCGTAGCCGCCCTCGCGAAAGATCGCGTCGAAGTTCTTGGTGACGACGTTGAAGTCGTTATAGACCTGCGCGGTGAAGTCGACCGGGTTGCGCGTGCCGGCGAAGGGCACGAGCTTCTTGAGATAGGCCTGCGTCTTCTCCGGCAAGGGGGCGAGGTCGAGCCCGGCTTCCTCCGCGGCGTCGGCCATCATCACGCCCGCGCCGCCCGACACGGTCGCGATCGCCACCTTGTTGCCCGTCGGAATCTTGCCGACGCGGCGCATGCCGCTCAGCATGTAGGCGATGTCGATCAGCTCCGAGGTGGTGTTGGCGCGATAGGCGTTGTAGCGCTCGAACACCGCGTCATAGACCTTGTCCGCGCCGGTCAGCGACGCGGTGTGCGAGGCGGCCGCGGCGGTGCCGACTTCCGAGCGGCCGACCTTCTGGATCACGACCGGCTTGCCGCGCGCTTGCGCCAGCGCCAGCGCCTCCATGAACTGATCGCCGTTCTTGCAGCCTTCCATGTAGACCGCCAGCACGTCGGTGTGCTCGTCCATGGCGAGATAGGCCAGGCATTCGGCCACCGTGATGTCGACCTCGTTGCCGGTGGTGATGCAGCTCGAAAAGCCGAGGCCGCGCTCGCGCCCCAGCACGAAGCAGTGGCTGCCGAAAGCGCCGCTCTGGCTCACCAGCCCGACGCTGCCGACCTGCGGCTCGCCGTGGGTGATACTCGTGGTGAAGGTGGCATAGAGCTTGTTGCGGGTGTTGAAGTGGCCGAGGCAGTTCGGCCCGAGGATGCGCATGCCCGAGTCGCGCGCGATTTCGCCCAGCCGCTGCTGCATGCGCCGGCCTTCCTCGCCGGCCTCCGAGAAGCCGGCCGTGAAGGTGCACAGCGTCTTGACGCCCTTGGCGGCGGCCGCTTCGGCGGTTTCCACCGCAATGCGGGCCGGCACCGCCATGATCGCCATGTCGATCGGCCCCTCGATGTCCATCACCGACTTGTAGGCCGGCATGCCCTGGACGGTGGCGTGTGTCGGGTTCACCGCGTAGACCTTGCCGGGGTAGCCGTATTCGCGGAGAAAGCGCAACGGGATGCCGCCGATCTTGCTGGCATCGTTGGAGGCCCCGAGAACGGCGACGGCGCGCGGTTCGAGCAGGGCTTTGAGCGTCTTCGCGGACGCGAGGATATCTGACATGGCGTGCGGGTGGGCTCTCTTCTTGGTGGTGCGTGGTTCACTCCCTGGTCCGCGCGCCGCCCCGGCATTATGCCCGCCGTTCGACGGCACGCGCATGGATAAAGCTAGCACGGGGCGAGGGACGTGGGGAAATTGTTACAAGCGGAAGACGCAATTCTTTGGTATGAGCCGCCGGCTTCTCACCGCCCCTTACGAATGCGCGTGCGTCTTGCTGCGCCAGCGCTCGATCTCGGCGAGCTCCGCTTCGGGCCGCTCGGCCGCGACTTCGCAGCGGCCGAGATAGATCGCGCCCGCTTCCCCGTCGATCGAGAGCCAGTCGCCTTCCTTGACCGCGGCGTCGGCGAAATGCGCGCGCCGGCCCGAGACGTCGACGGTGAGCGCCGCGCAGCCGACCACGCAGGGCTTCGCCATCTGACGCGCGACCAGCGCGGCATGCGCGGTCCGGCCGCCGACCGCGGTGACGATGCCCGCGGAAACCGCGAAGCCCGACACGTCGGCCGTGCTGGTGTCGGGGCGGACCAGGATCACGGGATCGCCGCCGCTCGCCAGCCGCTCGGCGCTGACCGGATCGAAGGCGGCGCGGCCGACCGCGATGCCCGCGGAGGCGGCGGTGCCGCGCGCGATGGGCTCGCCGCCGTCGATCAGGCGGTGGCGCTCCAGCGCGCTCAGGTCCAGGCCGTTCAGCCGGCGGAGCGCCTGGTGCGGCGTGATCAGCCCTTCCTTGACGAAATCGACGGCGAAGCGCAGCGCCGCCTGCGGCGTCCGCTTGGCGGCGCGGGTCTGCAGGATCCACAGCCGGCCGTCCTCGATGGTGAACTCGATGTCCTGCACGTCGCTGAACTCGCGCTCGAGCAGCGCCAGCGTGCCGCGTACCTGCGCCGCCACCGCCGGGATCGCGCGGGCGATGGCGTCTTCGGTCTCGGGCGTGCGGTTGCCGGACACGACGTCCTCGCCCTGCGAGCTGAACAGCACGTCGACCACCGGCTGCGCCGCGCCCGTCGAGGGATCGCGGGAGAAGGCGACGCCGGCGCCCGACGTGACGCCGCGATTGCCGAACACCATCGCCTGCACCGTGACCGCGGTGCCGGCGAGGTCGTCCAGATGCTGGAGCCGGCGGTAGGTGCAGGCGCGGTCGCTCATCCAGGAGCGATAGACGGCGCGCGCGGCGGCGGTGACCTGGTCCATCGGGTCGTCGGGCAGGACGTGGTCGCGGTCCTCGATCATCTCTTCGTAGGTCTCCGCGAGACGCTCCAGCGCTTCGCCGTCGAGCGCCTGGTCGCTGTCGCCGCCCTCGGCGGCGACCAACTGCGCGAGCCGTCCGGCGAACAGCGCCGGATCGACGCCGAGCACCACCTCGCCGTAGCTTTCCAGGAAACGGCGCCGGCAGTCCCAAGCGAAGCGCGGATGGCCGGTCATGCGCACGAGGCCATGCACCGCGGCCGCCGTGCAGCCGACGTCGAGCACGGTGTCGAGCATGCCGGGCATCGAGCGCGCCGCGCCCGAGCGCACCGAGACCAGCAGCGGCCGGCGGCGGTCGCCGAAGCGGCGTCCGGTGGCGCCTTCGAGAAAAGCCATGCCTTCCGCCAGGCCGTCGGACAGCTTGCGCTCCGCGTCGGGATCGCCCTCGACGATGGCGGCGCACAGCTTGACGGGAAGCACGAAGGCCGGCGGCACCGGCAGGCCGAGCGCCGCCATATGCGCGAGATTGGCCGCCTTCGCGCCGACCGCCTCGGCCGAGGGCCGCGCGGCCGATCCGTCTCCGATACGCACGATCTGCATGGCGCTTTCTCCTTCAGGCCGACAGGTCGGCGAGCACATGCTCGTGCAGCAGGTGGCCGAAGCCGGCGAGCCGGTCGGTCGCCCGCTCGAGCGTGCGCGCCAGGTCGAGGACGGAGAGCGCGGTCTTGAGATCGACGTCGCCTTGCAGGATCAGCGCCGTGACCGCGCGCTCTGCGGCGTCGCCGTTATGCTCCTCATCCATGAGCCGGCCGATCGCGGCCAGCGCGTCCTCGGAATCGGCGCGCTGCCCGTTCGGCACGTCGGCCGCGGCGGCGACGCCGATGGCGGCCGCTTCCGCGCCGGCGATCGCCGCGTTGCACAGGTCGGCGAGCGGCTCGAGCAGCGCGGCCGGAACCTCGCTCGGGACGAGGGACGCGATAAAGGCCGCCTGCTCGAGCTCGTCGATCGCGTCCTCGATGCGATTGACGAGGCGCTCGATCGACGGATCCGCCTCGAAGCGGGCGATCTCGCGGCGCGCGTCGATGGCGATCTTGTCGGCTTTCTCCTCGATGCGCCGCGCGCGGCTCGCCAGCGCCGCCCGGTCGAAGGGCCGTTGCGCCCGCCGCTCGGCGACGAAGCGCGCGACGCCCGCGGCGATCTCGCGCGCCAGGCCCGCCTGGCGGATGACGATCGCGAGCAGGGCGGCGTCGACGCGCTGGAGATGACGGACGAGATCGGCCTCGATGCGGTCGCGCGCGAGGCGGACCGAGCCGCCCTGCAGCAGTGCTTCGGCCGAGACGCGCAGCACCGTTTTGAGAAAGTCGATCGCGGCGTCGCGCCCGAGCGCGCGGTCCAGCCGCTCGCCGAAGCCGATGCGGGCCGGCGTCGCGTGGTTCACCGCAGACGCGACAAGGTCGCTGCCGCCCAGCTCGAGGAAGGCGCGGTGACCGAAGCGGTTGTGCGCGGCCCAGCTCAGGATATGCACCGCGTCGCTCTTGGTGACCCAGCTGCGCAGCAGCTTGCGCGCCTTGTTCCAGTCGATCAGGAAGACGAGCGACGCGCCGAGCGCTTCGAGGAAGGCATTCCGTGCCTTGGCGCTGTCTGCCGGGCAACGCCCGGTAATGAGATAGAAGCTGCCGTCGTCGCCGAGCCCCGCGGCGCTCTTGCGGTCGAGGCCGCTCCACTGCACGGGGAAATCGCGGAACAGGCCGGTGAAGAACTTCGCGCGGGCGCGGTGCACGTCGGTGTAGGTGACCGTGACCGCATCCGGGTCGACGGCGATCACCACGACATGGGCGTCGGTCTCGCCGATATCGTTCTGGATCGTGAGCCGGCCGGCGCCGGCGCGCGTTTCGTCGCGCGCCGGTTTTCCGTTGACGGCGGCCGGACGACACCGGCCGCCGGTGCGTGTCGCGTTCGTCGACAGGCCGGGATGGTCGAATTTCAGCTTGCGGGTCGATTCGAGCCCGCGCATGAACGCCTCGACCGCGGGCCGGTCGTCGGGCTGCAGGCCGTAGACATGCGCGCCCGCCAGGACCTCTTCCGCCTGGTCGGCGGCGAGGCGGTTCAGCGCCTTGTGCAGATCCATGACCAGGCGGTGCAGGCTGTCGCCCCTGTTACCGGAAAGCGCGGTGAGGCGGGCGATCTGCGCAGCTTCCACGCTGTCGGGCGGCCCGCCGTTGGCGGTTCCCCGGATCGCGGCGAGGCGTTTCGACGCGGCGTCGCCCTCGGCCGTGTCACCGGCGCCGACGGCGCGGATCATCGTCTCGACATCGCCCCAGATGGCGGTCGTCAGCGTATCCAGCCCCGCCGCCGTGACGCGCTCGCCGTCCACCACGCTCGCGCTGTTGACCAGCGCCTGCATCGGCACCGGATCGATGCCGACGGCGCGGCACTCGTCGTTGAGGTCAAAGCGCGCGCCGTTGGGGTCGCGCGCGTGGCGGCCGGCGGCCTGCAGCACGCTCAGGCGCGTCTTGATCTGATCGTTCGCCGACAGGCCTTCGGCAACGAGTGACGGAAGCAGGAGATCGGTTTGTCCGAGCTCCTCGATGATTTGCGATTTCATAATCGTGCCCCTGCGACGGACCAGCGTATTGAAGCAGCGTTGCGTTACAGTTTTAACGCAGGGGTATAGGGGCCCGTCCTTGAGCCAAATCATTCATATAATTGTCATAATTGCGCCGCCCGTCGCGTACGGCGCGCAGACGTGTCCTGCGTTCCGCGGATCGCGGAACGAAAAAGCGCGTCGAGCTGCGTGCTATTTCTTCGCGTCGTTGCCGACGACGGGATCGGTTTCGCGCATGAAGTCGATGTAGTCCTCGACGGGGCGCGCCGGAACCTGGAAATGGATGAAGCTGCGATGCGTGGCGGCATGGCAGTCGTTACAGCCCTTGACCGCGTTGCGATAGTAGTCGTCGAATTTCGACCATTCCTTCGCCATGACGGTCTCCTCCAGCGGCGCCAGATAGGTATCGCCGAAGGTCCTGAGGAGCTTGGCGTTGGCGGGCTGGATCTTCGCTCCCATTTCCTGAAGCGCGCGCAGCTCCCGCAGCTGGTATTGCGCGAAGGCCCAGTTGTCGCCTTCCGCGGCGAAATACACGTCGACGAAACGATTGGCGTATTCGTTCATCAACGTGCCCATTCTGAGCTGGACCTTGGCCACCGGATCGGCCTGCGCGTTGGCCGGGCCCTTCATGGTGTCGGCTTTCGGCGCGGTGGCCGTGCCGGCTGCGGTTAGAACGAACAAAGCCGCCAAGAGGCAAATCGGACGCAACAGTATTCGCATAGGGCCCTCCTGCGAATGCCCTTAGTATCATGCGGGCGATTTGTCCAGAAAATGCACCTTGCCTGCGGCAATCTGGGGCTACCCCTGGGGTATGAGCGGGGTGGCGGCCTGCGGATATCGGCCGACGGGGCGAAAAAAGGTATCGGCGAAGATCGCGGCTTTACATGAAGTTAGGCATATCGGGAAGATTTCAGATTGTCTTTTCCGAATAACAGTGATGGCCATCACAGAAAATTAAATTATTTTGCAGATAATTTTATTTATTATTTCGGATATTTATTATTTTTATTATGAGAAATACATTTAATTAGTTAATTTCCATAATAAAAATGAAGTCAGGCGGCTTCCGCCGGGTATCACGTGGTCACGAGCGTCGCGCCGGAGCGGCATTTCTTGCGCTCCGGAGCAGATAGGCGCTCGGCTGGGCCGACGGCGGAGACGGCGGAGACGGCCGCGATAGGGTGGACGCCTGCGTCGAACGCGTTGACCGGGGCATCGGTGCATGAGTGTTGCAAGCCGGCGGAGTCCGCGGCTGAGGCCGCGCGCGATCCGTGCGGGCAAGGGGATTGCAACAGGACGGCACCGCGATGAACATCAGCCTGTTAGCCTCGACCGTCATCAATCTGTTCGCCTTTGGCGCGGCGATCGCGCTGCTGTTGCGCTACCGCAACTGGCGCTATGGCTTCCTCGCCGCTGCGACAGCGGTTGCGGCCGCCTTCCTGCTCGGGCGGCATTTCGCCACCCTAGTGGAGCAGGGCTGGCACGCCGGCACCGGTGGGGGCGTCAGCGGCGGGGGCTTCGCGAGCGTCGGCGTGAGCGTGCTGGCGCTGATCGCCGTCGCCTTCCTGGAGCGGCTGATCAACCACCGGCTCAAAGCGGAGCAGGCGCTCGAGCTGCCGAGCCACGCCGTCGACCAGGCGGCGATCGCGGTCTTCTGGGTCCGCCGGGACGGCTCGATCGTCAACGCCAATGAATCGGCCTGCGAATGCCTTGGCTACGCGAAGCGCGACCTGCTCGCGCTGAACGCCTATGACATCGACGCGGCGATCAGCCGGACGCTCTGGCCGCGGCATTGGGACCGGCTCAAGCGGCGGCGCTCGCTGATCTACGAATCGCGTTACCGCACCCATTCGGGCATGATGTTTTCCGTCGACGTCACCGCGACCTATCTCGAATCCGCTGGCGACGAGTATTGCGTCGCCTTCGCGCGCGACATCACCGCGCGCAAGAAAGTCGAAAAGGAGTTGCGGACCGCGAAGGAGGTGGCGGAGTCCGCGAACCGGGCGAAGAGCGAGTTTCTCGCCAATATGAGCCACGAGCTCCGGACGCCGCTGAACGCGATCATCGGGTTCGCCGAGGTCCTGTCGCTCGAAAAGCTGGGTCCGCTCGGCACCGAGCGCTATCTTTCCTATGCCGATGACATCCGCCGCAGCGGCACGCATCTGCTCGGCATCATCAACGGCATCCTCGACCTGTCCAAGGCCGAGGCGAGCAAGCTGACGCTGGACGAGCAGGAGGTCGAGATCACCGAGATCTTCGATGATTGCGCCCGTATGTTCCGGGAGAAGGCGGCCGAACGCGGCCTGACCCTCCGCTTCAGCGCGCCCAAGGCCGGGCTCGTGATGCGCGCGGACCCGCAGCTGCTGAGCCAGGTCGTGGTCAATCTTCTGTCCAACGCGATCAAGTTCACCGAGCCGGCCGGGACCGTGCGCGTGATCGCCGGCTGCCGCGAAGACGGCGGCTGCTCGATCGCCGTTATGGACGACGGGATCGGCATCGCGAAGGCCGATCTGCGGCGTGTCATGGAGCCCTTCGTCCAGGTCGAAAGCGCCTTCAACAAGAAGAACGAAGGGACCGGCCTCGGCCTGCCGCTGGTCAAGAAGATGACCGAGCTTCACGGCGGCACGCTGCATTTGGCGAGCGAGATCGGCCGTGGCACCGCGGTCATGGCGGATTTCCCGCCGCATCGCACAGTCGCGGTCGGCGAGCGCGTCGGCGAAACGCTCGAAGCCGCGTGATCGGGTGGGTGCCGTCGGTCTTCCGTAGAGCGCGGCCGGACGACACCGGCCGCCGGCGCGCGTGTCGTCGCGCGCCGGTCTAATGAAGACAGCGGCGGGCTGTTACACGCCGCGGCGCTCGTCGCCGGCGGGGCCTTCCGATCGCCGCCGCCGGTCCGGGCCGCTGAAGTTGGGCGTGTAGATGAAGGCGCGCGGCGTCTCGATCACCGATGCCAGCCGGTGATAGAGCGTCTGCACCGAGATCGGCTTGTGCAGGACCTCGTGCGCGCCCGCGTCGCGGTATTCCTCCACCCGCCATTGCTCGGTGTAGGCCGTGCAGACGATGATCGGCGTGTAGCGGATCGTCTCGTCGTCGAGCTGGCGCACCGCGCGGATGAAATCGCTGCCGTCCATGCCCGGCAGGTTGATGTCGCACAGGATGAAATCCGGCGGAAAATGCTGCATTTCCAGCAACGCCGCCTCCGCTTCCGCCATCTCCTTGACGGTCTCGTGCGGAATGCCGATCGCGCCGAGCAGGCCGCGCAGGATCTGCCGGGAGAACGCATTCGCATCGATGACGAAAACGCTTAAGCTACTGAAATTGTAGGCCATGCGGCGGAAAAAACAGCATTAAGAAAATTGCTTAAAGCAACCCGGACGTTCTTATATCAGATAAATTTCTAATCCGTTTAGGATAAAATCTTAAGAGATAACTATAGATTGTTATTTGATCGATATTCGCACGCATTGTCCAGCGGTGGGGCCTGGGGGCTGATCCCGACGCCCCGCTGAGAGGCGCGGAACCGGCCTTAGGGGCCGCCGCGCGTATCCATCGACAAGGATTGCGTATTACACTGGAAAGACCGAAATGGCTGCACGCCGCAATCGATGGAGGGTTCAATGCTCGCGAAATGGGTCAAGGTGAGAGTCAAGCCGGCGATGCGCCAGAAGTTCCTCGAGGCGATCGAGGTGGATGCGCTCGGCTCGGAGGGCGACGAGCCCGGCTGCGTGCGCTTCAACGTGCTGCAGGACGACGCCGACCCGAACGTCTACTATTTCTACGAGGTCTATCTCGACGAGGCGGCCGTCACCGCGCATCGCGCCGCGCCGCACTACGCCGTCTGGAAGGGGGCGGCGGACACGCTCGACGGCCCGGTCGAGCGCATCGACTGCACCTCGGTCTTCCCGCGCGACCCGAAATACTGGACCCGGAGCAAATAGCGCGGGTGAGGGCGGCTACTCGGCGGCCTTCGGGATCTTCGCGTCGGGGCGGTCCATGCTGAACACGCGGTCGACCGTCGTGTAGTCCATGTAGCCGAGGCGGGCGACGGGGTGGAATTTCAGCACGTCGACCAGCCCGTCGACGATCACCTCGTCCTTGATGTGGATGCCGACGACATGGCCGAACACGACGCCATGCGTGTGGTGCTTCTCCGGGCTCTCGAACACGACGGTCTTGAGGTACTTGCACTCGAGATGCGCCGGCGCTTCCTTGACGCGCGGCGGCTTGACCTTGACCGAGGGCTCCTTGGTCAGCCCGGCCAGATCGAACTCGTCGACCCCGCGCGCGACATGCGCCGAGGTCATGTTCATCTGGTCCTTCAGCGCCTCCGGCACGATGTTGCAGACGAACTCGCCGGTCTCCTCGGCGTTGCGCCAGGAATGCTTCTGCGGGTCGTCGGGCAGGCCGCTCGCCGCGAACATCACGATGCACGGGTTGTAGCAGACCGCGTTGAAGAAGCTGTAGGGCGCCAGATTGACCTGGCCGTCCTTGGACACCGTGCTGATCCAGCCGATCGGCCGCGGCGCGACCAGCGCCTTGAAGGGATCATGCGGCAGACCGTGCGACCGCTTCACATCCGGATCGTAGAACATCGAGCTTCTCCTGTCGTGCTGCCAGCGCCTCGCTGAGGGCTTGTATGATCAATACCGAATTTCGCGGGCTTGGCAACCGGCGCAATAGGCGCGCGGGCGCGGCGCCGCGTGCGCGCTACGCCTGACTACCCCGCCGCCGCGACCACGGCCACGCCGTATTCGGCGCCGGCATCCTCGAGCCAGCGCCAGAGATAGTCGGCGTAGGAGCGGGCGACGTAGATCTCGAACGCATCGGGCTTGAGCCGGTGCAGGATGACCTCGGCCTGGGCGAGCAGGCTGCGCGCGACCTTGCCGGGTGGGAAGACGCGCGTGTGGGTGTCGAGGCTGCAGCCCTTGGCGAGCACCTCCGCCGCGGCGGGGCCGGCGAGGCGGAGGATTGTGTAAGCGTCGCTGATGTCGGTCACGGTGACGAAATGGCCGCGGAAGGCCGCCTCCAGCCGCTCGCAGAAACCGTTGCCGTTTCCGCCGCCGTGCCCGCCGGCCACGATCAGCCATTCGTCGGGGCCGAGCCAGAGCGTGGTAATGGTGCCGCGCTTGGCCGCGTCGAGCGGTTGCACCGGCAGGCCGCAGCCGGCGTTCTGGGTCAGGATGGTGCGGATCTCGGGCGTTGCTTCGGCGCGCAGGTTGACGCAGCTGCGGACCGCCATCGCGGTCAGGTGGAGGCCGGCGGCGCCGGGCTCGGCGGTCTCGCGGAGGCCGAGCCCGCGATGCGCCAGCGCGCCCTGCGGCGGCAGGCCCGGTTGGGGTGGTCGCTCAGCCATGCAGCCGAGTCCCTTCCGGATCGTAAAAGACGGGATTGACGACGGTCGCGCTCATGGCCTGTACCCCGTCGAGCGGCACGGGCACCCGCTCGCCGAGCCGGGCCCGCCCGCCGCTCAAGAGCGCGAGCGCGATCGAGCGGCCGAGGGTCGGGCTGAAATAGCTCGAGGTCACATGGCCGAGCGCGGTCATCGTCCGGTTCGGCCGGTGCTCGGCGACGATATGCGCGCCGTCCGGCAGCACGTCCGCCGGGTCCTCGGTCAGGAGGCCGACGAGTTGCTTGCGGTCCGGCTGGGTCATGTCGGCGCGGCTGAGCGAGCGCTTGCCGAGGAAATCCTTGCGGGTCGAGAGCGCGCGCTCCATGCCGAGGTCGAGCGGCGTCACCGTGCCGTCGGTTTCCTGACCCACCATGATGTAGCCTTTCTCGGCCCGCAGCACGTGCATCGCCTCGGTGCCGAAGGGCGTGACGCCGTAAGGCTCGCCCGCGGCAAGCAGCGCCTGCCAGAGCGAAAGGCCGTAGCGCGCCGGGACGTTGACCTCGTAGGACAGCTCACCGGTGTAGCTCACCCGGAAGACGCGGGCCGGGACGCCGGCGATGGTCCCGCTGCGCACCGACATGTGCGGGAAGGCGGCGGGCGCGAAGTCGATGCCCTCGCAGAGCGACGCCAGCAGCCGGCGCGCGAAGGGGCCGGCAACGGCGGCGGTCGCGTAGTTCTCCGTCACCACGGTGCAGCGTGCGCGCAAGCCGGGCCATTCGGTCTGCAGCCATTCCTCGAGCCAGGCCGCGACGCGCTCGGCATTGCCCGAGGTCGTGTGCATCAGGAAATGCTCGTCCGCGAGCCGCGCGGTCACGCCGTCGTCGAACACCATGCCGTCCTCGCGGCACATCACGCCGTAACGGCAGCGCCCGACGCCGAGCCTGGCCCAGTCGTTGGTGTAGACCCAGTCGAGCAGCAGCGCCGCGTCCGGCCCCTTGATGTCGATCTTGCCGAGGGTGGACGCATCCATGATGCCGACCCGGTTGCGCACCGCCAGCACCTCGCGCGCCACCGCCTGCGCCTTCGATTCGCCGGCGCTCGGATAGTAGAAAGGCCGGCGCCAGCGCCCGACGTCCTCGAACGCGGCGCCGGCGCGCTCGTGCCAGGTCTGCATCGACGTGCGGCGGAGCGGCAGGTAGAGGTCGCCGATGTCGCGCCCGGCCAGCGCGCCGAAGGTGACCGGCGTGTAGGGCGGGCGGAAGGTCGTCGTGCCGACCGCCGGGATCGCCGCGCCGGTCTCCGCCGCGAGCAGCGCCAGCGCGTTTAGGTTCGAGGTCTTGCCCTGATCCGTGCCCATGCCGGTCGTGGTGTAGCGCTTGGTGTGCTCGACCGAGACGTAGCCTTCGCGCGCGGCGAGGCCGATGTCGGCCGCGGTCACGTCGTTCTGAAAATCGACGAAATGCTTCGCGCCGCGCCCGATCGGCCGGGTCGACGGCACCGGGCTGATGACGCGGATCGGGCCGGGGCGGATCTCGCGGGCCGACGGCATGGGCCGCATCTCCTCCTCGGCGGTGAAACCGGCGTCGGCGGCGGCCGCCTTGCCCGCCTCGTAGCCGTCGAGGAAGCAGCGCGAGAGGTCGAAGCTGCCGGCGCAGGCGCCCGCGCAGCGCGTCGCCTGCGCGGGACGGCCGGGGACGAAGGCGGCGATCTCCGAATCGTAATCGATCGCGCCTTTCGATTGCGAAAACAAATGGATGGCGGGGCTCCAGCCGCCCGACATGGCGATCGCGTCGCAGAAGATCCGCTGCGCCTGGCCGGTGACCGCGTCGCCCGTGCGCTTCAACGGCATCACCATCGCGGCTTTCATCCGCTGGCGTCCCTTGGTGGCGACGATGGCGTGGCCGCGCAGCACGTCGATGCGCAGCTCTTCCATGCGCCAGGCGGCGGGGTGCTGCGACGGTTCGTGCCGCAGGTCGACGACCGCGGCGACGTCGCCGCCGGCGGCCGCGACATCAAGGGCATAGAGGTAGGCGCTGTCATTGTTGGTGAAGATCAGCACGCGCCGCCCGGCATGCACGCCGTAGCGGTTGAGGTAGGTGCGGGCGGCGCCGGCGAGCATGATGCCCGGCCGGTCGTTGTCGGCGAAGACCAGCGGCCGCTCGTGCGAGCCGGTCGCCAGCACGACCTGCTTCGCGCGCACTTTCCAGAGACGCTGGCGCGGCGTGTGCGCCGGCGGCTGCGGCAGATGGTCGGCGACGCGCTCGAGAATCCCGAGATGGTTGTGGTCGTAGTAGCCGAAGACGGTGGCGCGCGGAAGCAGCCGCACCTCGGGCATGGCGGCGAGCTCGGCGACGGCGTCGTCGGCCCAGGCCTGCGTCGTCGCGCCGCCGAGATGGGCGGTCTCGGTGAGCAGCGTGCCGCCGAATTCGCTCTGCTCGTCGGCCAGGATGACGCGCGCGCCGGTCTGTCCCGCGGCCAGCGCCGCCGACAGCCCGGCCGGTCCGCCGCCGACGATCAGCACGTCGCAATGGGCGTGGCGCTTGTCGTAGATGTCGGGGTCGGGCAGGTCCGGCGCGCGGCCCATCCCGGCGGCGCCGCGGATCTTGCGCTCATACCACTCCCACCAGCGCTTCGGGCGCATGAAGGTCTTGTAGTAGAAGCCCGCCGGCAGCAGGCGCGAAGCCGCGTTCGCCGCCGCGCCCAGGTCGAAATGCAGGTTGGGCCAGCGGTTCTGGCTTTCCGCGTAAAGCCCTTCGTAAAGCTCGACCTGGGTCGCGCGCGTGTTCGGCTGGGCGCGGGCGCCCTGGCCGACGCGGACCAGCGCGTTCGGCTCCTCCGCCCCGGCGGAGAAGATGCCGCGCGGGCGGTGATACTTGAAGCTGCGCGCGACCAGCCGAACGCCGTTCGCCAACAGTGCGGACGCCAGCGTGTCGCCGGCGAAGCCCGTGTAGTCGTGGCCGTCGAAGGTGAAGTTGAGCGGCTTGCCGCGGTCGATGCGGCCGCCGTCGGCGGTGCGGAAGGCGCGGCTCATCGGCGGCCCGTCGGCTTATTGGGCGGCTGGGCTTCGCCGATCCGGTAGGCGCCGAGGATCTCGTGCGTCACGGTATCGCGCAGGAGGTTGAACCACCGCCCGCAGCCGTGGACGTGGCGCCAGCGCTCCGCGTGCCGGCCCTTGGGGTTGCTCCGCATGAAGACGTAGTCGGCCCAGTCCGCGTCGCTCAGCGCCCAGGAATCCTCGGGCCGGGCGATATGCGCTTCGCCGCCGTAGCTGAACTCGCGCTCGTCGCGCAATCCGCAGAAGGGGCAGGGGATATGCAGCATGGCCGTCCCGTTCCTCTGCCCTAATGCGCCACGGCGGCGGCGAGGTTTTCGTCGATCAGCCTGCCCGACTGGAAGCGCTCGAGCCGGAAGGGCGCGGCGATCGGGTGCGGCTCGTCCTTGGCGATGGTGTGCGCGAAGACGTGCCCCGAGCCGGGCGTCGCCTTGAAGCCGCCGGTGCCCCAGCCGCAGTTGAAATAGAGCCCGTCCACCGGCGTCTTGGTGATCAGCGGGCTGGCGTCCGGGCAGATGTCGACGATGCCGCCCCAGCTCCGCATCATGCGCAGCCGGCTGAAGATCGGGTAGAGCGTGACGATCGCCGCCATCTGCTCTTCGATGACGTGCAGCCCGCCGCGCTGACCGTAGGAGTTGAAGGCGTCGATGCCGGCGCCGATCACCAGCTCGCCCTTGTCCGACTGGCTGACATAGACGTGCACCGCGTTCGACATGACGACCGTGTCGAGCACCGGCTTGAGCGGCTCGGAGACCAGCGCCTGCAGCGGGTGGCTCTCGATCGGCAGGCGCAACCCGGCCATCGCGGCCAGCACCGAGGAATGCCCGGCGGCGACGCAGCCGACCTTGCGCGCGCGGATATAGCCCTGGCTGGTCTCGACGCCCTCGATTCGCCCGCCGTTGATGCGGAAGCCGGTGACCTCGCAGTTCTGGATGATGTCGACGCCGCGCGCGTCCGCCGCCCGCGCATAGCCCCAGGCGACCGCGTCGTGCCGCGCGGTGCCGCCCTCGCGCTGCAGGCTGCCGCCCTTGACCGGATAGCGCGCCCCCGGCGAGACGTCGAGGATCGGGCAGAAGTCCCGGCATTGCTGCGGCGTCAGGAACTCCAGCGCGATGCCGTTCAGCCGGTTGGCCGCGTGGCGGCGCTGGAACTCCATCAGCTCGTGCTCGGTATGGGCGAGGGTGAGCACGCCGCGCCGGCTGTACATGACGTTGAAGTTGAGGTCCTGGCTCAGCCCGTCCCACAGTTTCAGCGCGTGGCCGTAGAGCGCGGTGCTCTCGTCCTGCAGGTAGTTGGCGCGGATGATCGTGGTGTTGCGCCCGGTGTTGCCGCCGCCGATCCAGCCGCGCTCCAGCACCGCGACGCGGGCGACGCCGTGCTCCTTGGCGAGATAGTAGGCCGTCGCCAGGCCGTGCCCGCCGCCGCCGACGATCACGACATCGTATTCCGGCTGCGGCGTCGGGCTGCGCCACGCCCGCTCCCAGCCCTTGTGATAGTCGATCGCGTTGCGGATCAGGCTGATGATCGAATATTTCTTCACGGAAGGGCTGACCTGCGGGCTCGGGCGATGGACCGGGATCGGCAAGCGCCCAGCTTAGTCGATCGGAGAAACGCGGTACACCGGGGAGAGGGGTGGCGCGAAGCTATTCTTTTCTGTTCGCACGCCCGCCCTGCGCTTCTATAGTCCGGCTTCCAAATCCGAGCCTGCGACGGACCCGATGACCGACATCTTCGCCGCCCTGCGCCAGGACCCGCGCCGCATCGCGGACGCCTGCCTGACCGACGCCTTTTTCCCCGAGCTGCCCGGCCATCAGACCGGCAAGGTGCGCGAATCCTACGACCTGCCCGATGGCCGGCGGGTGATGATCGCGACCGACCGGCAGTCGGCCTTCGACTACGTGCTGGCGGCCGTGCCGTTCAAGGGCCAGGTGCTGACGCAGACCGCGCGCTTCTGGTTCGACGCGACGCGCGACATCTGCCCCAACCACGTGATCGACTATGTCGATCCCAACGTCATCGTGGCGCGGCGGCTCGACATGCTGCCGGTTGAGATGGTGGTGCGCGACTACATCACCGGCTCGACCGACACCAGCATCTGGCCGATGTACAAGCGCGGCGAGCGGCGGCTCTACGGCATCGACTTCCCGGACGGGCTGGTCAAGAACGCGAAACTGCCCGCGACGATCCTGACGCCGACGACCAAGGGCGCGCTCGGCGCGCATGACGTGCCGATCACGCCGGCCGAGATCGTCGCCAAGGGCATGCTGAGCCAGGCGCGCTGGGACGAGCTGGCGCGCGTCAGCCTGGCGCTGTTCGCCCGCGGGCGGGAGATCGCGGCCAAGAACGGTCTGATCCTGGTCGACACGAAATATGAGTTCGGCATCGACCCGGACGGGCGGCTGACCCTCGGCGACGAGATCCACACCCCCGATTCGAGCCGCTACTGGAAGGCGGACAGCTACGCCGCGCGCCACGCGGCGGGCGAGGAGCCGGAGAATCTCGACAAGGAGTTTCTCCGCCTCTGGATCGCCGCGCGCTGCGATCCCTACAAGGAGCCGATCCCCGACATCCCGCCGGAGACGCTGCTGGAATTCAGCGGCAAGTACATCGCGCTGTTCGAGCAGGTGACCGGGCTCCGCTTCGAGCCGCCGCCGCTCGACCGCCCGGTGCGCGACCGCATCGCGGCCAACCTGAAGACGGCGTTTCCGCAGTATTTCCGGTAGGGGCGGCCGGGCTGCCGGCGGCTCGAAATGCCGCCGACGCCGGGCGCGCGCCGCGGATTTCCTTGCGTCCATCGGCCGCACGACAAAGCGGCCGTGGGGTTTGCAATGGGTTTTGGCCCGGCGTTAGGGTGGGGCCGACGCTACGAAGCACCTCCATGGCGGAAACTGCGGCGGAAACCGCCATTTCTTGAGACCACTTCGATCGGGAGGGCGACCGCGATGCCGACACCAGAGAACGAGCGACGCGAACCGACCATCTCAGATCCGGGTACGCGGCGGCCGATTCCCCAGATCAAGGAGGTGCCGCAGCAACGGAACCGGATCTTCGCGCTGACGCTCGCCAGCGTCGCCGCCTTCGTCTTCTGCACGGTTCTGGTTCTCGCGGTCCTGTTTCACTTTTTTCAATCGCATCATGCCCTTGCGGGCTTCTGAGGGCGTCCAAAGGGCCGCACCCTTACGGCGGCCGATGATGACGCGGCGCGGCGCCATCGGGCTCGTGGCCTCGGCCCTCGGCGCCGTCTGGCTTGGCGGTTGCGAGGGCCAGGCCAAATGGCATTCGATCGACGTGTCCGGCAGCTCGCCGGCGCTCAAGTTCAATCTGACGCGGGCGCGGGACCGGAAGCCGGTGACCGCCGCCGACTATCGCGGACAGATCGTGATGCTCTATTTCGGCTACACCTTCTGTCCGGACGTGTGCCCCCTCACGCTGTCCAATGTCGCCGATATCCTCAAGCGGCTCGGTCCGGCCGCGCAGCATGTGCGGGTGCTCTTCGTCAGCGTCGACCCGCATCGCGATACGCTCCCGGTGCTGGCGGAATACGTCAAGAATTTCGCGCCGCAGGTCGACGGACTGCGCGGCACGCCGGACCAGGTCGCGGCCTTCGCGCGACGCTACCGCCTCGTCTTTTCGGTGACCCCCGCGACGAAGGACCACCCATACGAAGTGACGCACAGCTCGGCGATCTATGTCTTCGACGGCACCGGCGCCGCGCGCATCCTGATCTCCTCGCTGGCGACGGCGAAACCGGACATCGCCGGGGCGACGTCCGATCTCAAGCAGCTTGTCGAAGAGGCGAATCCGCCCGGCCTGCTGACCCGGCTGCTGCGGTTGGTATGACCCGCCTCAGCGCCCGGTCGCGCCGCGCACGGCGAACTGCGCTTCCGCGGTCCCGCCGTCCTTGAAGTGCAGCGTGACGGCGATCGACTTGCCCGGACGGACCTGGGGCGAGGGCTTCATGCACATGAGATGGTAGCTGCCGGGGGAGAACGCCAGGCTGCCATGCGGCGGAACGGTGATGTCCGTGACCATCACCATCTTTTCGAGGCCGCTCCTGAGCACGGAGCGGTGGAGCATGACGCTCGCGCAGGCGGGTGAAGAGGCGGAAACCAGGGTACGGTCCTGGTCCGAGTCATTTCTGAGCGTGAAATAGCCCGCGGCGGGCCGGCCCTTCATCACGAAGCGCACCCAGGGGGCGTCGACCGTGACGCCGGACTGTGCCGCCTCGGCGGCAATTCCGGCGGCGAGCAGGCCGGCCAGGCCCAGGAGGATCGGGCGGAGCATGCCGCGCGGCTTAGCGCCCGGTCCAGCGGCGGGCGAGGGCGGCAAGGTAGGCTGCATCTTCATCGGTTTCCTCCAGGGATTCTTCGTGAATTCTCAGGGCGACGAGCACCAGCAACGCGGCGGCGACGCTCATCATGGCGGGCGGAATCCAGATAATGACGCCGCCGATATGCTGATCGTTGAGCGCGCTCACGCTGGGGAAGATCCGGCCGCAGATCGCGTAGTAGGGGTAGAGGTCGTACTGCCAGAGCGCGACCACGGCGCCGAGAATGATCTGCGGGAACATGACCACGATGGCGAGCACCGCGCGCGTGCCGAAACCGACGCGCGCGGGCGGCTTCGGGCGGGTGTCCAGCACCAGCGACCAGAACAGCAGCCCGTCCAGGACCATGGTCCAGTTCATCAGGGCGTAGAGGTTCGGGTCGATCATGGCGCGGAAATGGACGTCCGGAATGAGCCAGAAGAAGAAGGAGCCGACGAACAGGAAGGCCGCGAGCACCGGCTGCTGCAGGACGCGCAGCGTGCCGGTCACCGCGCGGCGCTCGGTCAGCCGCCGCGCCCAGGCCGGCATGCCGGTCTTGATCGTCGCGCCCGCGGCGCCGAGCGCGACCAGGAAGGGGCCGAAGTGATGCATCACCACATGCTGGATGCGGTTCAGGAAGAACATGTGCTGCGACCAGTATTCGAAACGGGTCTGCAGCACGCCGTAGATCGCGGCAAGGCCCAGCAAGAAGAGGAAACAGCGCCAGGCCGGCGGCCGCGCCGCGGCGGCGGTGCGCAGGAGGCCGCGGACGAACCAGAAGAGCGTCAGCGCCGTCGCCAGATAGACCGCGGGCGAAAAATCCCAGGGCGCCCAGACCGGCGCCATCGCCGGATGGCGCTCGGAGATCCAGAACAGCAGGAGCCCGAGCGCGACGATGGCGGCGTAGGCCGCCCGATCGACGCGCTTCCGCGCCGCCGGCGCGGCAACCCAGCCCTGCACCTTGTCCAATACGACCGTCATGCGCGCTGACAGCCTTAAGGAGAAGCCGCACGGCTTGTCAAAGCGCAAAAGGACGCGGGCGCCCGCGCCGCGGTGCTGAAAAAGAAAGGCCGGCAGGGAGCGTGGCCCCCTGCCGGCTGCAAAGACCGTCGGTCCCGGGCGCCTATTCGAGCTTCGGGTCGATCCAGACGCGTTCCAGTCCCTGGTTCACGTAGTGGCTCGGTCCGATGCTCCAGCCCTTGACGTAGGAGCGCTGGACCGTGATGCGGTACCACCAGAACGCCGGAATGTACTCCGCCCCGTCGAGCAGGACGAACTTCTCGTAGGCGCGCATCTTCTCGTACTGCTTCGCCGGATCGGTCTCGTAGAGCATCGCATAGTAGAGCTCGTCCGACTTCTTGTTGGGCGTGTTGGAATAGTTGTCGCCCGCCGTCGAGGTGTATTTCGACGTGTCGATGGTCGGGTTGACGATGGTCTGGGCGTTCGGCGTGACGCCGACGTCGAAGTCCCGGGTCTGACGCAAGCCGGCATACCACGGGCCCGACGGCAGGACCTTCTGGTCCGCATCCAGGCCCACCTTGCGCCACTGGTCGACATACCAGGTGCCGAGGATCTTGTAGGGCTGGTCGACCGCGCGGTTCCACAGGCTGAACTTCAGGTGGGGGTAGCCGGCCTCCTTGAGAAGCGCCACCGCCTTGGCACGGGACGCTTTCATGTCGTGGCTGTAGCCCGGCATCTTGGCCAGCCAGTCCTTCTTGGCCTCCAGCGGATGGCCCGGAAAGACGAGCCCGCCGACATATTTGGTGATGGCGATCCGCGAAATCTCTGCCGCCGTGCCGTAGCGGTCGAGCGCATAGCCGAGCGCCTGGCGCACGCGGACGTCCTGGAATTCCTTCTTCTTCTGGTTCGGAGACACACCGAACAGGACGTTCCAGTTGCTTTCCTGGACGCGCACCTTGTTGCCGAGCGCGCGCACGAGGTCGTCGCGCGCCTTGGGCGGGAAGCCGCGAAACTCGATGCCCGCCCGGTTACCGCGGATCGCCTGCATGCGGACCGACATCTTCGGCGCCTGGATCGCCTTGAAGCCGTCCAGATAGGGGAGCCCCTTGATGAAGTAGTTGGGGTTCCGCTTGCCCTCGATGAAGGCGCCCGGCTGCTCCTGCACGAACATGAAGGCGCCCGTGCCGTTGACGTGGCGCATGTTCCACTTGTAGCCGTGCGTGTCGAGGTCCTTCTTCGAGTAGATGAAGTTGAACGGCGAGGCCAGCGCCGGGATGATTGCCGGCAGGGGCCGCTTCATCTTGATGACGAGCTTGTATTTCTCGGGCGTCTCGACCGAGGCGATCTGGCTATACCAGGACTTGCGCAGGCTCGGCACGCCTTCGGGCGGGAAGATGATCTTGTCGAGCGACGCCTTGATGTCGGCCGCCGTCAGCGGCGTGCCGTCGTGGAACTTCACGTTCTCGCGGATCTTGAAGGTGTAGGACATGTGGTCCGGGGATTCGACCCACTTGCCTTCGCACAGGTCGCAGACGAAGTCGGTCGGATCCTGCAGATTGTCGGGGTTTGCCTTGATCAGCAGGCTGTAGAAGGGACGGATCGGATGGATGACGCCGAAGGTGTCTTCCATATGCGCGTCGTAGGACGGCGCGGTGCTGGCGACGACGAAGTTGAGAATGCCGCCGTGGACGGGTTTTTCCGCGGCCACCGCCGCGCCGCCCCAGCCGCCGGCGAAAGCCATTCCGAGTAGTGCAGTGGCCGTTATCGTTACACGAGACATTTCCTCACTTGCTCCTCTTGCATGGGAATTATGTATGAAACCTCACCTATGAATTGAGCGTGGCTCAAATTCACGTGGAGCACAATTCGACCCTATTGGCGGGCCGTCGCCGGCGAAAAAAGAAAGCCCTTTACCGCCGAGGGCCGGCTGCTGTTTGATCCGCGCGGGCGCGGATAGCCGCGCGCTTTCGGGAGCCGGCGGGACAGGGATGGGCGGTTCGCATCACGGCGTCGTGTCGAATGGCGGAGGGGCAGGGCGGCGATGAGCGCGACGTCATCGGGCCGCCCGGCGGCGCTGTCGCTTCGCCTGGCCGCTTTCTATTTCGCGCATTTCGTCGTGATCGGGATTGCGCTGCCCTATTGGCCGGTTTGGCTGCAGGCGCGCGGACTAGGGCCCGTCGAGATCGGCATCATCCTGTCGGTCGGGCGCTGGATCACGGTCGGCACGACTCCGGCTCTCGCGATGCTGGCGGACCGTCGCGGCGAGATGAAGATCCTCCTGGTCGTGCTGACCAGCGGGCTGCTCGCCTGCTACGGCGCGTACCACTTCGCGTACGGCTTCTGGCCGCTGCTGGCGATCGCCGCCGGCACCGCGGTGTTCTTCAGCGCGATCATGCCGGTGACCGAGAGCCTGACCATGCTGCATGCGGCGCGGGGCGAGGTCGATTACGGGCGCGTGCGCCTGTGGGGCTCGGTATCCTTCATCCTCGCCTCCTATCTCGGCGGCGCCTTGCTCGGCATTTGGCAGGCCGACGCGATCCTGTGGGCGATCAACGCGGGCGTCTGCGTTTCGATCGCCGTCGCGGCCTGCCTGCCGGACACGCGGTCCGAGCTGTTCCCGCGCCGGCGCGGCGCCTTCCGGCAGCTTGCCCGCCATCGCGTCATGCTGCTGTTTCTCGCCGCGATCGGGCTGCTCGCGAGCAGCCACGCGGTGCTCTACGCCTTCGGCACGATCCACTGGCGCCAGGCCGGGATCAGCGACCGCGTCATCGGCATGCTGTGGGCCGAGGGGGTGATCGCCGAGATCCTGCTGTTCTGGGTCGGCGGCGCCTTTATGCGCCGGGTACGGCCGGGCCATGCGATGCTGCTGGCGGCGGCGGGCGGCGTGCTGCGCTGGACGGTGCTCGCGCTCAGCACCGAGCCGGCCGTCCTGTTCGCCGTGCAGTGGCTGCACGCGCTGACCTTCGGCGCGGCGCATCTCGCCGGGATGAGCTTCGTCGCCCGCGCGGCGCCGCCGGGCTTTTCCGCGACCGTGCAGAGCCTGTACGCGACGATCGGGACGGGCGCGGCGACGGCGCTGGCGATCCTGCTCGTCGGCCCGGTCTACGCCGCCTTCGGGGGCGACGCCTATTACGTCATGGCGGCGCTGTCGTTCCTCGGCGGCGTCGGGGCCTGGCTGCTGCTGCGCCGGTGGGACGGCGAGCGAATCGAGCTCGCCGCGGGGCCGGCTACTTCAGCGTCTTGAGGAAAGCAATTATATCGGCGCGGTCCTGCGGCTTCGCCGTCTGGCGCGTCATCGGCGAGCGCATGTTCTTGCCCGACAGGCTCGAAATATAGGCGCTCGGGTCTTTGAGATACGGGTCGAGGGTCTTTTCGTCCCAGACCCAGTGGGTCTTGGCGCAAGCGGCCTGGTAATTGCTCGAATAATGCTGCTTCGTGCTCGCGCCGCATTTCCGCCCGTACACGCCGAACAGCGACGGCCCGACCCGCTTCACGCCCTTTTTGTCGGAATGGCAGATCTTGCATTGCGCGCTACTGAAAAACAGCTTCTTGCCGTTCTCGGCATTGCCTTCCGCGGCCAGCGCCGCGCCCGAGGCGATCATCAGCGCCAGACCGGCGGCGAACGTCACGCAGTTGCTTCGCAATGTCATCACAGTCTCCCAGTTCCGTGGCGGCGCGCCGAATATCCGGCGGGCCTTCGCTGTCGTCGGGTTATCCCGCATGCAGCCGATATCCGCCAAGAGAAATCCCATATCGGCGCTGCGTCGGACTGCCGCAGATTTGCCGGTGCGGGCCGCCAGCGGATAGATTGGGCATCCGCCCCGGCCGCCGGAATGCGTGTCGCAGCGCGCCGGTCTTTCGGAGGCGGTGGCCGGACGTAACCGGCCACCGACGCCGACCCAGGAACAAGTAGGAAACGTCAATGGACTATCAGGATATCCTGTTCGAGGAAAAGAACCGCGTCGCGACCATCACGATCAACCGTCCCGACCGCTACAACGCGTTGCGCGCGCCGACCTATTACGAGCTGATCGACGCGATCAAGCTCGGCGGCTGGAACCGCGACAACTGCGCGGTCGTGCTCACCGGCGCCGGGGACCGGGCCTTCTGCACCGGCGGCGACCAGGCCGACAAGGCGTCTGGCGCGCGCCAGGGCCGCGGCACGGTCAAGGTGCCGGTCGAGGAGATCCACGCCGCCATGCGCGACGTGCCGGTGCCGGTGATCGCCAAGGTGCGCGGCTACGCGATCGGCGGCGGCAACGTGCTGGCGACGATCTGCGACATCACCATCGCCGCCGAGAACGCGGTGTTCGGCCAGGTCGGCCCCAAGGTCGGCTCGGTCGATCCCGGCTTCGGCACCGCCTATCTCTCGCGGTGCATCGGCGAGAAGAAGGCGCGCGAGATGTGGTATTTCTGCCGCCGATATTCCGCGCAGGAGGCCGAGCGCATGGGCCTGGTCAACAAGGTCGTACCGAACGACCAACTCGACGCCGAGGTCGACGCCTGGTGCGCCGAGCTCGCCGAGCGCAGCCCGACCGCGATCGCCATCGCCAAGCGCAGCTTCAACGCGGACAGCGACAACATCCGCGGCATCGGCGCGCTCGGCTTCGAGGCGCTGGCGCTGTTCTACGGCACGGACGAGTCCTGGGAAGGGCGCAACGCCTTCCGCGAGAAGCGCAAGCCGGACTTCAAAACCAAGCGGGTGCGGTAAGAGGGCGCATCAAAGCCGCCGGACTGACGACACCGTCTGCTTCTCCGCGTCCTCGATATAGCGCACGACCTCGGCGAAGGGCGCGGCAGCGACGGCCATGTCGCGCGCGTTGGCGTGCAGGAAGCGCTCGGGCGCGATGAAGATGCCGACATGGCCTTTCCAGAAGACGATGTCGCCGCGGCGGAGCGCCGAGGCGTCGCCGTCGAAGGCGACGGGCTTGCCGAGGCCGGTTTCCTGCATGTCGCTGTCGCGCGGCGCCGCCACGCCGCAGCGCGCGAGCGCGAGCTGCACCAGCGCCGAGCAGTCGAGCCCGAGCGCCGAGCGGCCGCCCCAGACATAGGGCGCGCCGGTCAGGCGTTGTGCCACTTCGATGAAGTCGCTTTCGAAGGCGTCCGCCTCGGCGAGATGTTGCAGCGGCACCCAGCCGCCGGTCGCCAGCTCGGCGTAACGGCCCTTGCTGCCGGTCACGGCGACGCCGGCGCCCATCGGCAGGATGCCCTGGCTCGGCGCGCGGATCGCGGGCTCGGGGTAAAGGCAGCTCAGGATCGCCGAGACGACATGCGTCGGCGCGTGCAGGCGGTCCGACAGCGCGGCGCTGTCGGTGTAGCCGACATAGCCGTCGGTCGCGTTCTGCACCCAGGCGACGCCGTCCTTGTCCTCGAACACGCGCACGCGCTCGCCGAACAAGAGCTCCGAGACGAGCTGCGTGCCGGGGGCGGGCGCCTTGCGGAGCGGCGCCACGCCTAGTGCCACCCGGCGGTCCGCGCCGTCGACGAAACGGGCGGCCGTCACCGTGCCCTCGAGGCGGCTGTCGGCGAGGTCGTCGCGGTAGGCGTTGAGGCGGCGGTCGAGATCGGGCATCGCGTGCGGCTCCGTCGCTCCGGTCGTCGGACGCCGGCAGGATGCCGCATCGGACGGGCCGCGCCAAGCGCGATTGTCGGGCTCGCTCAGGCGCCGTGCGCGAGCGTCTCCAGCGCGCGCCGCGCCTGTTCGGGCTGCGCCACGCCGTAGAAGCCGCCGTCCCGGCTGTCGAGGCCGCGGTAGCCGCGCGGCCGGGGCTGACGGCTGAACAGCACGTCGCCGCTGCCGTCATCGAACGGCTTGACCTCGACCGCGCCGATGTCGCGCGGGCCGAAGGTGGCCACGACACGGGCGCGCCGGCCCCTCAGGACCACGGCGCGCCGGCTGGTAACCAGGTAGCGCGTGCTGCGCGCCTCCAGGATCTCCCGGCCCTTGGCGAAGACGACGGCGAGGCCCGCCACCACGATCAACAGCCCGACGAAGACGCTGATGACCGTCCCGCGCCGCCAGGAATCCCATGTCCAGATCAGCGAAAGGCCAAAAAAGGCGCCGGCGAGGAAGCACCAGCCATACTGCCGCCGGACCAGCCTGTTAGCGTCCGGCCGGCCGTGCCAGAGAAGCCTCTCTCCCGGCTCGAGGAAGGACTCGATGCGATCCACGGCACGAGCCTACGGCTTTCCCAAAGCTTTGTCACAAGGCGTCGATACCGTGGCCGTCAAGGACCGGCAACGTGCGATCGGCGCCGCCCGCCGGGAAATCCCGCGCCCGCTCAACAATTTACACACAATCGCCGCATTTAAGTGATTTTTCATAGGTTTGGGCTGAAGTGTTGGATGTTTGCGGCATGAGCGGACTAGTCGGGGCAAGAGGTCGTGTCATGGTGGCCGGCATAATCGATGAAAAGAGGATCGAAGAGGCCGTGCGGCGGCTTCCGGTGCTGCCCGAGCGCAAGGGCGACGTCAGCCGCGCGGTCACGGGGCTGCTCTACGTCATCCAGCGGGCCGCGTTGAAGGGCCCGGAGCCGTCGGAATCCGAGCAGCCCGAGCCCGAGGAAGTGAGCGAGGAACGGCTCGTCGCGGCGAAGGAGCTGCGCGAGACGCATTGGCTCTTCTACGACTTCCGCGAGGGATGGGCGAACCTGTCGGACCCCGCCCGCGAGGCGCTGAAGAAGCGCACGCGCAACGTCGGCCTACCGAACACCGACTTCGACGCGCTGATCGATGAGCTGGCGCACCTGCTCGAGCCCATGGCGGCCGCCGCCGACGCGCTCGAAGAGCCGGACAAGCCCGTCGTCGTCCGCAAGCCGGACGACCCGTCGCTGCTGATCGCGCAACACGCGGCGCGCATGTACACGCGGCTGACCGGCAAGACGCTGCCGAAGCCGCAGGGCAAGGACGGCGTGCCGCGCGGTCCGTTCTTCTGGCTGCTCGAGGATGTCTTCGCGGCCGCCGGAATCGTCGCCAGCGTGGACCAGTACTCCAACATCATCGCGCGGGGCTGATCGCCCGTCGGCGCACGGCGCGAAGCCGCGACGCTACGCTTTTGGGGGGCATTTTACCTTGTAGGTAACTCGACTCCGCCATTGCGGACGTAGCGCAGAATTTCACACGCTGAGCGTTATGAGCCTGCGTGCCGCTATCGAGAATCGAGCGACTCCCTCCGAAATGCCTCAGCCTGATGCGACTGACGGACGTTCTTCAACGGATGCGTCCGAATCCTGGCGCCGCCGGGCAAAGCGCGCGGAAGACAAGGCGACGGCGCTCGAGGCCGAGAACCAGCAGCTGAGATCGGAGCGGACGACCGCCGTTCTCGCGGCGGCGCGCGCCGAAAAGGCCGCGAAGGAAGCGCAGCCGCCGGCTGCGGAGGCGCCGAAACAGCAGCTCGACGCCTTGACCACCGGCATGAAGATCGCCGAAGAGGCGGTGCGCGGGGCCGAAGCGGCGCGCGAAGCCGCGATACGCGAGGTCCGGGAGTCGCTGCGGGACGAATACGCCCAGCGGGTCGAGGCCATGCGCCGATGTCACGCGGCGGCGCTCGCGGCCAATTTCGAACAGGCGGAGGCGCAGGCGCGGCAGGCGGTCACCGACGAAATCGAATCGCTCAGGAAGGATCTCGACGAAGCCCGCGCCGCGCTCGCCATGCGCGACGGGGATGCGAATGCCATTCGTGCCGTCGAGGACAGCTTGCGGAAGGATTTCGCCCGGCGCATCGATGCGATCCGCCGTGGGCACGCCGCCGAGCTCACGGCGCGATGCGAGGAAGCCGAAAGTCGCGCGCGGCAGGATGTCGGCGCGCAAATCAACAGGCTCGCGACCGAGCTGAAGGATGCGCGGGAAGCGGTGCGTGTCGCCGACGGCGAGCGGGAAGGTGCGGTGCGGCGGGTCGAGGAGTCGCTGAAAGCGGAATTCTGCGCGCAGTATGAAGCGATCGGGGCGCGTCACGCGGCCGAGCTGGCGGCCCAGCTGTCCGCGGCGAAGAAGCGTTTCGCGGAAGAGCTCATGGCGAGCTTGGCCGCCGCGCATGCGGCATGGCAGGCGGAAACCGAGAAGAAGCTCAGGCAGGCGGAACGGGACGCCCAAAAAGCGCTCGCACGGTCGGACGCCGCCGGGCAACGGCGGAGCCGGGCGGCGGTCTGGAACGCCGCGATGGTGTGGCGCGCGCGCGAGCGGCAGCGGATGAATGCGGCCCGGCAGAAATGGGACGCCGCGCATCGATCGGCGCTGGAGGCCTGCAACCGGCGTTGGCGCGCCAAGCTCGACCGGCTGAAGAAGACGGCACGGCGATCGCCTTGGCAATCGTCTTGGCAGTGGACCGCATGGCCGCAGGCGAAGCAGCGGATTGGCGCATCGGCAAGGTCATGGGCAAGGCGGTGTCTCGATCAGGGCCAGGCCGCGTGTCGGCTGCTCGCGCCGCGGCGAGCGGCGATCGCCCATACCCTCTGCGTCGTCGCGGTCCTGACCTTTGCCGCGATTCGTTTTTCGCCGATGGGATCGCTGCCCTTGGCCGGGCCGGGCGAGGGGGCGGCGGTGGCCGCGGCAGAGACGGCGCGTCCGCAGCAGATCGCCCGGCTGCCGCGCGGCCAAACGGGCGATCGGGCGAAAGTTCAAATGCGCGTGTTGGGCTCGACGGTGCGTGAAAATCCGGCGATCGGGTCGCAGGGGACGCGGCCTGGCGATGCGCTCACGGATGCCGCGCTCAGGCTGCGGCTCGAGGCGCGAATTCAGAAGCTGAGGGAAGAACTATCCCCGAAATGACGTCGGCGGACAGGCGTTTCGACAGAGAGACTTGGCAATGACTGGACCCAAAAAATTTATTTCCATTTGCGCGATCCCGCTCTTTTTGGCTGCCTGCGGCTCGACGCCCCAGGACCGGGCCTTGACCGGCGGCGGCATCGGCGCCGCCAGCGGCGCGGTTTTGGGTGCCGTCACCGGCTGGAGCGTCATCGGCGGCACGCTCCTCGGAACCGGCCTCGGCGCCGCGATCGGCGGGCTGACGTCGCCCGACAAGATCAATCTGGGCAAGCCGCTTTGGCGCAACGCCAGCGGCCCGGCGAAGTCGGGCACCGAGGTTGCGTCGAGGGGATATTCGCAGTCGGTCGCGGACATCCAGCGGGATCTGACGCGGCTAGGCTATGCGCCGGGCCCGGTCGACGGGCAGCTCGGTCCCAAGACGAAAGCAGCCATCGCCCGGTTCGAGAACGATCAGGGCCATGCCTCCGGAGGGAACATCGATCAGCTCGCGAAAGAGACTGAACGAATGGCCGCAAAGTCGCCCTAAATCGGCAAAAATCACGTTTTCTGGTTATCTTGAGCCCGGGGCCGAGATTGACTCGGGATGGTGCGCGGTCTGCATGCAAATGCCGCACGCGCTGTTTCGCGCGGCGTGCTAGAATCACAAAAAAGCGCCAATTGGGAGGACGCGACGGATGGAGATTCAGGCTCTCGGCTATCTTGGGATCGGCACGGCGAAGGCCGATGCATGGTCCGACTTCGCGACGGGCTGGCTCGGCATGCAGGCGGTGGATCGCGGCGGCGGCATGCGGGCGTTCCGCATGGACGATCGCAAGCAGCGGCTTTTCATCGACAGCGCGATGCCCGAGGGCGCGAAATATTTCGGCTGGGAGGTCGCGGACGCCGCGGCGCTGGACGCGCTCGCGGCGCGGCTGGAAGCGGCCGGCGTGGCGGTGCGCGCGGAACCCGCGTCGCTCGCCGGGCAACGCTGCGTCGGCGGGCTGATCTCGTTTTCGGACCCGGCGGGCAACCGGCTCGAGGCCTTCCACGGCGCGGCGCGCGCCGACGCGCCATTCCGGCCCGGCCGCAGCATTTCCGGCTTCCGCACCGGCGCGCTCGGCATGGGCCATGCGGCGATGATGGTGCCGGACATCGACGCGGCGCTGGGCTTTTATCGCGATTTGCTGGGATTCCGCATCAGCGACTATATCGGCGGGCCGCCGCGCGTTTATTTCATGCACGTCAACCCGCGGCATCACAGCCTGGCGATGTTCGAGGGCGACCGCAGCGCCATGCATCATCTGATGATCGAGCTGTATTCTTTCGACGATGTCGGGCAGGGCTACGACATCGCGCTCGGCGCGCAGGACCGGATCGCGGTGACGCTGGGCCGCCATCCGAACGACCTGATCACCTCCTTCTACATGCGCACCCCGTCCGACATCCTGCTGGAATACGGCTGGGGCGGGCGCGAGGTCGACGACGCCACCTGGCAGGTGTCCGAGTTGAAGAACCCCGCGAGCTTCTGGGGCCATCGCGGATTGTTCGAGTCGCTGGTCGGCGGCGACGCGCCGCCGGCGCACGAGGCGCCGCCCGCGCATGCCGCGCCAGCGGCGGAGATGCGGCGCGCGCCGGTGCAGGTGCTCGACGGCAATTACGAGCGGATGCACGACGCCTGTCCGTGGCGGGAATCGCCCGGCTAGGATCGCGCGCGCATTGTGATTGACGCGGCCCGGGCGTTTGAGCGAGAAAGCGCCATGCCCGGCAGTGGTCACGGCAAAATCCGCAGTCTAAAGGCATTCACCGACACCGATGCGGCGGTCAGGCAGATCGCCACGGTCTACGAGACCGGCGCGAAGCGGATCCGCGACCGCTTCGCGCGCTTCGTCGCGGGCGAGCGCACCGGAGCGCAGACCTTCGAAGCCTGCTACCCCTATCTCGGCATCGAGGTGCCGTCGGACGAGGAGATGACGGAGACGGGCCTGTCCTACGGCAAGGCGCCCTATCCGGGCGTCTACGGCACGACGCTGACCCGGCCCGACCTGTTCGCCGATTATTACCGCGAGCAGATCGAGCTGCTCATCCGCCACCACAATATCCCCGTCCATGTCGGCGTGAGCGACCGCCCGATCCCGCTGTCCTTCGTGGTCGAGGACGCAACCGCGGACGTCACCGTCGAGGATGCGCGGGCGATGCGCGCGATCTTCCACTTGCCGAACCTCGCGCTGATCGACGACGCGATCGCCAACGGCGCTTACGAGCCGCCGCCGGGCGCGCCGCTGCCGCTCGCGCTGTTCACCGCCGAGCGGGTCGATCTCGCGCTGCAGCGCATCCACCATTACACCGGCACGGCCGCGACGCATTTCCAGCGTTTCGTGCTGTTCACCAACTATCAGCGGTATGTCGATTTTTTCCTCGCGCATGCGCGGAAGGAGATCGCGCAGGGCGACGAATATCTGGCGCTGGTCGGGCCGGGCGACGTCGTCGAGCCGAACACCCGGCTCTCGACGCTGGCGCCGTCCGGAACGCCGCCCGAGCATCTGCCGCAGATGCCCGCCTATCACCTGGTGCGCGCGGACCGGCTCGGCATCACGCTGGTCAATATCGGCGTCGGGCCGTCGAATGCGCGCACGATCACCGACCACCTCGCGGTGCTGCGGCCGCATTGCTGGATCATGATCGGCCATTGCGGCGGGCTGCGCCGGACGCAGATGCTGGGCGACTACGCGCTCGCGCATGCCTATATCCGCGAGGATCACGTGCTCGACCAGGACCTGCCGCCCTGGGTGCCGGTCCCCGCGATCGCGGAGATCCAAGTCGCGCTGCAGGAGGCGGTGGCCTGCGTCACCGGGCTGCGCGGCCGCGACCTGAAGACGCGCATGCGCACCGGGACGGTCGCCACCACCGACAACCGCAACTGGGAGCTCCGCTACAACGAGCTGAACCGCCGCTTCAGCCAATCGCGGGCGATCGCCGTCGACATGGAAAGCGGCACCATCGCGGCCAACGGCTTCCGCCTGCGCGTTCCCTACGGGACGCTGCTCTGCGTGTCCGACAAGCCGCTGCACGGCGAGATCAAGCTGCGCGGCATGGCCAATAATTTCTACCGCGAGCGGATCAGCCAGCACCTGCTTGTCGGCCTCGAAGCGATCCGCATCCTGCGCGAGCAGGGCGTCGACCAGCTTCATTCGCGGAAGCTGCGCAGCTTCGACGAGCCGCCCTTCCGCTGACCGCCGCAACCGGTTGCCTCTTGAACCGTTAGGGTCGGGACGGGCGCGGCCGCCCGTGCGCCGGGCGGGTTGATCTGGCGCAGCGCGCGATTGGCGGCGCGGTGCTAAGTGCGGCGATGCAACGGGACGAATGAGGATGCGCGGAAGAAGCAAGAGCCGGCGGCTGACGGGCGCCTTGGCGGTATGTTTGGCGGTATGCGTGCCGGCGCTTCTGACCGGCTGCGTGGCGCCGCCCTATGGAGCGCCGCCGCTCGGCGGCTATCCGCCCGGCACCTACCACTACTATTACTACCCGGACGCGGGCGTTTACTATCAGCCCGACTACGGCTGGTTCTACTACAACGACCATGGCCGCTGGCTGCGCGCCCGGCAGCCGCCGCCATCCGTCCATCTCGACGTGCGGCGGCGCTATCTCATGACCATACCGGGCCCGGAGCCCTGGCGGCGGCATGAGGAGCACCGTCAGAGCTATCCGCCGCAGCCGAGGGCGCAGCCACAGCCGCGGGCACAACCACCGCATCGGACGCAGCCTCAACCGCAACCGCGACCACAACAGCACCGGGATAGCGGGCCGTCCGGCATCCCGAGAACCGGGCCATCGCCGCAGCATATGGACCGACGGGCGCCGCCGTCTTCCTATTCCGGGTCCCGTTCCGACCGTCCGGCGCCGCCAGCGCATCAGGAGCGGCGTGCCCCGTCACCGGCGCCGGCGCCGCGCGCCGGCGCGTCCCCGGACCGGCGCGCGCCCCCGCCCGATACGCGCCGCAGCGCGCCCTCGACGCGCCAGGCGCCGAATCGGGGTCACGACACGGGCCGTAGCAAAGACCAGGGCAAAGATAAGGGCCGCGATCGCGACCCTGACGACGACCGCGGCGCCTCCGGCGGCACGAAATGACGCGCGGCGCTAACGGCAGAGAAAATGCCAGAAGGGCGGGTTGTCGGAGATGACCACCTCGGCATAGAGCTGGCTGAAGATCGCCTTGATCCGGCGCCGGTCGAAGCGGTGCTCGACGGGGGTGAAGAAGCGGTCATACGCGTCCTGCCGTATGCGCGCATAGCTGTATCCCGCATAGTAGCTGAGCGGCAGGTTCGCGCTGCTGCGGCCGGCTTTCTTGGCCAAGGCGGCGATCGCGATGAACGGGTAGTACCCGACGATCGTCATGACATGCGACAGGAACTGGCGCGCCGGCTCGGAGCGGATCGATGACAGGACGCGCCGGATGCCGTTCGCGAGCCTGAAGAGGGCGCGGAAGAGGGGACCGCGGTTGTCCAGGGCATAGTACAGATAGCAGAGATGCGCCCGGGAGGATCGCGCGATGTTGCGCGCCGGCGTCTCGATGCCGCCGGGTATGTGGTGCAGGACGCCGAGGCAGAAGGAGAAGTCGAACGCCTTCGGGGCGAGGGCGAGCGTCTCGAGGTCGGCCTTGATGAAGATCACGTTGCGGTGCCGGCGCAGGTTGTCGCGCGCGACGAAAATCGCATCCGAATAGTCCACGGCGACGAGCAGCTCGATCGCGGTTTTCTCCAGCAGGATTTGCGACCAGCGCCCCATGCCGCATCCGAAATCCGCGCATGTCTTGCCGGTCAGCGCCGGCAGGTCGACCAGGTCGAAATAGTCCTCGAATTCCGTGTCGTGCTCGGCCCGGCGGTCCGAGAAGTGCTGCCATTCGCGGCCGAAGGAGTCGATCACCTGGCTTTTAGCCTGGTCGCGCGCGTCGATTTCCTGGAGCACGATGACGTCGTCGACGATCGGGAAGGATTTGCCGCCGATCGTGATGCGCCCGGCGCCGACCGCGACCGGCGCGCCAAAAACCGCCTGGAGCTGAGGCTTCAGGTTCTCGTAATACATCGACGGGCCCCGGCTCCTTAGAAAACAGCGGATGGTGCGCGCAGTTTAGGGGATGCGCCGTGCCGCGCATACCGTTCTTCGTGGCCCGGGCGCCAGCCTCGTCCGGGGCCGGGGCGGCGCTCCCGCGGGCCCGCGGTTTGCCATCGAACGCCCCCGGGACTAGCCTGATACGCGAGACCGTCCGCGTCAGGAGGCGGTCGGATGGAGGAGGGATGTCCGATGCTGCAGATCCGGCCCATGGGCCCGAACATTGGCGGCGAGGTCACCGGCGTCGATGTGAAGGCGCTCGATGACGAAGGCTTCGCGCCGATCTACGACGCCTGGCTGAAATACGGCGTCATCGTGGTGCGCGACCAGGCGCTCGAGATCCCGGACTTCATCCGCTATAGCCGGCGTTTCGGCCGCGTCGTGCCGCATCCGTCGAAGTCGACCCGCCATCCCGACTATCCGGAGCTGACCCTGCTGGGGACCAACAAGTTCGGGCCGGACGGCAAGCTGAACGAGGCGGTCTACAAGCGCGGCGGGGCGGGCTTCCACACCGACGGCGCCTATGACGACGTGCCGTTCAAGGCGACGCAGCTCTACGCGCGGGCGGTGCCGAGCCGGGGCGGCAACACGCATTTCGCCAGCATGTACATGGCCTATGACGCCTTGCCGGCGCGGCTGAAGACGCTGCTCGAAGGCCGGCGCGGCGCCTTCACCTATGGCGGCCGCCGCAAGGCCCAGTCGCTGCTCAACGAGGAGGACCGCGACCGGGCGCCGGCCTTCCACCCGATGATTCGCACCCATTCCGAGACCGGGCGGAAGTCGCTCTATTTCGATCCCGGCAAGATCCTCTACATCGAAGGCCTGGAGCCGGAGCAGAGCGACGCGGTGATCGACGAGTTGGCCCAGCGCATGATCCAGCCGGACGCCGAGTACAGCCATCAATGGCGGGTCGGCGACATCGTGATCTGGGACAACCGCTGCCTGGTGCACAAGGCGGCCGGCGACTATCCGCCGGAGGAAGACCGCATCCACTGGCGCGTGTCGATCAAGGAGCCCGAGGCCGTTGGCAGCGCCGCCGCGGAGTGATCCGCCGCCCGTTCAGAACGTCCCCGGCGTCAGGCCGCTGCGCCCGCCGTCCAGCGTGATGACGCTGCCGTTGACATAGGCGGCCTCGTCGCTGGCGAGGTAGAGCGCGACGTCGGCGGCTTCCTCGACGAAGCCCGGCCGCGCCATCGGCGTGGCGTGGCGCTGGGCCGCGCTCATCGGGGCGCCGGCGCGGTTGTCGCGGTTGAGGCGCACGGGGATGCCTTGCTTGCTTTCGCGCAGTGCGCCGGAGTTGATGCAGTTGACCCGGATGCCGTGGCGCGCCAGCCAGAAGCCCATGACATGGGTCAGCGGCTGCAGCCCGCCCTTGGACGCGGAATAGGCGACCAGCGTCGGGTTGCCGAGCACGCCGTCGAT
>CAZPFL010000019.1:0-17043 GCA_964585785.1 uncultured Rhodospirillaceae bacterium
GCGTGATCGTCGAACCGGAGAAGGCGAAGGGCGTCGAGATCCGCGAGATCGAGACGACGGGCCTGCGCCAGGGCCACCTCGCCGAGGCAGTGTTCGAGGATTGCCGCGTGCCGCGCATCAACCTGCTCGAGGCCGGCGGCGACGCGGCGAAGATGCTAACGGTCACCTGGAACGGCAACCGCCCGCTCTGCGGCCTCGCGGCCGTGCATCTCGCGCAGCGGGCATTGGATTTGGCGTGCGAATACGCCGGCATCCGGGTACAATTCGGCAAGCCGATCGCCGGCCATCAGCTCGTCCAGAAGAATTTGGCCGATATCGAGACTGCGGTGGTGACGAGCCGCCTGATCTGCTACCAGGCACTTGAGACACTCGACCGGGGCCAGCGCTCCAACGGCATCTCCGCGCTGGCGAAGCGCTACGCCACGACCGCCTGCGAGCGCGCGATCAACCTCGCCATGCATGTGCATGGCGGCATGGGCATCGCCTGCGAAACGGGCCTGGAGCGGATGCTGCGCGACTGCCGCATGCTGCAAGTGCCCGATGCGACCAACGAGATCCTGACCCTGATCCAGGGACGCGAGCTCACCGGCATCGCCGCCTTCCGCTGAGGAAACGCTATGACCGCGCTTAAGGGAATTGTCGTCGTCGAGCGCTCGGGCCGCCTGGCCGCCGCGATCGGCGCCACCTTGTTGGGCGAGCTCGGCGCCACTGTGCTCCGTGTCCAGGACCCCGCGCTGACCAGGCCGCCGGAGCCCGACGGCTGGCGCCGCCATCCGCTGGCGCTCGCGGGCAAGACCCGCCTCAAGCTCTCGCACGACCCGGACGAGGCGCAGGCGCAGTGGCGCGAGATCCTGGCGCGCGCGGACGTGCTGATCCAGTCCCCGCCCATCCCACCAGCGGAGGCAGCCCCGTCGAGGCTGATCCGCTGCGATGTCTCGGCTTTCGGATCAACGGGCGCGGACGGGCTGCCCGACGACGCCGGCGAGCCGATCCTGCAGGCGATCGGCGGCATGATGTCGACCACGGGCGCGGAGAACGGCCCGCCGGAATTCATCGGCGCGCCGCTCGTCGAGTTCTTCACCGGCGTCAACTGCGCGGCCTCCATCACCGCCGCGCTGCGCATCCGCGAGGCCGGCGGTCCGGCGCAACGCATCGACCTGTCGGCGCTCGACGCCAGCGTGGCGCTGACCGGCGCCTATATCGGCCATATGCAGCTCGGCAAGGCGCATGACGTGCGCGCCGGCTCGCGCCACCCGCTGTGCTGCCCGTGGAACGCCTATCGGACGCAGGACGGCTGGGTGCTGATGTGTTCCAGCACCGAGCCGCATTGGCGGCGCATCGCCGACCTCATCGGCCGGCCGGAGCTGAAGGAGCATCCCGACTTCGTCGACACCAACGCGCGTCAGGCGAACCATGTCGCGGTCGACGCCGCGATCGAGGCGTGGACACAAGGCCGGACGACCGACGACGCGGTCGCCGCCTTCGACGACGCGGGCATCCCGGTGGGCCCGATCCTGACGATCCCAGAGCTGTTGGCCGCGCCCGACGCGCCGCCGGTTCGCCAGATCGCGCTGCCCAACGGCCGCACGCAGATCTGCCCGGCGCCGCTCATCGTAATGAGCCGCACGCCGTCGCACGCCGCCGATCGGGTGACGCCGTCCAAGACCGATCTGGAGCGCATCCTCGCGCCGCTGCCGAAGAAGGCGCCGGCGCAGGCGGACGGCAGCGCAGCGCTGCCGCTCGCCGGCATCCGCGTGATCGAGGTCGGCGTGTTCACCGCAGGCCCGCTCGGCACCCGCTATCTCGCCGACCTCGGCGCCGAGGTGATCAAGGTCGAGCAGGCGGGCGGCGAGAACGGCCGCAAATGGACGCCCAACTTCGGCGGCGTCAGCGGCTATTTCGCGACCTATAACGCCGGCAAGCGCTCGATCACCCTCGACCTGACCAAGGCGGAGGATCAGGCGGCGCTGGAACGGCTGGTCGCCTCGGCCGACGTGCTGCTGCAGAATCTCAAGGCAGGCGCGATGGAGCGCATGGGCTTCGGGCCCGAGGACACACTCGCCCGCCATCCCCGGCTGATCTACGTCTCGGTCTCGGGCTACGGCAGCAAGGGCGCCAAGTCGCCCGCGCTCGACACCGTGGTGCAGGCGCGCAGCGGCCTGATGTCGCTGATCCACGCCCCGGATGCGCCGATCAAGGCGGGCGCCTCGGTCGCCGACCTGCTGGCCTCGCACATCTCGCCGCTCGGCGTGCTGGCGGCGCTGCGCCATCGCGACGCGACCGGCGAAGGCCAGCATATCGATATCTCGATGCGCGACGCGCTCGCCTGGACGACGCAGCTCTCCTGGCCCGACGGCGCGCCGTCCCTGCCGGAAAGCAGCCGCCTCGCCTGCACCGACGGCTGGGTGGTGGCGCAAGGCCCGGAAGCCGCCGCACTGGCGGCGCTCGACGGCGCGACGCCGTCCGACCTGACCTGCGCGGACGCGGTCGCGCGGCTGCGCCAGGCCGGGCTGGTCGCGACGCGCGTGCTCGAGCTGGACGAGCTCTTCCAGCTCCCGATTTGCCGCGCGCGCGAGCTCTTCCTGGAAGCCGCCTCACCGGCCGGCGTCCCCGCGCCGGTCCTGGCGACCCCCTACCGCCTGACCCTGACCCCGCTCCGTCCCGGCGCTTCGATCCCTGGGCCGGGGGCCGATAACGTCTTGTTAACCGCCGCTCCATAGGCTCAATGGGCGGCCGCGATGCGGGCGGCGCTCTCAGCCCGCCGCAACGGCCCGGGACTGGCGGATACAAGGATCGATCATGAACAGGCTTTTCCTGACGGCAGGCAGTGCCTTGATTGCGCTGTCTTTTTCCATTCCTTCACCAGCGCTGGCCGACCCGCCCTGGGCGCGCGGCGGCGAGCATGGGCACGGTCATGGCCACGAGTGGCGCGAGCATCAGGAAGAGGCCTATGCCAGAGGCCCCCGCGGCGCCTGCAAGGTCACATACAGATACGGCCGGCACGGCTATGAGGAGCAATGGACCTGCAAAAGGGGCCGTTACTTTAGGCCGGGCGGCCCGCCGCCCTGGGCGCCGGCCCATGGCTACCGCGCGCAGCAAGGCGGCGGCTATGCGGTCCCGGCCGGCCTGACCGGCGGCCGCTGCCGCGCCAACCTGCTCGGCGGGCCGACGGTCGGCGGCCTGGTCGGCGCCGCGGTCGGCGGGCTGACCGGCTCGCAGATCGGCAGGGGCAATGGCAAGCTCGCGGCGACCGCGGTCGGCACGCTGCTCGGCTTCGTCATCGGCCAGCAGGTCGGCAACAGCATGGACCGCGTCGACGAGACCTGCTTCACCAACACCTTCGAGCACGTCCCCGACCAGCAGACGATCGTCTGGAACGATCCCAACCAGGGCGCGCGGTACCAAGTGACGCCGGTGCGCACCGCGGAAGCGAACAACGGCATGTACTGCCGTGAATACCAGGCGAAAGCCACCGTCGGCGGCCGGGTGCAGGAGACCTACGGCACCGCCTGCCGCATGCCGGACGGCAGCTGGAAGCTGATGAATTAGTGAACCGAAACCGTGGCCGATGCGCCGGTGACAGCGCATCGGCCGGTTTTCAGGAAGCTACTTTTTCTTCTTCACGAAGCGGTCGAACCAGGGCTGATATTTCGAGCAGTCGGTCTTCTCGAGCGCGCTCGTGCCCAGGGGATGCGCCTTCGAGGCGGCCCTGGCCTGCTCGACGAAGCGGTCGGCCCATTTGTGCACGTCCTTCGGCGTCTTCGACTTCACCCACTTGGTCGTGGCGTCGCCCAGCTTCTCGGCAAAGGCCGCCTGTTCGGCCGAGGTGAGAATGTAGATACCGGGCTTGCTCGGGTCCTTGGTGCCGTATTTGTCGATCACCCGCTTGTCGTTGCACCAGTTGATCGCCTTCGCGAAGGGAATGACTTTCTCGACGATCAGCTTCTGAAGCGCATCCTGCGTCCGCTTGTTGTAACGCTTCAGCCACTTCTCGCTGGCACCGAGCCAGTAATAGTCGCCGGAGATGCCGTTGATGCCGGCGATCGTGAAATACGGCGCCTGGTCCTTCGTGCTGACGAAGCCGCCGAGGCTCGTGACGAGCCCGTCGATGACCTTGGTTTCCAGCGCGGGCGGCACGTCGCCGAACGCCATCGTCACGGCGCTGGCGCCCCATGACTCGAGCGCGACGTTCTCGGCCGGGCCGGTGCTGCGGATCTTCTTACCGATGAAATCCGCCGGCTTGAGCAGGCGGACGCCCGCGCCGACGCCGACATACATGCTGAGATGCGAGCTGCCGTAGATCTTGACGCCATGCACCTTCGCCATGCGCTTGACGAGGAACTTATAGGTATCGAAGCTGTCGAGCTGGTTCATCGCGCCCGGCGTGGTGAGCAGCATCGGGCCGTCCACCAGAAGCATGTCGGGGTCGATTTGCGCGGTCTTGCCGAACTGGCCCCAGGTCATCTCGAGCGTCCCGTCGCCCATCGCCTCGACCGCCTCGGGAATATTGTAGAGCGAGCCCGCGGTGAAGATGCGCAGCGAGCTCCCCGGGATCACCTTTGGCAGCTCTTCCTGGAAATAGATCTCCGCGATGCCGGCCGGATGCGGCGGCGGGGTGAAATCCGACGCGATGCGGATCTGCATCGGCTGCAGCTTTTCCTCCGCGGCCGCCGGCGCGATGCCGCTTGCCGCAATTAGGACAGACGCCGACGACACCATTGCCGCGACCATGGCGAACGCCCTTTTTCGATCGACGCTTCTCATTCCCTTTTTCCTTTCTCGTTCTTTCGGAAAGTCACGGCCGCCCCTCGGCGCACCGCCAAGCGAGCACACCAGCTCAGACGCAATAGCCCTGGTAGGAGCGAACTCCGTGGCGTCAAGGAATCGTAGGCCTATTGCCGGCCGGCCGCAAATCGGCGCCCGGCCGGCGTGGGAGGATCGAGCCGCCAGGGCGCGTTCCCGAGCTGCTCGACCAGAAAATCCAGGAAGGCGCGGACCCGCGGCACGCGGTTGCGGCCGGGCGGGGTCACCGCCCAGATCGGCGTCGGCTCGTCCACATGCACATCCGTCAGCAGCGGGACGAGGCGGCCGGCCCGCACGTGATCGGCGGCCAGCATCTCCAAGG
Organism: uncultured Rhodospirillaceae bacterium; assembly: GCA_964585785.1. Classification (GTDB taxonomy): domain Bacteria; phylum Pseudomonadota; class Alphaproteobacteria; order UBA8366; family UBA8366; genus WHUA01. The sequence goes on from CAZPFL010000019.1 coordinate 5,126, forward strand.
TCCGGATGATTCCATGCCCGGCGAGCGCCAGCTCGAGCAGCACGTCGCTGCTGTCCGAGGTCACGTCGCCCGCGACGGCGAGGCGGTTGATCCCTTCCGGCGTGTAGAAGGGCCAGCGGCCGAGATGGGCGAAATTCGTGACCAGCAGGCAGTTATGCGCGAGCAGCTCGGCCGGCACCGCCGGCGTGCCCCGGCGCGCGAGATAGGCCGGGCTGGCGCAGATGATGCGCCGCGCCTCGGAAACCTTGCGCGCGACCAAGGAGCTGTCGGCGAGCTGGCCGGTGCGCAGCGCCACGTCGACATTCTCGGCGACCAGGTCGATCTGGCGGTCGGCGGCGTCGAGCTCGACCGTGATGCCCGGGTGCCGGCCCAGGAATGGCGGCAGGATCGGTGCGATCTGATACCGGCCGACCGAGGTGCTGGCGCTCACCCGGATATTTCCCCGAAGGCTCGCGCCCGACGACGCGACCTCGGCCTCGGCGGCCTCGATTGCCGCCAGGATGTCGCGGCAGCGCCGGAAATAGGTCTCGCCTTCCGGCGTCAGCGCGATGCGCCGGGTGGTCCGCGTCAGAAGCTGGACGCCGAGACGCTGCTCGATCCGCGTGACGATCTTGGAAACCGCCGACGGCGTCAGCCCCAGATCCTGGGCCGCGGCCGCGAAGCTGCCCTTCTCGACCACCCGGACGAAGGCGTTCATCTCGTCGGACATTACGCCCCTATAAGTGAATAATATTCATGAGTAACACGATAATTTATCATATTATCCATTTAAACGGAATGAATATATTAGAGCTATTCGGCGCCGGGGTCCCGGCGCAACAGAGAGGAAGATGGAGTTACGCTAATGAGCACGCATCAGAGGAATCAGGCGCCAAACGGCTTCGAGGTCCTGCGCACGCCTTCGGGCGCCATCGACGTTGACGCCTATCAGATCCGCGGCCGGCGCGAGCAGGCCAAGGCCGTCGCCGCCGCGTTTTCCTGGCTGAACGACCGCCTCGCCCGTTCCTGGCGGCGATAAGCCGCCGCGGCGGGCGTTCGGTCCCGCCGCGCGGCTTTCTCGCGGGGATCTTCTCGAACTGATTTCCAACCGGCGTTCGACCCGGTACCATATCCGTGATCCGAGAATAATCGGGCACGGGGGGCATCATGGCGAACGCGCATCATCAGATACTGATTATCGGCGGCGGGGCGGCGGGCATCACGGTGGCCGCGAGCCTGCGCAAACGCGGCGGCAAGCTCGACATGGCGATCGTCGAGCCGTCGGAACAGCATTATTACCAGCCGGCCTTCACGCTCGTCGGCGCGGGCGAATACAAGCTGGAAGACACGCGCCGGCGGACCGAGACGCTGGTGCCGAGCGGCGTCACGCTGATCCGCGCGGCGGCGAGCGCCTTCAAGCCCGACCAGAACACGGTCGAGCTGACAAACGGCGACACGGTCACCTATGACTGGCTGGTCGTCGCGGCGGGACTCATCCTCGATTGGGACCGGGTCGACGGGCTGCGCGCCACGCTGGGAACGAACGGCGTCTGCAGCAACTACTCGCCCGAGCACGTGCCCTACACCTGGCGCTGCGTGCAGGGGCTGAAGCCCGGCAACCACGCGGTCTTCACCCAGCCGCCGCTGCCCTTCAAATGCCCCGGCGCGCCCCAGAAGGCCGCCTATCTCACCGCCGACTATCTGCGCCGCAAGGGCCAGCTCGCGAGCTGCAAGCTGGACTTCTACGTGCACGGGCCGGCGATCTTCGGCGTGCCCTTCTTCGCCCGCGAGCTGACCAAGGTCGCCGCGCGCTACGGCATCGCCACGCATTTCCAGCACAACCTCGTCGCCGTCGACGGCGCGAAGAAGACCGCGACGATCGAGGTGGTCGGCGGCGACAAGCAGGGCACCCGCTTCGACGTGACGTTCGACATGCTGCACGTCTCGCCGCCGCAGAGTCCGCCGCCCGCGGTCCGCTCGAGCCCGCTCGCCAACGACGCCGGCTGGGTCGACGTCAATCAGAACACCATGCAGCATACGCGCTTCTCGAATGTCTTCTCGCTCGGCGATGTCTGCTCGGCGCCCAACTCCAAGACCGCGGCCGCGGTGCGCAAGCAGGCGCCGGTCGTCGTGCAGAACCTGCTCGCCGCCATGTCCGGCGGCCGCCTCGATCCCGCCTATGACGGCTACGCCTCCTGCCCGCTGACCACCGCGTACGGCAAGGTGATCATGGCGGAGTTCATCTACGGCGGGAAGGTGACGCCGACGCTGCCGCTCGACCCGGCGGAGGAGCGCTGGATCAACTGGTGGATCAAGAAGACCGGGCTGCCGATCTTCTACTACCACTACATGCTCAAGGGGCATGAGTGGTTCCTCAAGCACGACACGGGCTTCAAGGGCGACCAGCAGAAGACTTAGCGTGTCGTCGCGCGCGCCGTACCACCGTAGAGGGTCCGGCGCGAAAGGCGCTTGCTCTACGCGGCGCCAGCCCATATCGTTTGCAGCTTAACCGCGCAAATAATAAATGCTGGTCCGTTCGCTTGCCGCTGCAATTTTCCCGTCTGCGCATTCTCGTCATCGACGACAATGACTTCATGCGCCAGCTCTACCGGCAATTGCTGCAGGCCATTGGCTTTCGCCCGGCCCATATCACCGAGGCGACCGACGGCCGCGCGGCGATCCATCATCTGAACGATCACGTCTGCGACCTCGCGATCTGCGATCTCAACATGAAGCCGATGAACGGCAAGGCGTTTACGCGCTTCATGCGCGCCGATCCGGATAGCCCCGACCCCTATCTTCCGATCGTCGTCTGCACCGGCCATACCGAGCTCGTCCACATCGCGAATGCGCGCGACGCCGGGGCCAACGAGATCCTGAGCAAGCCGGTGACCGGGGCGGCGCTTTATGCCCGGCTGCAGGCGGTCATCGAAGCGCCCCGCCCCTTCATCATCACCCAGGATTTCGTGGGGCCCGACCGGCGTCGCCGGAAGATAGCGTTCGACGGGCCCGAGCGCCGGAGCGGCGTGCTGGAGATCTGAGTCCGCCCGCGCCCCCATCCCGGGGGCGCCCCCATCCCTTACCGGCTATTGTGCGGCAGGCGCCTTGTTGCGTTATGCTGGCGGAAACCACATTCCGAACATCGCAGGAGAGGAAGCATGCAGATCCATCGCGCAGGCAAGCGGCCGACCAAGCAGGCGCCCGCCGCCAACTTCACCGGCGTCGTGCTGCAGGACCCGGTCATCGTCGGCACCGCGCCGTCGCGCATGCGCGCGACCCATGTCCATTTCACGCCCGGCGCGCGCACGGCCTGGCACAGCCATCCGGTGGGACAGGTGCTGTATGCCGTCTCCGGCGTCGGCCGCGTCCAGCTCGAAGGCGAAGCGGTGCAGATCCTCAATCCCGGCGACACGGCGGTCATCCCGCCGAACACGCGCCACTGGCACGGCGCCGCGCCCGACATGCTGTTCACCCATCTCGCCATGTCCGAGGTCAGCGACAAGGGCGAAGGCACCGCCTGGTTCGAGCATGTCAGCGACGCGGACTACGGCAAGAAGCCCGCGCCGGCCGAATAGCGGGTGGCCGGGAGGCGACGCGCCATGTCCACAGCCGCCGCCGACGCGTGCGGACGCAAGATCCTGAGCGACGCGGAGCTCGCAGCCTTCCGCCGCGACGGCTTCCTCGTCCCGCGCTACCGCCTGCCGGCGGCGGATCTCGCCCGGCTGCAGGCGTTGACCGAGCGGATCGTCGCCGACAATCCGCATCTCGCGGATTCGCCGATGGCGTGTCCGCATGTGCCGGGCAGCGGCATCCAGGGGCTCAAGTCGAGCGACGCCTGGCTGCCGCTCTCGCTGCATCCCGACATCCTCGACATCGTCGCGCAGGTGATCGGCCCGGACATCGTGCTGTGGGGCAGCAACCTGTTCTACAAGCGCCCGCTCGAAGGGCCGGCGACGCCCTGGCACCGGGACGGCGCCTACTGGCCGATCCGGCCGCTCGCGACGACCAGCGTCTGGATCGCCATCTCCGACAGCGTGAAGGAGAACGGCTGCCTCCGCTTCATCGCGGGCTCGCATGCCGCGCGCGATCTAGGCGAGCATTACGAATCGAAGGAGGCCGGCCTGGTCATTCCGGGCACGCTGGCGCCCGGCAGCTTCGACGAGGCCGCCGCCACCGACGTCGAGATGGCGCCGGGACAGATCGTGCTGTTCGACTGCTTCACGATCCACGGCGCGCAGTCGAACCGCGGCACCCGCCACCGTGCCGGCTACGCGCTCCGCTTCATGCCGGCGACCAGCCACTACGACCACGAGGCGGCGCTGACCGCGCACCGGCGCTCGCCCGGCGCGGCGCATCACACGCGCCCGCTGATCCTGGCGCGCGGCGTCGACCGCTCCGGCCGCAACGACTTCACCCGCGGCCACCCGCAGCCTGCGGGCTAGTCGATCGCTCAGACGTCGTTGGTCAGGCGGCCTTCGCCGACTTCAGCAGCTCTTTCGCCAGCGTGCGGACCTCTTCGGCCGCCCGGCTGCTGGCCTGCATCTCGAGCGCCGTGATGCCGGCGCCGAGGCTTTCCGCGAAGGCGACCCGGTTGCCGAGCCGCGCCGCGGCCAGCGGCACGTCGAAGTCGTCCAGCGCGCCCTCGATCGCGCCGGTCAGGCGGGCGCGCGGCGGGACGCGGTTCAACACCATCAGCGCCGACACGCCCTCACCCTTGGCCAGCTCGAGCGTCGCCTCGGTGGCCCACAGGTCGGTCGGCGTCGGCTGCACCGGTACGACGACGAGCGCCGCCAGCTCCATGGCGTTGCGCGCGGCGGCGTCCGCATGCGGCGGGGTGTCGACGATCACGATGTCGTAGTCGCGCGCGAGCGCGCGGGATTCGCGCCGGGCGCCCCAGCCGCTGGCCGTGCGGAAGTCGAGCCCGGTGTTGCCCTCGCCCAGGCGCTGCTCGCGCCGCTCCAGCCATTCCCCGAGGCTGCCCTGCGGGTCCACGTCCAGGATGGCGACCGTTCGATGCGCCTCCAGCACCCAGGCAACGGCCATATGCGCCGCCAGCGTTGTCTTGCCGGAACCGCCCTTCTGCTGTGCGATCGTGACGATGCTGCCGCTCATGCCGCCTCTCTTTCGCGACAATGGTGCAGTGCAACCGGCATTATCGCGCCGCAGCAATTTTTTCTCAAGTTATTCTCGGGGGTCTCCGTGCGGAATACGGCGTCAGCGCGCCCATTCGGCTTTGAGCACGCCTTCCCGCCGCGGGTCGGACGCGTATTGCCGAATACCGGCAGTGAGCCGGGCCACGTGATAGAGCTTTGGATCCTCGAGGCCGGCCTGGCCCGCCGGGGATTCATTGCCCGTCGGCCCGCTCCGGTCGTTCAGCTCGGCCGCGGCGACGACACGCGCCCGCGCGGCCGTCTCCGCCCGGACGATGACTTCCGTCCAGCGGCGGTAATCGAGCCACGCGCTTGCGTCTTCCCGGACCGCCGGGACAATTCTCCAGATCGGCAATCGACACCTCGGGCTGCTCGGTCTCGTCTCAGCTAATAAACGGCTGGGCGCGGCGAATGATCCGCCGATTGGCCGAAATCGCAGGAATGCGCTAGAAACGCGGCGCGGCCCGTTCCGGCTGCCCTTGGACGCCCCCTGGACGCCCCGTCAACGACAGCCGAGAAACGACGACCGACATGCCCAAAGAGACCGCTCAACCCGCCGCCGGCAAGACCGCCACCATCGAGAGCATCATCGAGGGGCTGGGCGCGATCGGCTATATCGCCTCCCGCCGCATCGCCACCGCGATCTTCATCGCCCGCAACCTCAACAAGCCGATCCTGGTGGAAGGCTCGGCCGGCGTCGGCAAGACGGAGCTCGCGATCTCGACCGCGCAATGGCTCGGCCTGCCGCTGATCCGCATGCAGTGCTACGAGGGGCTGGACGAGTCCAAGGCGCTGTACGAGTGGAAATACGGCAAGCAGCTGCTCTACACCCAGCTTCTGAAGGACAAGATGGGCGACACGCTCGCCAGCGCGAAGGGGCTGGACGAGGCGATGGAGCGCCTGCACGGCTTCGGCGACCTGTTCTTCTCCGAGCGTTTCCTAGAGCCGCGGCCGCTCCTGAAGGCGCTGCGCCAGGAACACGGCGCGGTGCTGCTGATCGACGAGATCGACAAGTCGGACGAGGAGTTCGAGGCCTTCCTGCTCGAAGTCCTGTCGGCCTTCCAGGTCTCGATCCCCGAGATCGGCACGATTCAGGCCACGGTCCCGCCGATCGTCTTCCTGACCTCGAACAACGTGCGCGAGATGGGCGACGCGCTGAAGCGCCGCTGCCTGCACCTCTTCATCCCGCTGCCCGACGCCAAGCTCGAGCAGCGCATCGTCGCGGCCCGCGTGCCCGGCATCGAAGACAGCCTGAGGCGCCAGCTCGTCGCCTTCGTGCAGATGCTGCGCGAGGAGGACCTGAAGAAGCTGCCCTCGATCTCCGAGACGATCGATTGGGCGCGCGTGCTGATGCTGATGCACGTGGACTCGCTCGACGTCGACCTCGTGCGCGACACGCTCAACGTACTGCTCAAGTTCGAGCAGGATATCGAGTCCGTCCGGCGCACCATCCCGGAAATCACCCGCAAGGCGAAGCAGGCGTAGGGGTGCGATGGGTTGCAGATACGCCGTGCGTCCTTCGACAGGCTCAGGACAAGGAAATTTTTCATGGCCTTGAGAAAATCCTCATGCTGAGCCTGTCGAAGCACGCAGAGCGTTCATCCCACCCAAGAGGGTGATCGGGCCAGGAACGGACAATGCAGGAAGTCCTCGAACGGTTTCTGACGGCGCTCAGGGGGATGGAGGTCGAGGTCTCGCCGGCCGAGGCGATCGACGCGCACCAGACCGTGGCCGCCGTCGGCTATGACGACCGGACGCTGCTGAAAGACGCGCTGTGCGCCGCGCTCGCCAAGACGTCGGACGAGGTCCGCCGCTTCGACGACTGCTTCGACATGTTCTTCAGCCGCGATGAGTTTCGTGCCCAGACCGAAGACGCCGCGATCGAGGGCGCGCCCGAGGTCGACCTGCCGCTGGCGCAGCTCTTGCTGCGCGGCAACGCCGGCGCGCTGGCCCAGGCGATGGAGCAGGCGGCTAACATCACCGGCGCCGCCACCATCCGCTATGCGACCCAGCGCGGCCTGCTGACCCGGCGCATGCTCGACCAGATGGGGCTCCGCGACCTGGAAACGCTGATCGCGACGCTCAAGGGCAGCGACACCGCGCCATCCCGGGCGCTCGCCGCGCGGCTGGAGCAGGGGCGCAGCCTGCTGTTCGACGAGGCGCGGCGCTACATCGCGCGCCAGTTCGAGCTCTACGCGCGCGCCGCCGGGGAGCAGCTCCGCGAGGAGTTTCTCCGCAAGACCGGCCTCTTCGCCATCCAGCAGCGCGACTTCGAGCGCATGCGCCGCATCGTCCGCCGCATGGCCAAGCGCCTCGCGACCCGCTACGACCGCCGCCGCAAGCACACCAAGCGCGGCGTGCTGGACGTACGCCGCACCCTCCGCCGCAGCATGCCGCATGACGGCATCCCCTTCGAGACGGTGTGGAAACAGACCAAGATCGAGCGGCCGAAGATCGTCGTCATCTGCGACGTCTCGCAGTCGGTCGCCGCCGCGGCGCAGTTCCTGCTGCTCTTCCTCTACTCGCTCAACGAAGTGATCGCGACCCTGCGCGCCTTCGCCTTTTCCTCGCACCTGATCGAGGTGAGCGCGATCCTGGAGGACCACCCGGTCGAGCAGGCAATCCCGGAGGTTCTGGAGAAGATCGGCTTCCGGCCGACCGACTACGGCCAGGCGCTCGCCGATTTCGACGAAGGCTTCATCGACGCGGTCGACCGCCATACGACGATCATCATTCTCGGCGACGGCCGCAGCAACCACGCCGACCCGCGCCTCGACCTGATGCGCCGCCTGCACGACCGCTCGAAGTCGGTCATCTGGCTCAACCCGGAGCCGGAGACCTTCTGGGGCAGCGGCGATTCCGAGATGCTGCGCTACCGCGTCTTCTGCCACCTCGCCAAGACCTGCAACACGGTCGAAGACCTCGAGCGCATCATCGACGACGTGCTGAAGAGCTATTACTGATCGCCGAGCGCCCGTCCCGTTCGACCTTAAAAATAATTGAGGAACCCTCCGCGGCGAACGGCGCTAAGCTTCGCCGGGGCCCAGATCCGGGCCCAATTCAAGGAGAATCAGTATGAAGCTGGCAACAGTGTTGGGCGCAGCGCTCATCGCTGCGGTCGCGGTACCCGTGCACGCGGCGGACATCACCGTCAAGATGTACGCCATCTCCGGCAAGGGTGTCGGCAAATCGATCGGCACCGTCCGGGCCGTCGACACGAAGAAGGGACTGATGCTCGTCCCGCGCCTGACCGGGCTCACGCCCGGCGAGCACGGCTTCCACGTGCATCAGTATGCAAGCTGCGGCGCGAAGGGCCCCAACGGCAAGATGGGCGCCGGGCTCGCCGCGGGCGGCCATTTCGATCCGGGGAAGACCGGCAAGCATGAAGGGCCGAACGGCAAGGGCCATCTCGGCGACCTGCCCTTCCTCACCGCCGACAAGAAGGGCGACGCGCGAAAGGCGGTGATCGCGCCCCGCCTCAAGGTCGCGGATCTGTGGGGCCATTCCCTGATGATCCACGCCGGCGGCGACAACTATTCCGATCAGCCGAAAGCGCTCGGCGGCGGCGGCGCGCGCGTCGCCTGCGGCACGATCAGAAAGGACATGCCGAAGAAGGCAAAGAAGAAGATGTGATCCGTGCCCGCGCGCAGGCGCGTCTTCGGCGATACACCGAGACGCGCGTGCGCGCGGCGGCCGGTGTCGTCCGGCCGCCGTCTCCGGAAGACCGGCGCGCGACGACACGCGCGCCGGCGGCCGGTGTCGTCCGGCCCGCGGGAACCGTCCACAACGGTAGCGCGTTTCCACGGTTGCCCGCGCGCCTTGTGGATTTGCACGGACCGCGGATAGGAATATTCTGCAACATACGCACCCCAATCCCCTGCCCAATCGGCAGGGCTCGAGGAGAAAGAGGTTGAGAGCAATTACAGTGTTGGGCGCTGCGCTCCTCGTTGCGACAGCGCTTCCCGCCTATGCGGGCGATATCACGATCAACATGTACGCCATCTCGAACGCCGGCGTCGGCAAGATGATCGGCAAGATCCGCGCGGTCGACTCCACCGAAGGCCTGCTGCTGGTGCCGAACCTGCACCTGCCGGGCGCGAAAGCCGGTCAGCACGGTTTCCACCTGCACGAAAACCCGAGCTGCGGCGCCAAGGGGCCGAACGGCAAGACGGGCGCAGGCCTCGCCGCGGGCGGGCATTTCGACCCGCAGCATACCGGCCATCACGAAGGGCCCTACGGCAAGGGGCATCTCGGCGACCTGCCCTCGCTCGCCTTCGATGCGAGCGGCAACGCCTATACCGCGGTGACGGCGCCGCGCCTCAAGGTCGCCGACCTGTGGGGCCACGCGCTGGTCATCCATGCGGGCGGCGACAACTACGCCGACAATCCGCCGCTCGGCGGCGGCGGGGCGCGCATCGCCTGCGGCGTGATCGCGCATGGCAAGCCCGCGGCGAAAGCGAAGCCGTAAGCCTCGTCATCCGGATGAGGCGGCGCGTGGCGCCCGGTCAGTGGACCGGGCTATTGCAATCGGCGGAGTATGGACGATTGGGACAGGCGTGGTGCGTGCTTCGACGCGCTCAGCATGAGGCTTTTCTCAATGCCATGAAGAAGTGACCTCATCCTGAGCTGGTCGAAGGACGCACCGCCTTAAAGCAACAAACACGAAGGCGATTGCTTCGGGTCAGTGGACCGGGCGCGTGCCGTTGACCGTGACGCGGTTCATGTAGCGCCGGTGGCCGTGATAGTCGTTCAGCGCGTAATGCATCACGGCGCGGTTGTCCCAGAAGGCGATCGAGCCCTTGCGCCAGCGGAAGCGGCAGGTGAATTCCGGCCGCGTCGCGTGATCGCAGAGATATTTGATCAGCGCACGGCTCTCGTCTTCCGTCATGCCGGAGAAGCGATGCGTCCGGATGATGTTGACGAACAGCGCCTTCCGGCCTGAGTCCGGGTGCGTGATGACGACCGGATGCTCGCATTCCGGCTCGTCCTCCTGGTTATCCTGGCGCAGCTTGCTGGACCGCGCGGCGTTGCGCTCGGCAGCCACCTTGTTCGACTGGATGCGGTTGTCGTGCACCGCGGTCATGCCGTCGAGCATCTCTTTCATGCCGTCCGACAGCGCCTCGTAGGCGAGATACTGGCTCGCGAACATGGTATCGCCGCCGACCGGCGGCACTTCCAGCGCATAGAGGATCGAGCCGAGCGGCGGCGCCGGCAGGTGGGTCAGGTCGGAGTGCCAGACCCCGCCGACATTCTCCTTGTGCTCCGGGTCCTTGCGGATCGGGAAGATCTCGGGATGGCCTTCCAGCGGCAGGTAGCGCGGATGGATGTTGAGCGTGCCGAAGCGGCGGCCGAACGCCTTGTGCTGCTCCTCGTTGATATTCTGGTCGCGGAAGAAGATCACCAGGTGGTCGGTAAAGGCCTTCTTGATCTCGCCGAAGGTTTCGTCATCCAGCTCCTTGGAAAGGTCGACCCCCGTGATTTCCGCGCCGCACGCGCCCGCGATCGGGCTGACCTGAATACGCTTGTATTGCATTTATTCCTCCATCCGCCCGGTCGCCGCCGAGCCCGTGGGAGTCTGCCACCCGGCTGGATTTGCTGCAAGTTGGGCAAAAAGGCGAAGCCTTCTATCATGGGCCGAATAACCATAAGGGGATTAGGCTCATGCCGAAGATCACCGACGTTAGGGCCGCGCTTGTACGCGCATCCCTCGATACGCCCACTCTCTTCTCCACCCGCAGCGTGCTGGCGCGCGAGTTCGTGCTGGTCCGGATCGAGGCCGACGACGGCCATACGGGGATCGGCTTCACCTACGGCGGCAGCAGCGGCGGCAGCGTCACGACCAAGGCGGTGCGCTGCCTCCTGCGCCCGATGCTGATCGGCGAGGACCCGTTCCGGGTCGAGGGGCTGTGGGAGGCGATGTACCACGAATCCCTGCTGCAGGGCCGCACCGGCTCGGTCATGCGGGGGCTCAGCGCGATCGACATCGCGCTCTGGGACCGCAACGCGCGCGCCTGCGGCCTGCCGCTCTACAAAATGCTCGGCGGCTACGCCCAGGACAGCGTCCGCGCCTATGCCAGCGGCGGCTACTATCTCGACGGCAAGACGCCGACGATGCTGGGCGAGGAACTGGCGCGCTACTGCGCCATGGGCTTCACCGGCGTCAAGATGAAGGTCGGCCGGCTCGGCCTCGCCGAGGAGGAAGTGCGCATCGCCACCGCGCGCGACGCCATCGGCAGCGCCGACCTCATGCTCGACTGCAACAACGGCTGGCGCGACCTGCAGACGGCGCTGCGCTACATGGCGGTGTTCGAGCCCTACAGCCCCTACTGGATCGAGGAGCCCTTCCTGCCCGACGACCTCGACAGCCACGCCAAGCTGGCGCAGCAGACGCTGGTGCCGGTCGCCACGGGCGAGATCGAGTCCGGGCGCTGGCGCTTCCAGCAGATCCTCGACAAGGGCGCGGCGATGATCCTGCAGCCCGACGCGGTGTGCTGCGGCGGCATTACCGAGTTCCGCCGCATCGCCCAGACGGCGGCGAGCCACAGCGTCTCGGTCTGCCCGCACGCTTACCACGAGCTGCACCTCCACCTGGCGGCGAGCCTGCCGAACGTGCCCTATTGCGAATGCTTCGTCGACGACCAGATCGTCAACTTCCGCAAGCTGATCGACACCCAGGTAGAGCTGCGCGACGGCAACCTCGTCCTGCCCAAGAAGCCCGGCCTCGGCTTCGACTTCCGCGAGGAAATGGTCACCGAATACGCCGTCGAGCCCTGGGGGTGAGCGGAAAAA
>CAZPFL010000019.1:17143-25340 GCA_964585785.1 uncultured Rhodospirillaceae bacterium
TGCAGCATCTGGCCGGTGATGAAGCGCGACGCGGGCTGGCAGAGGAAGCCGACGGCGTTGGCGATGTCGACCGGCTCGCCCTTGAAGCCGATCGGCGGAACATCGGGCACGTTGGCCGGGTGCGGGCCCGAGGTCGCCGAGCGCTGGCCGCCGATCAGCCCGACGCTGACCGTGTTCACCGTGACGCCCTTGGCGCTGAACTCGCTCGACAGGCTGCGCGTCATCGCGTCCAGCCCGCCCTTGCCCGCATGCACATGCACCCGCTCGGCGTAGCCGACCAGGTTGCCCGAGCCGCTGATGTTGACGATGCGGCCCCAGCCCTCTGCGATCATGTGCGGCAGCACCGCGCGCGAGCAGAGAAACGCGCCGTCGAGGATGATGTGGACGATACGGTGCCATTCCTCGAAGGACAGCTCGAGGGTCGGCACGCGCGCCCGGTCGGCCGCGTTGTTCACCAGGATATCGATCGGCCCGAGGTCCTTTGCGATCGCCTCGACCATCGCGATGACGCCCTGCTCGTCCGTCACGTCACAGAGGTAGACCCCGGCCTTGACGCCGAGCGCCTCCAGCTCCTTCTTGACCGCGTTCGCCTCGTCGACCGAGCGCCGCGTGTTGATCGCGACCGACGCGCCGTAGCGCGCCAGCTCCAGCGCGGTCGCGCGGCCCGACCGCCGCACCGCGCCGGTGATCAGCGCCACTTTTCCGGCTAGCGTCTTCTCGCCCACATACGCCATCGTCGTGCCTCCCTGACTGTCCCGGGTATTGTCCGATCTAAGTTCATGCTAGCGCGTATCGCCGAGGCCGGCATATCGGCGGCCGGTGTCGTCCGGCCGCCGTCTCGGGGAGACCGGCGCGCGACGACACGCGCACCGGCGGCCGGTGTCGCCCGGCCGCCGTCTCCAGAAGACCGACGCGCGACGACACGCGCGCCGGCGGGCCGGTGTCGTCCGGCCGCCGTCTCCCTTGCTATCAAATTTGTAAACAACCGGCGCTTGCGAAGGTCGCACCAGGCGTTGCAAACTTGTGCATTATCGGGACAGAGGGGGGACTCCATATGCCGATCACCAGCAAGTACCTGTTCGTCGTCAGCATGGACGTCGCGCCCGAGAAGGAAGATCTGTTCAACGAGGTCTATGACACCGAGCATGTCCCGAACCTGCTGAAAGTGCCGGGCGTCCTCTCGGTCACGCGCATGAAGCAGGTGCCGCTGAAGCTCAGCATCGGCGGCGAGCGGCGCAGCATCAAGCATCTCAACGAGCCGGCCTACACCGCGATTTACGAGATCGAGAGCCCCGAGGTGCTGGTCAGCGACGCCTGGTCGGACGCGGTCGAGGCCGGCCGCTGGCCCGGCGAGGTCCGCCCCTACACCAGCAACCGCCGCCACACGCTGCACAAAATCATGGGGTGACAGCGGGGGCGACGCCCCGGCCTACGGATCGGCGCGTCTTGCCAGCCCGGAACGGCCGCGCCACACTCGTGCGTCCGCGCGACGCGCGTCGCAAACCCGGCCGAAAGGATCGCGCCATCAGGATCCTGCTCGTTTCCGACCTACACTACGCGCTCAAGCAGTATGACTGGACGGCCGCCGCCGCCCGCGACTTCGACCTCGTGGTCATCGGCGGCGACCAGCTCGACATCTCCGGCATCGTCGACGGCCGGGTCCAGATTGCGGTGATCCTGAAATACCTGAGGCGCCTGACGGCGGACACCAAGGTCCTCGTCTGCTCCGGCAACCACGATCTCGACTCCCGCAATGCCGATGGGGAGAAGGTCGCGCGCTGGATGGACAAGGTGCGCCGGCTCGGCATCCCGACGGACGGCGATTCCCTCGTCCACGGCGATACGCTTTTTACCATCTGCCCCTGGTGGGACGGCCCGGCGACGCGCGAGGCGGTCGCGGCACAGCTCGCCCGCGACGCCGAGAAGCCGAAGAAACACTGGATCTGGGTCTATCACTCGCCGCCGGAAGGCTCGCCGACGAGCCGCACGCGCGCGCGCAGCTTCGGCGACACGGACCTGACCCGCTGGATCGAAAGCTTCCGCCCCGACATCGTGCTCGCGGGCCATATCCACCAGGCGCCCTTCGACGGCGCGGGCGGCTGGGCCGACCGAATGGGATCGACCTGGGTGTTCAACGCGGGCCGGCAGATCGGCCCGGTGCCCACCAACATCGTGATCGACCTGGCGCGGCGGGAGGCGGTGTGGTCTTCGCTCGCCGGCCGCCAGTCCGTGCAGCTCGACGCGCCGTCCGGCCCGAGCGCGGCGTAAGGCTCAGAGCTCGGTGTTGGGGTCGCGGTCCGAGCCCGGCGTGAACTCTTCCGCCTGCTGGTGGACCAGCGTCTCCAGCACTTCGTCGACGATGCCAAGATGGCTCGCATGGTCCTCGAACTGGCGCTTCAGATCGACGAGATAGCTACTCACGCTGTGCAGCCGCTGCGCCAGGATCTTGGCGAGGTGATAGGCGATCTCGCGGTGCGCCTGGAGAAAGGCGTTGCCGTCTTCCGCCAGATAGGCGTTTCCCGCCGTGACGGCGCGCACCGTCGCCATATGCGGAAGGCCGAGCAGGATCGAGATCTCACCGAAGATCGCGCCCGGGTCGGCGGTCAGGTTGATCTGGTAATCTTCCTTGATCACCTCGACCTCGCCTTCGATCAGGAAATAGAGCTTCCCCGACGTGTCGCCTTCGGTCAGCAGGACGTCGCCCGGCGCGAAGCGGACCGTGGGCAAGGCCCGGCAGTACTCGAGAACGGACGACATGACGCGAGCTCCCGGACGGTGGATTCCCTGGAGAACGCCCGAGCGGGCCCGGCGCTGCGGCCCGGCTCCGGCGCGTATGGCGACGACACGCCAATCATGACCGCCCACGGCCGCAAAGAAAAGCCCGCGCGGCGCAGGCCGGCGGACGGACATGTCGGGAAATGCGCAGAGGCTTGTTCAGTGAGGGCCGCAGTGAATCTGATAGGCGGACATGCGGATGCCTTCCTCGCCCGCCATGCAGAACCATTTCTCGGCTTCGTCGAACGCACCGGTCTTCTCGTGCATCCGGCCGAGCTCTATCGCCGCGGCCACGTCGCCCGCCCGCGCCCGCTGCTGCAGCGGATCGTCCACGCCCGCCTGGACACGCCACCGCTCGATCGCGTCTTCCTTCGGAAGCTTCGTGACGATGTTCGAGCGCAGATTGATCAGCATGTCCTGCATGATGGACGGAATCCGGTTGCTCGCCGGCGCATCCGGGCTCGGGACGCCCTCGGCCTCGATGACGAAATCGCCGACCTTCTGGCCGGCCTTGTTGATGACGCTGATGCCCAGGCGCATATGCCCCGTATGCACCGGCTTCGTATAGGAATTGAAATTGAGCTTCGAGGTGATCCCCATCAGGCGCGGCCGAAGGGCCACGTCGAAGCGGCCCTGATATCCTGTTGCCGCCGTCGACTGGTCGAAGATCACGACCTCCTTGAACACCTTGCGCATCCCCTGCTCGACCACGGTGCGCAACGCCGGGCCGACCTTGTAGGTGTGGTCGGGCGGCGGCTTCTTGCCGCGGGCGGCAAGGATGTGTTTCAACGACGTGCTTCTGACGACCAGGCCATCGCCCAAGAACCGGACATCGAGGAGCGCGACGGCGTCGATCCGTTCCGCCTCCGGCAGCGAGATGAGGTTGCCTTCCGGCGGCGCCGGAATTTCGCCGTCGAGCGACAGCAGCGTCCCGTCGCTCACGCAGGCGCTCAGTGTCAGGGCCGCCAGGCTTACGAGTAGCTTATTGCCGAAATTGCCGATGTTTATACGCAAGACCGCTCACCCTTCGCTCAGCAGGGACTTACCGCCCCGAAGGCCGGAGAATATAACCGGAAATGGCCGATTTACGGGAAGATTTTCAATTTTCGGTTAACATTTGGCGGCGGGACCGGGCCGCGCGGCGGCCGGTGTCGTCCGGCCGCCGTCTCCGGAAGACCGGCGCGCGGCGACACGCGCGCCGGCGGCCGGTTGCGCACGTCCTCGGGGGGCGGCTTGCGGCCACCGCGGATTTCATAAAGAATTCCCCCGCCGCCAGGGCACTGCGGTAATGCCTTCCTGCCCTTCCGCACCCGCAACGAAAGAGGCGTCCCGATGCCGACCAACGCCGCCGACCGCATTCACCTGAGCGTTCCCGAGGCGCAATCGCTGTCCGAAGCCGCGATGCGCGGCATCGGCTACGACGCCGAGGAGGCGAAGATCCTCGCCGACCACATGGTGGACGCCGCGCTTTGCGGCTACGAGTATTCCGGCCTGCCCAAGCTGCTCAACGTGCCCGAATACGTCTACTTCAAAGACCCGCGCCGGCCGATCCGCACGGTCAAGGAGACCAGCGTCTCGGTGCTGATCGACGGCGGCAACAATGTCGGCATGCTGGCGATCTACCGCGCGACGGAGGCCGCGATCGAGCGCGCGCAACAGCACGGCATCGCCATCGTCTGCGTCTACGACGCCTGGATGAGCGGCCGCAGCGCATATTACTGCGAGATGATGGCGCGCGCCGGGCTGATCGGCATCCACACGGTGAGCTCGAACCCCGCGGTGGCGCCGCTCGGCGGCACCAAGGCACGGCTCGGGACGAACCCGATCGCCTTCGGCTTCCCGACGGAAGGCGACCCGCTGGTGATCGACATGGGCACCTCGGCCTTCATGGCGACAGACCTCAAATTCCGCGAGCGCATCGGCACGCCGCTGCCGGAAGGCGTCGCGCTCGACGCCGAGGGCCGGCCCACGACGGACGCGGGCGAGGCGCACAAGGGCGCGCTGCTGCCCTTCGGCGGGCCGATGGCGGCGCATAAGGGCTTCGGCCTCGCGCTCGCCATGGACGCGATCGGCGCGCTGACCGCCGGCTTGCGCCCGCCGAACGACATCCGCGGCTATCTGATCATCGCCTTCAAGCCCGACCTGTTCGTCCCGCTGGACGATTACCGCCGCGAAGTCTCGAAGCGCATCGCCGTGATCAAGGACACGCCCCGCCAGGAGGGCGTCAGCGAGATCCGCATCCCGGGCGAGCGCGGCTACCGCGAGCGCGCCCGCCTCTCGCGCGAGGGCATCGAGATCGACCGCAAGATCTATGACGCGCTGGGCCGGCTCGCCGAAGGACAGCACAACCACGGGGCGGGACCCGCAAAGCCATGACCAAAACGCTCAAGATGTGGGGCCATCGCGGCTCGAGCTGTTGCCAGAAGGTGCTGTGGTGCGCCGACGAGCTGGGGCTTTCCATCGATCTCACCGAGACCGGCGGCGGCCATGGCGGGCTCGGCAACCCGGACTACATCGCGCGCAACCCGAACCGGGTCGTACCGACGATCGACGACGGCGGCTTCGTCATGTGGGAATCCGCGGCGATCCTGCTCTACCTCGCCAGCGCCTACGGGCGCGGCACGCTGGAGCCCGCGGACCCGCAAGCGCGCGGCGAGGCCTATCGCTGGATCGTCTGGCAGGACACGACGCTGCGCCCCAAGCTGCTGCCGCTCAACCATTCCTGGATCATCGTCGAGAACCCGAAATACCGGCATCTCGACGAGCTGGAGGAAAAGCGCAAGGCGATGCTGCCCACCTGGACGATCCTGGAGCGCCATCTCGCCGGCCGCGACTTCATTGCCGGCAAAGACTTCTCGATGGGCGACATCCCGATGGGCATCATGGCCTACTGGTGGTACCGCATGCCGATCGACCATTTCGACCTGCCGAACATCGAGGCATGGTACGCCCGGATTTCCGACCGCGGCGCCTTCCAGCGGCAGGTGTTGCGCTAGGCTTCCCATGACGGATCATGCTCGGCGCCGAAGTCCGCTTTACATCCATGGATGCCACGAATAAATCGTGGCATGACGGTGGAAGTTGGAACTTTGAGCCTTTTTCCGTCATGCCACGGCTTGTCCGCGGCATCCACATTCAATGCATAATGCCTCGACAAAACCAGCCCACCCGGAGGAACTGACCATGGCCAAAGGCAAGCGCACGGCGCTGATCACCGGCTCGAACAAGAATATCGGGCGCGCCATTGCGCTCCATCTCGCCGAGACCGGCCACAACATCGTCGTCAACGGCTCGCGCGACAAGGCGGCTTGCGAGGAAGTCGCGGGCAAGGTCCGCGCGCTCGGCGCCGAGGCCCTGATCGCGCTCGGCGACATCGGCGACCGCAAGGCCGTCGATGCAATGGCCCGCGCCGCGCTCGAGACCTTCGGCGGTGTCGATATCCTGGTGAACAACGCCGCGGTGCGCCCGGACGGCGCCTATCTCGACACGACCGAGGAAGCGTGGCAGCGGATCATGGACATCAACTTCTATTCCGCCTTCCACCTCACCCGCGCCTTCCTGCCCGGCATGATCGACAAGGGCTGGGGCCGCATCATCAACTTCACCGGCATGATGGCGCAGCAGGGCTATCCCGGGAAGTCGGCGGCGGTCAGCGTCTCCAAGCACGCGCTTTGGGGGCTGACGAAATCGCTGTCGCGCGAGTTCGGGCCCAAGGGCGTGACGACGAACATCATCTCGCCCGGCACCTTCCCGGCCTCGGATGCCGACCCGAACGCGCCCCGCTTCGAGACGCTGCGCAAGGCCAACCCGACCGGCCGCCTCGGCGTGCCCGACGACATCGCCGCCATGGTCGACCTGCTGGTCTCCGAGCGGGGCGGCTTCATCAACGGCCAGATGCTGCAGATCAACGGCGGCGTGGTGAACCAGTTCTGATCGCGTCCGACGGGACGACCATAACCCTCTCCGCCGGTGGGGCGGAGTGGGTGGCATGCGAAGCGTGCCGGGCCTTCGCCGCGCCGACGCGGCTTCGGCCACGCAGGCGGGAGAGGTGCGGCGTCCCATCCTCGGCAATCCCCCACCTCACCCTGCCCTCTCCGCCCCCAAGGGCGGTGAGGGAAACCCGATAGACTGTTGCGCTAACTGAGCTAAGCAAAGGAGAAGAAAACGCATGCCCGCCGAGAAGCCATCCGCCAACGCCAAGCGCGTCTTCTGGTTTGACGACGGCAAGCGGCCGAATGTCGCCGACATGCTGGACAAGGCGCCCGAGGTCGCGATGCACCGGCTGCGCTTCGACGCGCCGGACGCGGAGAACTGGAAAGTGATCGAGGCGAGCCACGCCTATTGCATCACCAGCACGCGCGACGAGGTGCCCGACCAGTTCAAGGCGAACGCGGCCTTCCTCAAGCGCTGCCCGGACCTGCTCGTCGTCTCCGCCTCGGGCGCGGGCTACGACCCGGTGGACGTGAAGGCCTGCACCGAGGCCGGCGTGCTGGTGGTCAACCAGACCGGCGCCAACGCGGAGGCCGTCGCCGAGCATGCCGTCGGCATGATCCTCGCGCTGACCAAGAAGATGTTCCAGACCGACCGCTCGCTGCATAAGGAGCGCGGCGTCGCGCGCGAGACCTTCAAGGGCTGGGACGCGCGCGGCAAGACCGTCGGCCTGATCGGCCTCGGCAACACCGGCCGGCGGGTCGCGCGCATCTGCGGCAAGGGGCTCGAGATGACCGTGCTCGCCTACGACCCCTACATCACGGCCGCCGACTTCGCGGAACGCGGCGCCGAGTCCGTGACGCTCGACGACCTGCTCAAGCGATCGGATTACATCAGCGTCCACTGCCCTTACAACGCCGAGACCAAGGACATGGTCGATGCACGCGCGCTCGGCCTGATGAAGCCCGGCGCCTTCATCGTCAACTGCGCGCGCGGCGGCATCATCAACGAGAACGCGCTCGCCGACGCGCTGGCCAAGGATCAGATCGCCGGCGCCGCGCTCGACGTCTGGGTGACCGAGCCGCCGCCGCTCGACCATCCGCTGCTCACCTTCGACAACTTCATCGCGACCTTCCACACCGCCGGCGTCACCTTCGACTCCCGCCAGAACATGGCGTCCTGGAACGCCGAGCAAGTCGTCGACATCCTGCGCGGCAAACGCCCGCCGCGCCTGATCAACCCGGAAGCCTGGGACAAGTTCGCCGCCCGCTTCGAGAAGGTCTTCGGCCACCCGGTGGAGGGGTAGCGCTCCGCAACGGACTCGTGGATGCGGGGGCAGCGCTTCTATCGAAAACAAAAATTAACCGTCATTCGCCGGCTTGACCGGCGAATCCAGGGCAAGGCGCTGCAGATTGGGCTCGTCCCATCCGTGGAAGGTCATCTTCATGCCGACACTTCTTCTCAACTGTGCACTGCCGCATGTCGTCCCCGT
>CAZPFL010000019.1:25350-37137 GCA_964585785.1 uncultured Rhodospirillaceae bacterium
AGCCATGGACACCCCGGTCGAGCCGGGGTGTGACGATTGTTTTGTGAATCAAAACGGTAATCGTCACCCCACGGTTTATCCGTGGGGTCCATGGCGCTGCCCTACAATGCGGCAGGCGGGTCAATGCTGCACTGCAACCTGTGCCGGAAAGTCGTCGCAAAACGCAGCCTCCGGTCGCTAGACAGGCCGGCGCGGAGGGGTGAAGCTCCCAGCTTCCTTCCCTCCTCCCTCCCCTCTCCACGGCTTCATCACAATGTCCAGCACCCGTTTTCCCTACCGGCTCCGCCTGCCGGGACCGACCGCCATTCCCGAGCGCGTGCGGCTCGCGCTCGCGCGCCCGGCCATCAACCACCGCGGCCCCGAATTCGCCGCGATCCTGGGCGAGATCACGCCCCGTCTCCAGCAGCTCATGGGAACGGCGAACGACGTTCTCCTGCTCGCAACCTCGGGCACCGGCGTGATGGAAGCCGGCCTCGCCAACGCGCTCTCGCCGGGCGACAAGGCGCTCATCGTCAACAGCGGCCAGTTCGGCGAGCGCTTCATGAGCATCGCCGCGGCGCTCGGCGTCGCCGTGGACACGATCGACGTGCCCTGGGGCGAGGCCGTTGAAGCGGACGCCCTCGCCCGCCGGCTCGAGGGCGCCGACTATCGCGCCGTCGTCGCCGTGCATAACGAGAGCTCGACCGGCGCCGTCGCCGACCTTGCCGCCATCGGCCAGGCGGTCGGCAGGACGCCGGCGCTGCTGGTCGTCGATTCCGTCAGCGGCCTCGGCGGCATCGCCATGAAGCAGGACACGTGGGGCGTGGACATCCTGGTCTCTGCCTCGCAGAAGGCCCTGATGTGCCCGCCGGGCGTCGGCCTCATGAGCGTCAGCCCGAAAGCCTGGCGGGTGATCGAGAAGACCAGCGGCCTGCCCCGCTTCTACTGGGACCTGCGCAAGGCCCGCGACGCCGCGGCCACGGGACAGACCGCGTTCACCCCGCCGCTCGCCATCGCCTACGGCCTGCAGGAAGCGCTGAACATAATCTTCGAGGAAGGGCCGGAGGCGGTGCTGGCGCGCCACCGCCGTCTCGCGGACGCCATGCGCCACGGCGGCGCCGCGCTCGGCCTGCCGCTGTTCACCCGCTCGCCAATCGTCTCCGATACCGTGGCCGCGCTTACGGTCCCCGAGGGCCTCGACGGCACGGCGATCGTGCGCCACATGTACGAGCGCTACAACACCGTCATCGCGGGCTCGCGCAACCGGCTCAGCGGCACGGTGATCCGCATCGGCACGATGGGGCATGTCGGCGAGGCGGATATCCTGCTCGACCTGCTCTATCTCGAGCGCACGCTGGTGGCCCTCGGCCGGCCAGTCAGCCGCGGCGCCGGCGTGGCCGCGGCCGAAGTGCGGCTCCAGGCCGGCTGACGAATCGAACCGAACGCCCGGCGCCCCTGCGTTACAGCGGCAACAAGCCTCCATCGTCGGGGGGTGGGGGACATGCGGCGACCGGTCGCGTGTATAGCGGCGCATAAAGCGGCAAAGATGCCGCAATCGCCGCCCAGGTTGCGCGGCGACAACAAGCATAAAGGCCAGGCCATGAGGCTGGTGCTCGCGTGCTGCTCACTTTCGATAGCGTTGGCATTGTTCGGATGCGCGTCCCAAGGAACCGCACCCGCGCCCAGCCTGCCCCCGACCGTCGATAACGGCATCGGCAGCGAATACGGCAACTACGCCTCGCAGAGAGCCGGCGAAACGCGCGGCCCCGCGGGCGAACGCTGCGTCTTCTACAACTGGGATCGTCCGCTCGCGAAAAATCTAGCCGTCCGCGCGCGGTCCGAATCCTGCGCGTTGAAAGACCATCCCGACCGGGCGGTCTCGACCGAGCTCTCCCGCACGGTCATCCCGATGTCGGAAAGCACGCTAGCGGCCAAGCACGCGTCACAGCCCTGACGTCGACGGCAATCCCGGCCTTCCCTCAGACGCGGCCGGCCAGCGCCTCCGCCAGCCGCTGGCTCGCGCCGCAGGAGAGCGTCCAGCCGAACATGCCGTGCCCGACGTTGAGCGACAGGTTGCGCAGCTTCGACGGGCCGACGATCGGCAGGCCGTCCGGCGTCATCGGCCGCTCGCCCGCCCAGCCGTTAAGCGCCGCGCCGTAGTCACAGGCGCGGGGGAAGAGCCGCTCCGACAGCGTCGCCAGCGCGCGGATTCGGTCGTAGACCACGGCGCGGTTCTCGCGCGCGAACTCGGCGAAGCCGGCCACCCGCATGCGTCCGCCGAGCTTGCAGAACACCACCTTATGGCCGACATGGGTGATGCTGGTCTTCGGCGCCGCGCCTTCCGCCGGCAGCGTGATGCTGTAGCCCTTGATCGGATAGATCGGCAGCCTGAGGCCAGCGGTGCGGCCGAGATCGACCGCCGAGGGCCCGGCGGCGAGCACGTAGTGATCGCGCTCGAACAGGCCGTCCGAGGTCTGCAGATGCATCACCTTGTCGCCGCTGCGGACGATCCGCAGCACCTGGAAGTCGTTCCGCACGGTGACGCCCAGCCGGTTCCGGCAGTATGCCAGCAGGCCGCGGCAGAACTGGCCCGCGTCGCCCGCCTCGTCGCCGTCCGCGAACAGTCCCCCGGCGTAGGTGCCGTGAAAATCCGCCAGCGCCGGCTCGAGCTCGACGCAGCGCGCGCGGGACAGCTTTTCCTGGCGAATGCCAAACTCCTGCTTGAGTTCGATGGACTGCGCGGCATGGTCGAGCCCCGCTTCGTCCGGATAGAGCACGAGCTTGCCGGTCCGGCTGTAGTCGAATTGCAGCGGGCATTCCTGCAGGATCCCGTGCAGCGCCGCCTTGGACCGTATCGCCAGCTCGAACAGCCTGCGGGAATTGGCGGCGAAGCGCGCCTCGGTGCAGTTAGCGAGAAATTTCGTGCCCCAGGTCATGAGCCGCAGATCGAACAGCCGCGTCATCACATAGGCAGGGTCGAGGCCCATGATGATCTTCGGCAGCTTCGGCAGGAGCGTCGGGCTCGCCATCGGCTCGACATAGGAATAGCTGAGCTGCCCGCCGTTCGCGAAGCTCGTGCCGAAGCCGGCGTCGTGCTGGTTGTCGAGCACGACGACCTCGTGCCCGTCACGCGCCAGAAAATAGGCGGAGGTCGCGCCGGCAATCCCGGCGCCGATCACGGCGATGCGCATCCTCGACGATTACCCCAGAGAATCGGACCAGCGTATTAGAGAACGCTCCGCGCCGGCGGCTCAAGGCTATTTCGGCGGGCCCCAGATCTCTTCGAGCCGCTCCGCCCGCCCGCAGTTCCATTTGTAGAACTTGTACCGCCAGGGATTATTCTCGTAGTAGTTCTGGTGATACATCTCCGCCGGATAGAATGGGCCTGCGTGGGCGATGATCGTCACCACCGGCTTGCCCAGCTTCGCCTCGATCGCCTTCTTCGACGCCTCGGCGAGCGCCTTCTGACGGTCGCTGTGATAAAAGATTGCGCTGTGGTAGTTGTCGCCGCGGTCGCAGAACTGCCCGCCCGCGTCGAACGGATCGATGTTGTGCCAGAACGCGTCGAGCAGCGCCGCGTAGGTCACCTTCTTCGGGTCGTAGCGCACGAGCACCGCTTCCACATGCGCGGTGCCGCCCGCGATCACCTGCTCGTAGGTCGGGTTCGGCACCGTGCCGCCGGTGTAGCCCGAGGTCGTCTCGACCACGCCCTTGACCTTGTCGAAGGCTTCCTCGACGCACCAGAAGCATCCGCCCGCGAATATCGCCGACCGAAGCGTCTGCGCGTGGGCAACGCCCGCCTTCGTGCCGCCGACAGCCTGCTCCGCCGCGCCGGCCGACTCGACGCCGACGGCGCAGCAAAGCGCGACAAAAAACGCCGTCCACAGCATCACGGACAGGCCGCGTCTCCCGACCCCGACAGAACGCTTCATCAAGCAAGCACCTCCCGAACGGAACACAAACGCGTAAGGATAGCATTGATTGCGCTTGGCGGCTCGGGATTTAGCGGCCGGCCGACCGAGTGCGCGATGCACGCTCAGCCGTCGAAAAAGACCTCGGCCGCGCCCAAAGTCTCGAATTGGACCGTACAGTGGTCGCCGGGCTTGAGAAACCGCAGCCCGGTCCAACTGCCCGTCGTCACGATCTGCCCCTCTTTAACGCCGCCCGCCGCGCGCATCATATTGACCAACGCGACCGCAACACCAAGCGGATCACCGGTCGGATGACCGCCTTGGCGTTCCAGCACGGGCTTGTCGTTTACCAGCAGCGCAACGCTCAGGGACGCTAGATTGAGGTGCGACCAATCTTGCGTGTCCGCACCAGGCACGAGCGCCCCATTGGCAATGCAATCGGCGAGTTGCTCCAAAGGCGGCCGGGTGCGCGGGTCGTGAAATCGGCCCGACACGACTTCAATGGCAGGCAATATGGTGACGGCCTCGGCAACCTCTTCGCGTCCGTATGGGGCGCCCCTTGCCGGCAGATCGCGGCTGAAACGGAAGGCAATTTCGCCTTCCACCCCCAGATGCGGAACATCGCGTGGCGAAATTCGCGCCGGGCTGCTGCGAATCATGCGCGTGTAGATCAAACCCCGCGTCGGCTCTTGCCCGGGTAGCGCATTCGCCTTGAAGGCGCCAACAGCTTCGCCTAGCAAGACAGCGACTCGGTCCTGGATTGCGTGCGCTTCGGCCACCGACGACGGCACCGCCGGCAGCGCCTCGATCCGCGTCCCGCTCCGCCAAGCTTGAGCAAGGAGTTCAACGGAAGCGACAAGCTCTTGCTCGGTCATAGGGAGCGCCCCCTTCCACGGCAATTGGCGGCCAGCACCGAATGACGCTGCCGCCTCCCCGTTCCGCAAACGCGGTGAATGGTCGCGGCGCGTCGACAAAACATACCTCGCCCTTTCAAATGTAATGGCAATCGACCACAATTAATCTCTAGAATGTTTTCGTTGCGTTCGACCGACGGCGCTTCATGCAAGTGGGTGGTGCAGCATGAAATATGTTTGCGATGCTCCCGGCAAGAAAACCTGGTTCCGTATCGAGACGGACGTCGAGGCAGCCCAGGAATCCGCGCTGATGAACCACGCCGTGGAAAAGCATTTCCGCCGCCAGCAGGATGCCGCCTCGCGCAGCTTCAAGCCGGCCTCGTCCGTGTATATCGAGCAGAATATCGGCCTCAGCTCGCATATCCAGCGTGAGATGCCGTTGTTCCTGACGCTGCGCGACCAGGATGGCAACGGGCTGGTGACGGCGATGCTGCCGCCGGGCGGCAAATACGATCCCGACTTCCAGATCATCGTCGTCGGCAAGAACAATCGCGATCCCTATCCCGAGCACGAGGACGCGATTCGCGCGCTGGGCAAGCATTTCGGCCTCTCGCTCGACCGCGAGTCCTGCTACCCCTACCAGCGCGAATAGGCGACGCGCGGTCAGCGCATTTCCCGCCGACGGGCCTCCTGAACTAGACTGGGCGTAGAAGAAGACGTCCGTCCGGGAGGAAGCCATGACGCTCTCGTTCAAGCCCTTGTCCGACGCGCTCGGCGTGGCGGTCACGGGCATCGACCTGACCCAGCCGGTCTCGCCGCAGGATGCCGCCGCCATGGAGCGGGCGCTCGACGAGCACCTGGTGATGGTGGTGCGCGACCAGCATTTCACGCCGGCGCAGTATCTCGCCGCGGTGCGCCTGTTCGGCGATACCATGCCCCAGCACCTCTCCGGCATGCTGATGAAGGAGCATCCGGAGATCGCCGTCCTCAACAGCAGCGAGACCAAGACGGGGCCCGACGGCATCTTCGCCCCGGTCGGCGCGCGGGAATGGCATACCGATCACACGAACCACGAGCGGCCGCCGAAATACACCGCGCTTTACGCCATCAAGCTGCCGAAATCCGGCGGCGGCGATACCGGCTTCGCCAACATGCAGCGCGCCTACGCGGCGCTGCCGAAGGAGGAGCAGGCCGACCTCGCCAAGCACACCGTGGTCACCAAGATCGAGAACCGCGAGTATGTCAGCGCCGAGGACCAGGCGAAATACGGCGTGCCGCGGACGCAT
This sequence comes from uncultured Rhodospirillaceae bacterium, assembly GCA_964585785.1. Taxonomy (GTDB): domain Bacteria; phylum Pseudomonadota; class Alphaproteobacteria; order UBA8366; family UBA8366; genus WHUA01. The sequence goes on from CAZPFL010000019.1 coordinate 31,381, forward strand.
CCGCTGGTCCGCACGCATCCCGCGACGGGCCGGAAGGCGCTGTTCTTCCATCCCGGCAAGATCCGCAACCTCGAAGGGATGGACGCCGCGCAAAGCGCGGACTTCATCGACAAGCTGCTGCGGCGCTCGATCACGCCGGACGTGACCTACCGGCACAAATGGCGTCCCGGCGACCTGCTGATCTGGGACAACCGCGCCGTGCTGCACATCGCGCACCGAGACTACGACCCGGCGGAAGGACGCGTCATGCACCGGGTGCTGATCCAGGGCGAAATCCCCTTCTGAGGGCATCCGGGAGACAACGATGACGACCTTTGTGCTGGTGCACGGCTCCTTCGTCGGCGGCTGGATCTGGCAGCCGACCGTCACGCGGCTGCGCGCGGCGGGCCACAGCGTCTACGCGCCGTCCTCCGAAGGCTGCGCCGAGCGCAAAGGCGGCCTGCGCGCGGGCATCTCGGTCACCAGCGCGGCGCAGGAGCTGGCCGACCTGATGTTTTACGAGGACCTCAAGGACGTCGTACTGGTCGGCACCAGCACCGGCGGCCTGATCCTCGAGAAGCTGGCCGTGCTCGCGCGCGACCGGCTGCAGCGGCTGGTCTTCCTCGACGCGCTCGTGCCGATGCCGGGCGAAAGCATCAAGGACATCGTCCAGCAACGCCCGGGCGCCGCGCCCTACCGGATCACCGAGTTCACCCGCGCGCCGACGCGCGACGCGCTCGAGAACGGCCTGTTCGTCGAGCTGACGGGCGCGGTGAAGACCTGGGCGCTCGACCGGGCAACGCCGCACCCGCTCGGCCTGTCGGATGCCGGGCCGGGCGAGCTCGACGATTTCTGGAAGCAGTCCTGGACGGCGACGGTGATCCGCTGCACCCGCAGCCCGAACCCGCCGGAACCGCACCAGCGCCGGACCGCGGAAAAGCTCAAGGCCGACTGGCGCGAACTCGACGCGGGGCATTACCCGATGCTGACGGACCCGGAAGCGACCGCCGCCATTCTCATGCGCTGACGCGACGGAAGCCGGCTACCAGTAGCGGACGCGACCGACGTCCATGTGAACGAAATCCGAATGCGGATAATAACCGACGCCGCCGCCCCGCAGCCTGACCGCCGCCTTGTGCAAATCGCGCAGCTGGCAGCCCGGCAAGCGCACGTCGATCGCCTCGCCCACGACATGCAGGCTCCTGCGCGCGACATTATGGCTGTGGCTGGCGAGCATCGCGTTCGTGTGCGGCGAGCGGTAGCCGGAAATGACGTGGAACGGCTCGGTCGAGCCGAGCGACGCGCGCACCCGGTGGATCAGATCCAGCAGGCCGACATCGATCGGCAGGACCTGGGACGTCCGGAAGTCGCGCAACAGCCAGTTGATCTGGGACAGCGACTCCGGGAGGTGGCGCCCTTCGGCCCAATAGACGGTCTTGAGCGATTCGCCGGTGTGCAGGTTATAGAAGGAGAGCGAGCGTTCGCCGACGGCCGCCTTGGCCGGCGACAAGCCCGCCAGCGCCATGCCGCCCGCGGCCGCCATGCCCGCGCCCAGCTTGAGAATGGTCCGCCGGTCGCGCGGTTGCGCCGCAAAGCCTTTGCCGTCCATCGGTCCCCCTCTCCTCTATGCCGGCTGCCTGCCGTCCACCCTGGCCCAGCGCCACGCCGCAGAGCGTGACGCGCGACCGTTAACGATACGTAAAATCGCCTTTGATTTCACAGACCTCAGTCTATCACGGATCACGTTCCGCCAGGTCTTACTTGGGTCCGCAAGAGCGCAATTTCCAGCCAATGCGACCTTTTTTCCCGGCCGCGCCGCCCCGGCCAGCTTCGGAAGCTAGGAATGAATACCGCCCAGATTGGCCGGCGCGGCGCATGCCAGCGCGTCCCTGCGCAGGCGCGCGATCTTGTCCAGGCCCGCGCCGCTCAAACCGTCCAGGCCGTAGACGTCGTCCCGGAACTCGACCTGGCCGTCCGCGTCCACCCAGGCCGTCAGATAGACGACATGGACGGGTACGGGCTTGACGAGCGGGATTTCGGTGGTCTCGCCCGTTTTCAGGGCGTCTTCCAGGGTTTCGAGCCGGCCGTTGTTGTCCGCGCGCAAGAGCAGCTCGGCGAGATCGCGGGCTTTCTCGACGCGGATGCAGCCCGAGCTGAAGGTCCGCCTCGGCTGTTTGAACAATTCCTTCGCCGGCGTGTCGTGCAGGTAGACGTCCATCTCGTTCGGGATGAAGAACTTGATCCGGCCGAGCGCGTTCAGCGGGCCCGGGTCCTGGACCAGGAGATAAGGGAAGTTGGACGCGTGCAGCGCCCGCCAGTCGATCGAGTCCGGCGCCACCTCCTTCGGCTCGCCGTGATTGTTGGCGTAGACCCGGATCGATTGGGCGCTCAGATAGGACGGATCCCGCTTGACCTTAGGCAGGATGTCCACGACCGCGATACGGCGGGGAACGCGCCAGTAGGGGTTGACGATGATCCGCGTCACCGTGCTGGAAAAGACCGGCGTCGGCCGCGACAGCCGGCCCACGATGACCGGCGACCGGATGACGGGCCGGCCATCCTCGAACAGCGCGAGATCGAAGCCGGCGACGTTGATCAGGATGAAGCGCGCCTCCTCGCCGACCGGGAGCGACCGCAGCCGCGCCAGGTTCGCCGCAATCTGCCGGACCCGCGCCTCCGCCGGCATATTCAGCGCCTTCCGGGTGTGCCGCCCGACGATGCCGTCGACGAGAAGCCCGTGGCGCGCCTGAAACCGCTCCACGGCGTCCGCAAGGCCGGCATCGAACGGGCGCGGATCGCCCGCGCCGTCCATGAGATCGCCGGTAACCGTCAGGCGCTTCCGCAGAGCGGCGACGGCCGGACCCGACGCCCCGGGACGCAAGGCGGGACCGTCCGGCACCGCCGGCCAGCCCCCTGCCCTTGCGATTTCGCGATATCGGGTGAGCGCAGCGTTCAGCGCGTCCTGTGAGGCGCTGAACGAGTCCGCCGTGCCGGCAACGGCGGCCTGAATGCCCAACACTGCCGCCAGGCACGCCAGCAGAAGGCACCGAGCCCGACTACGCACGCCTGCCCCCACCGGCAACGAGAAACGAAAAATGAAGATCGGCTGTTCGCCGTAACCGCGCCGGGTTATTTGCGCAGCGAACGGTTATACATGCGGCTGGCCTTTTTGGTCGCTTCGTCCGCACGCGCATTGGCCGCCGCCGCTTCGGCTTTCGCCGCCGCCGCTTCCGCTTTCGCCGCGGCCGCTTCCGCCTGCGCCTTGCTCACTTCGCTGCGTAGCTGGTCCATATCACTCTGCGACGCGCAAGCGCCCAGACCCAGCGGTACGAGCAACACCGACATCGCCAGAATCCGGTGAATAGTCTTTTGCATTTTGGTCTCCTGAATACCAATGGCCTTAACTAAGGAGTCGAAGCCTACCCATATGGAATAGCCGGAACCTTGACGTCAATCAATGCTTCCGGCCCACGCCGTCCGGTCGCGGACTTTAGATTTTCGCAACCGCCGGCCGGATCGGCTCGTCCCCCGTCGAAGTCGCCGCGCAGGCGGCATACCTCGATAAGCGCTTCATATTGGGTCATCGGGATCAGGATACCAGGGATGATCTCGCTGATTTTTTGGAGTTCTTGCCCGATTTTCGCGGTAAGCGCGCGCGCCGCGCCAAAGGACCTCCGCAAGAAGAAACAGGTAACGGATGCGTGACCGGCGAAGCGATCATCCCTGTAGCGCAAACCGCAAAAGTAGCCCTAAACTGAATTTGTCCGTACCGTTTCCCCCTCCTCCCGTCCCACGCGAGCGATTCCCATGACCTACAAGACTTCCACGTTAAATGGCGATTTCGGCGTCTGCATCGACGGCGTGACGCGCGACGACCTCGCCGACGCGGCGTTCCAGCGCGCGGCTTACGATCTCTGGATGCAGCATGGCGGCCTGATCGCCGTGCGCGGCGATGACCTGGCCACGCTCTCGCCCGAAGAGCTGATGCAATGGTCCAGCGTCTTCGGCGCGATCGAGATGGAGTGTCACGCCGCGCGGGAAGACAAGATGGTGCCGGGCTTTCCGATCCTGCGGATCGGCAACACCCGCGATAGCGCCGGAAAGCCCGTGGCGCAGTTCGCCAAGGTGCCGGCGCTCGCCTCCGATGCCGACATCCGCTACAACCCGGAAACGCGCCGGCCCGTCTGGCACACCGATTCCACCTTCCGGCAAAGCCCGCCGATCGGCTCGGTCTTCCACTGCCGCATCGCGCCGGAGAAAGGCGGCGAGACCCTGTTCGCCGATACCCGGACCGCCTTCGCCCGGCTCGACGCGCCCACGAAGCAAAAGCTCGAAGCGCTCGAGGCCGTCTGCTCGCTGGCGCATCACGACAAGAAGATCAGCCTCTACTCGCCCGGATATCCCGTCCTGACGGCGGAACAGCGCGCGGCCAATCCGCCGAACCGCGTCCCCCTCGTGCTGAAGCATCCCGTGACCGGAAAGCCCGCGCTCTATGGCCTGAACAGCTCGACCTGCGCCATTGTCCCGGCCGGCGAAACGGTGCCCGGCGAAAAGCTGGACCTGTGGGACCTTGAAGGCGTGGAGGACGACAGCGTGCAGGTGCTGCGCAAGCTGCTGCCCTACGTGACCGGGCCCGAGTTCACGGTGAAATGGAGCTGGAAACCGGGCGACATCGTGGTCTGGGACAACCGCTGCACGATCCACGCGGCCACCGGCTACGACAATCAGCAGCAACTGCGCGAGATGTGGCGCCTGACGCTGCTCGAGCCGTCGCTTGCGCAGGCGGCTGCCGAGTAGCGGACCGCGCGCGGCCCGACGTCAGCGCGTTCCGCCCTTCTGGTGGCATTCGGGGAAGGTCCGGCTGCCGATGGTGAGCCGGGCGTCCCGCCCTTTGTTCCAGAACTCGACCGGCCCGTCCGGCGAAGCGCCGGTGTAGCGCGCGCCCGATCCGGATCGCGCGCGACCGAGCCGATACCGCTTGTGCCCCAGCGTGAGCGTCATCCGCTCCGGGCGAAAGGCGGTGTGCACGACGTATCCGCCGCAGATGAAGACTGCCTCGATCGGCCGCGCCTTCCCGTCCTCGCGCGCCGGCGTCGCGCAGGCCGACAGGAAAACACATACCAACAGCGCGATAACGCGCAGACCTTTGCCTCTACCCATCGGCGTAGCTTAGCATTGACCTCGCATCCGGGCCGACTACCTTGTTTCCGGAACAACAGGCGGAAAACGCCGAGACACCTTTTCCGCCCGCCCCGACAACCCCATCACAGCCAGGAGGCCGCCCCATGCCCGATACAACGACCTACATCCCGCCGAAGGTCTGGAAATGGGACACCGAGAATGGCGGCGCCTGGGCCAAGCTCAACCGGCCGACCGCCGGCGCGCAGTTCGAGAAGGAATTGCCGCGCGGCAAGCATCCGCTGCAGCTCTACTCGCTGGCGACGCCCAACGGCGTCAAGGTAACGATCCTGCTGGAGGAGCTGCTGGCGCTCGGCAAGAAGGACGCCGAGTACGACGCCTGGCTGATCCGCATCCGCGACGGCGACCAGTTCGGCAGCGGCTTCGTCTCGGTGAACCCGAATTCCAAGATCCCGGCCCTGCTCGACTGCAGCACGACGCCGCCGACGCGCGTGTTCGAATCCGGCGCGATCCTGCTCTACCTCGCGGAAAAGTTCGACGCCTTCCTGCCGCACGACCCGTCGGCGCGCGCGGAATGCTTCTCCTGGCTGTTCTGGCAGATGGGCAGCGCGCCCTATCTCGGCGGCGGCTTCGGCCATT
>CAZPFL010000020.1:0-36519 GCA_964585785.1 uncultured Rhodospirillaceae bacterium
TCGAAGGCCTGGCGACGATGGCGATCGCCTGGCTGGCCTTCCGCGAGAATGTCGATCGCCGGCTGCTGCTCGGCGCGGCCGCGATCCTCGCCGGCGCGGTCCTGCTGTCCTGGCACGGGCAGGCGACCTTTCACTGGGGCGCGCTGCTGATCGCCGGGGCCTGCCTTTGCTGGGGCATCGACAACAACCTGACGCGCAAGCTGTCCTCGGCCGATCCGGTGCAGATCGCGATGATCAAGGGCCTTGTCGCGGGCGCGGTCAACCTGCTGCTGGCGCTCGCCGCCGGCGCGCGGCTGCCGTCGCTCGGCGCGCTGTCGGCGGCGGGCGCGATCGGCTTTCTTGGCTACGGCGTCAGTCTTGCGCTCTTCGTGCTCGCGCTGCGCCATCTCGGCACCGCGCGCACCGCCGCCTATTTCTCGCTCGCGCCCTTCGCGGGCGCGGTGCTCGCCGTCCTCATGCTGGGGGAGCCGCTGTCGCCAGTGCTGCTGGGCGCCGGCGCGCTGATGGCGCTCGGCCTGTGGCTGCATCTGGCCGAGCGGCACGACCACGAGCATGTGCATGAAGCGATGGAGCACGAGCACCGCCACTTGCACGATGCGCACCATCAGCACGCGCACGGGCCTGACGTGCCGCCGGGCGAGCCGCATACCCATTGGCACAGGCACGCGCCGATGGTGCACCGCCACCCGCATTATCCCGATCTGCATCACCGCCACCGGCACGGGAAGGCATAGAGGCGCGACGCGCCCTACTTTATCGCGCCCTTCGCACGCAGCGTCGCGATATCGTCCGCCGATAACCCGAGCTCTTCCGACAGCACCGCGTCGGTGTGTTCGCCGAGCCGGGGCGCGACGCCGCCGGGCGCGGTCGGCGTGCCGCTGAGCTTGAAAGGCGGGGCGACGGTACGGATCCTGCTGCCGTCCTTGTCGGTCCGCTCGACGATCATGCGGGTCGCCGTGACTTGCTCATGCGCGAAGGTCTGGTCGACCGTATGGATCGGCGCGGCGACGGCGCCCGCCTTGTCGAAGCGCTCGATCCAGTCCGCACCGTTCCGCGTCGCCAGGATCGTCTCCATTGCCGCGCGCAGGGCGGCGCGGTTCTTGACCCGGTCGGGGTTGGTCAGGAAGCGCGGATCCTCGGCCAGCGCCGGCGCATCGAGCGCGACGCAGGTGCGCTTCCAGGCGTTGTCGCTCGCCGCGCCGATGAGGATATGCCCGTCGGCGCAGCGCATCGCCTCGTAGGGCGCGAGATGGGCCTGACCGGAGCCTTCGCGCCCGGGGATCTTGCCCTCGACCAGCCAGTTGGTCGCGTTGAAGGCGAGCAGGTTGAGCGCGGTCTCCATCAGCGACACGGTCACCGCCTGGCCGCCCTTGCCGTTCTGCCGCGCGACCAGCGCCGTCATCGCCGCGCCGTAGGCGGTCAGCCCGGTGCTCATGTCGATCGCCGGCGTACCGGCGCGGACCGGCAGCCGGTCCGGCTCGCCCGTCATCGACATGATGCCGGTGAAGGCGTTGACCATCATGTCGAGGCCGGCCTTGTCCTTGAGCGGCCCCTCGCTGCCGTAGCCGGAAACGGTGACGTGGATGATCTCCGGGTTGAGCGCGCGGATGGTCTCGTAATCGGTGCCGAAGCCCTTCGCGCGGGCGGGCATGAAGTTCTGCACCATGATGTCGGCCTTCGCCGCCAGCTTGTGCAGGATCGCGCGCCCTTCGGCCGTCTTCAGGTTGAGCGCGATGCCCCGCTTGCCGCGGTTGGCGACGAGGAAGGCCGTGCTCATGCCGCCGCGCTCGGGCGGGAAGTTGCGGCAGAGGTCGCCGTCGGTCGATTCCACGCGGATCACCTCCGCGCCGTTGTCCGCCATGAGCTGCGCGCTGAACGGGCCCGCGAGCACCTGGCTCACGTCCAGCACGCGTATTCCGTCGAGCGCGCCCATCCGTGGGTTGCCTCCTGCTATCCTATCCGGCTGTCAGGGTAGCGGGGATGGGGGGACGGGGACAAATGGGGGCCGGCCGGCACCGCAGTTGACCGCGTCCTGAGCTTGTCGAAGGATGAGTCGCGCTTGGAGCGCATGCTTCGACAGGTTCAACATGAGGAACTTTCTTACGCCGGGGAGTATTGTATGATTGACGGTCGCACCGGCCCCGTAACGCCCTTCCAGCCGATCACCGCCCCCTGCGCCTGGACTGGGCCCGAGATGGCGCGGCGGACGGACTGGGTTCACGACTTCACGCCGGTGGAGATCGCGGAGATCGAAGCGGCTGTCGCGAGTGTCAAAGCGCGCAGGCTGTCCATCCTTGACATTGCACAGGCCGACTTCCCGCTGCCGACCCTCGCGCCCGCGCTGGCGCGCATCCGCAACGACCTCGTGGACGGTTGCGGCGTCAGTCTGATGCGGGGGCTGCCGGTCGGTCGCTGGACGCGGGAAGAGGCGGCGCTCGCCTACTGGGGGCTCGGCGCGCATCTCGGCGATGCGGTGTCACAGAACCCGCAGGGCCACATGCTGGGCCACGTCAAGGATATCGGCGGCGACTTCCACAGCCTGACCGCGCGGGCGGGTTACCAGTCGCATGCGCGGCTGCCGTTTCATACCGACGTCGGCGCGGACCTCGTCGGCCTCTTCTGCCTGCACCCGTCCAAATCGGGCGGTGAGAGCAGCGTGACCAGCGCCGCCGCCGTGCACAACGCGATGCTGGAGCGCCGGCCCGACCTGCTGCGCGTGCTGGCGGCGCCGATCCATCGCGACCGGCGGGGCGAATACATGGAAGGCAAGGCGCCGACCTACGCGGCGCCGGTCTTCTGCTACCACGCGGGCTACATGACCGTGACCTTCGTCCGCCGCTTCGTCGAATCCGCGCCGCGCCATCCCGGCGTGCCGCCGGTGACGCCGGCGCTGGTCGAGGCCATGGACCTGCTCGAGCAGCTGGCGGAGAGCGACGACCTTCGCCTCGACATGGATTTTCGCGCGGGCGACATCCAGTGGATCAATAACCTCACCACCTTCCATTCGCGTACCGAGTACGAGGACTGGCCGGAGCCGGTGCGCAAGCGCCACCTGCTCAGGCTCTGGCTCAACCTGCCGAACGGCTGGCCGCTGCCGCCGTCCTACTACGAGCGCTTCGGCTCCGCCGGCGACGACGGCCGGCCCAAGGGCCTGCACATGCCGGGCGTGGCGCTGAGCGCACCGCTGGACGTGGGGTAGGGGGGAGCGAGGCCGGCCGAAGGCGCTTTTCCTCTCTCGTTCGTCATGCCACGCTTTATGCGTGGCATCCACGGGACGAGGCTTTCTGTTGCTCGGCGTGCCGCAATCGGGCGTCGCGCCGTGGATGCCACGGACCAGCCGTGGCATGACGATTGTGTCGGCTCGCCAGTGTCTTACGATATCGCCCCACATAGCAATTGCATCCGACCCGGCGTAACTGCGACAATTGTCCGGACCGATCCGGGTCCCCGTTCCGCCGCAAAATCCCATTCCCGAGGAGACGGCCCATGTCCGATCAAAAGTTGCCGCTCGACGGCTACACCGTTCTCGACCTGACCCAGGCCCGCGCCGGGCCGACCGCGGCGCGCGTGCTCGCCGATTGGGGCGCCAACGTGATCTATGTCGAGCCGCCCTCGACCTCGGGCAAGAACCGGGTGGCGCTGACCGGCCAGCGTGACAGCTTCGACTTCCAGAACCTGCACCGCAACAAGCGCAGCCTGACCATCGACCTGAAGAACAAGGACGGGCACGCCCTGTTCATGAAGCTGGCGGCGAAGGCGGACGTGATCACCGAGAATTTCCGTGCCGACGTGAAACACCGCCTCGGCATCGACTACGAGGCGGTGAGCAAGATCAACCCGCGCATTGTCTACGGCAGCATCTCGGGCTTCGGCCAGACCGGCCCCTACAGCAAGCGGCCGGGCGTCGACCAGATCGCGCAAGGATTGGGCGGGCTGATGTCGATCACCGGCCTGCCGGGGCAGGGCCCGGTGCGCGTCGGCATCCCGATCACCGACCTCTGCGCCGGCATGTTCCTGGCGCAGGGCATCCTGCTGGCGCTGCTCGACCGCGAGAAGACCGGCAAGGGCCAGTGGGTGCACACCTCGCTGCTGGAGGCGATGACCTTCATGCTCGACTTCCAGGCCTCGCGCTGGCTGCAGAAGGGCGAGATCGCGCCGCAGGCCGGCAACAACCATCCGATCAACGTGCCGATGGGCTGTTTCGAGACGGCGGACGGGCTGATCAACATCGCCGCCTCGGGCACCATGTTCGACCGCTTCTGCAAGGCGGCGAACGCGGAGTATCTGCTGACCAAGCCGGAATACGACGGCGTGGACAACCGGCTGAAGAACCGCCCGCAGCTCAACGAGGAGATCGCCGGTATCCTCAAACAGAAGCCGTCGAATTACTGGATCGAGCTGCTGAACGACGCGGGCGTGCCGTGCGGGCCGGTCAACGACATCAAGCAGGTGTTCGACGACCCGCAGGTCAATCATCTCGGCGTCGCGCGCGAGGTCGACCATCCGCGCCTCGGCAAGCTCAAGGTGGTGCGCCAGCCGGTCAACCTGTCCGACCGGCCGCAGCCGCAGGTCTTCCGCTATGCCACGCCCGACGCGGGCGAGCATACCGATACGATCCTGAAGGAGATGGGGATCGACGCGGCGGAGATCGCGCGCCTGCACAAAGCCGGCGCGGTCTGAGCGCGAGCGGGGGCCGTATCCGTTCCATGCATGACGTCGACGCGGCGCTCCCGCCGCCTGAGATCATCGCCCGGGTCGAGGCCGGGGCGCGGCGCGTGACCACGCCCTGCGGCGCGGGCGAGATGATTTGGCGGCTGTGGGGCGCGGGGCCGCCGCTGCTGCTGCTGCACGGCAATTTCGGCAGCTGGCTGCACTGGATCCGTAATGTCGGACCGTTGTCGGAGGCCTTCACCGTGATTGCGCCCGACACGCCGGGCTTTGGCGAGTCCGCAATGGCGCCCGATACCGCGTCGCCGCAAGCCATCGCCGCCGTCCTGGCGGACGGTCTCGCTGAAATTCTGCCGGCGGAGATGCCGCTCGCGGTGGCGGGCTTTTCCTATGGCGGCAGGCTGGCGGCGGAACTCGCGCTGCTGCAGGCGGAACGGGTGCAGCCGCTGGTCGTCGTGACGCCGGGCGGGCTCGGCATTCCGGACGTGGTGGGCCCGCCGGTGGCGAAGCTGCGGCCGCGCATGACACCGGCGGCGGTCGCGGACGTGCACCGGCAGAACCTGGCCCAGCTCATGATCGCGGACCCGGCGGCGATCGACAACCTGGCGATCCACATCCAGGACCTCAACACGCAGCGCGCGCGCTTCCGGCTCACGGCCTGGACGCCCGAGGACCGGCTGTCCTCGACCGGCCGTGCGCTCGCCCACGTGCGCGCGCCGGTGAAGGGCATCTGGGCCGGCCGCGACGCCTTCGCCGGCGACACGCGCGACGCCCGCATGGCGCTGGTGCGCGAAATACACCCCGACGCCGACATCCGCCTGATCGACGGCTCCGGCCACTGGGTGGCGTATGAGGCGGCCGACCGCTTCAACGCGACGCTGCGAGAGATGGTGCAGGGGGTGGGGTAGGGAGCGTATTCGCCCCCTTTCAGTCGTCATTCGCCGGCTGGATGTACGTCCCGGAGACATGGTACGCAGGACGAGGCTAGTCGTGGCAGTACCGAATATGGCCCGCAACATTGCCGCGATGCGTCCCCACGTATGATGGCGGCGTAAAACTCGGCGACGTACCCTGGACCACCCGATCAAGTCGGGTGGTGACGGGAATGGTGTTGCTCAGAACGGCGTATCGCCGCAGATCGTGATCTTGTGCATGCGGCGGCGGAAGCCCGTGTAGTCGTTCAGCGCGTAGTGCTGGCAGCAGCGGTTGTCCCACAGCGTCACCGTGCCGACCTCCCAGCGCAGCCGCATGGTGAATTCCGGCCGGTGCGAGTGGTCGAGCAGGTATTGGCGCAGCGGGTCGCTTTCCTCGTCCGTCATGCCGTGGAAGCGCTCGGTATGAGAGCCGATGTAAAGCGCTTTGCGCTTGGTCTCGGGATGCGTGCGGACGATCGGGTGTGTGCTGATGGTCTGGATCTTGATGTCCGTCGGGTCGATCTGCGGCATCTGGCCGATCCCGGCCTTGGCCCGCTCGGCCCGCGTCATGCCGCTCTCGTGCTTCTTGCTGTCGCCGTTGTTGACGCCCTTGAGGCCGGCGATCGCCGTCTTCATGCCGTCGGACAGTGTCTCATAGGCGCGGTAGAGGTTGGAGAACATCGTGTCCCCACCATAGGGGGGCATCTCGCGGGCGACCAGCATCGTCGCCTTGGCGGGCTGCGGCGTGTACATCTGGTCGGTGTGCCAACGGCCGCCGTGGTTGTAGGTGTCGGTCTCGCGCTTGGTCATCTCGAGGATGTCGGGATAGCCCTCCATCGGCTTGTTGAAGGGATGGCGGTGGATCTTGCCGAAGCGCTTGGCGAAGGCGAGGTGGTGGTCCGGCGTGATGTCCTGATCGCGGAACACGATCACCTGGTTTTCCAGCCAGGCGCGGTAGATCTCGCCGAAGGTCGCGTCGTCCAGCGGCTGCGCCAGGTCGACGCCGAAGATCTCCGCGCCAAGCGCGCCGGCGATGCGCTTCACCGTAATCCGCTCGTAGTTCGTGTTCAGTGCTGCCTCGGCCATGGCCGGCTTCCTCCATCGTCCCAGAAGTTCAATCCCTAGCCGTCGTGCTCAGAACGGCGTGTCGCCCTTGATCGTGATGCGCAGCATGTGGCGGCGCTGCCCGTGATAGTCGTTCACCGCGTAATGCTGGCAGCAGCGGTTGTCCCAAAGCGCGAGCGAGCCCGGCTGCCAGCGGAAGCGGCAGGTGAACTCCGGCCGCCGTGCGTGCTGCATCAGGAACTTGCGCAGCGGCTCGCTCTCTTCCTTGGTCAAGCCGTCGAAGCGGTCGGTATGCGAGCCGATGTAGAGCGCCTTGCGCCCGGTCTCCGGGTGCGTGCGGATCAGCGGATGGACCGAGTTCATGTCCTCCCTCGGCGGCGCGACGCGGCCCGCCATGGTGTCGCCGCCGCCGGAATACCGCTCGGCGCGCGACTTGCCGCCGTATTTGCGGTCGCCCATGTTGTAGGTCTTGAGTCCCGACAGCATCTGCTTCATGCCGTCCGACAGCGATTCATAGGCGCGGTAGAGGTTCGAATACATCGTGTCGCCGCCGGCCGCGGGTACTTCGATCGCGTAGAGCATCGTCGCCTTCGCCGGCTCGGGGCAGAACTGCTGGTCGGTATGCCAGCGGTTGCCGAAATTCTTGGTCTCCGTCTCGGTCTTGATGATCTCGAAGATCTCCGGGTTGTCCGCCATGCCCTTCATGTAGGGATGCAAGTGGATGTCGCCCCAGCGCTTGGCGAAGCGGAGATACTGCTGCGGCGTCAGGGTCTGGCCGCGGAAGAAGATGACGTTGTTCTCGAGCCAGGCGCGGTGGATCTCCGCGAAGGTCGCGTCGTCGAGCTGCGACAGGTCGACGCCCTCGATCTCGGCGCCCATGGCGCCGGCGACGGGTTTCACCGTGATCCGCTCGTAAGGCGCGGTGTCGGTCGAGTTTCGGAGCAGTTGAGACATCGTTTTCACTTCCTTCCCGGTCAGAAGGGCGCTTCCTCGCCCTTGATCGTGATGCGGTGCATGCGCCGGCGATGGCCTTGATAGTCGTTGATCGCGTAATGCTGGACGCAACGGTTGTCCCAAATCGCCAGCGATCCCGGCGCCCAGCGGAAACGGCAGATGAACTCCGGCCGCCGGCAGTGTTCGCGAAGATAGGCGAGGATCGGTCCGCTCTCTTCCGGCGTGAAGCCGTCGATATGCTGGGTGTGCGAGCCGAGATAAAGCCCAAGTCGGCCGGTGTCGGGATGGGTGCGCACGATGGGATGCACCGACTCCGTCTGGATATTGCCGGGGTCCTTGAGCTTCATGCCGCTCGCGCCGCTGTAGCGTTCCGCCCGGTTCCGGTCGCCGCCCGCGCGTTTCTTGTCGCCCGCGTTGAGCGCCTTGAGCGGGCGCAGCATGGCCTTCATGCCGTCCGACAGGGTCTCGTAAGCGAGATACATGTTCGCGAACATCGTGTCGCCGCCGGCCGGCGGGATCTCCCGGCCGAGCAGCATCGTGCATTTCGCCGGCTTCGGCGCGAACATCTGATCGGAATGCCAGCTGCTGCCGAAGGCATAGGTGTCGGTCTCGGTCTTGATCAGCTCGAGGATCTCGGGATGCTCGTCGAGACCCTTCATGTAGGGATGCAGGTGAATGCCGCCCCAGCGCTTGGCGAAGGCGAGGAACTGTTCCGGCGTCAGGTCCTGATCGCGGAAGAAGATCACCTGGTTCTCGAGGAAAGCCTGGTAGATCTCGCTATACAGGTCGTCGGTCAGCGGCTTGGTCAGATCGGCGCCGGTGATCTCGGCGCCGAGCGCCCCCGCGATCCGCGCGACCTCGATCGTCTCGTAGGGGCGGAAATTCCAGAGCTGGCGCCCTTCCGGCATGGCGTTTTCCGTCGCTGGCGTGATGGGTTTCGGCGAATTTGTCCGGATGATTATAACAGCGAGCGCCTGCCGGCCGCAAAGGCTGGCGTCACAGGGGAGGGTTGCGCTGTGGGCGGAGACAAGGTTGCGCAAGGAAGCACAAGATATTGAAAATAAATAAAAATACGTCATCACCCGCCTTGACCTGGTGGTCCATGGCACGGCGCCGAATGTCGAATGCCGTGCCGCCGATTGAGGACGGGCCATGGAATCGCCGATTAAATCGGCGAATGACGGTGGAGAAGGTGTAGAGGCTGCGCGCGTCTGGACCGCGGTGTAAGCCGGCGCTAGCCTTCCTCCATGCCGGCCCATCTTCACATCACCAATGGCGACGCGGCGGGGGACCTGCTGAAGGCGTCCGGACTCGGCGGCGACGTGCTGCCGTGGCGCGACACGATGGTCGAGGGGCCGTTTCCCGCCGGGCTCGACCTCGCGGCGGCGTCGGCGCTGCGCGCGACCTATCTCGGCGCGCTCGGGCTTCCCGCGGAGCGCATCCGGCGCGACTTCGAGGCGCGCGATGCGGCGCTGCGTGCGGCCGGCGGCTACGACGCGATCACGCTGTGGTTCGAGCACGACCTGCTCGACCAGCTCCAGCTTTTGCAGCTGCTCGACTGGTTCGCGGCGGCGGACCTCGGCGGGACGGATCTCGGTTTGATTTGCATCGGCGCCTTTCCGGGCATTGAGCCGTTTCGCGGCCTCGGGCAGCTCACGCCGGATCAGATCGCCGCGCTCGCGCCGCGGCGCGCGCCGGTGACGGCGGCGCAGTTGCGGTTGGGCCAAGAAGGCTGGGCGGCCTTCCGGTCGCCCGACCCGCGGGACATCGAGCGCTTTCTCGAGCGTGACCTGTCGCCGCTGCCGTTCATGACGGCCGCGCTCCGGCGGCATCTCGAGGAGTTTCCGTCCGTCGCGGACGGGCTCGGCCGGACGCATCGGCAGCTGCTGTCGCTCGTCGCGAAGGGCGTCACCGGGCCGGTCAAGCTGTTCGCCGAGAACATGGCGCTCGAAACCGTGCTGTTCATCGGCGACTGGAGCACCTTCCGCCGGCTTGACGAGCTGTTCCGGGTGCGGGAGCCGCTGCTGGCCTGTCCGCCCTTCGGCGTCTTCCGCTGGCCGCCGGGCATCGCCCTGCCGATGGCGGATTTTAGAAACCAGGCGCTGGCGCTGACGGAGAAGGGCCGCGCGGTGCTGGCCGGCGAGGGCGGCAGCGATCCGATGCGGGGCTTCGACTACTGGCTCGGCGGCGTGCATTTCGAAAACGGCGTCGCGCGCTGGCGCTGGGACGCGGACGCCGGCCGGCTCGCACCTTCGGCGGAAATTTGAAAGCGCCGCGTGCAGTCAGCCGGCCGCCGGTGGCCGGGACGGCTGCGGCGCCAGATCGCTCTCTTCGCGCGGCATGGCGAGCCAGCCCAGCACCAGCACGGCGGCCATGAGCGCTCCGCACACGAGAAACACGACCTGAAACGACCGCGTCGTGACGAAGAGCGTGCTGCAGATTGCCATCCCGACGGTGCCGCCGAGCAGCCGCGCCGTGACGCCGATGCCGCTCGCCTGGCCTTGCTTTTCCGTCGGCACGGCGTTCGTCATCGCGCGCATCCCCGGCGCGTAACAACACGACATGCCGATGCCCCAGAGGACCAGCCCGGGGAGGAGCAGCAGGTAGCTGTCCCACGCCATGACGAGTCCCATCAAGAAGATCGCCAGCGTGGCGAGCGCCAGGCCGCCCAGGACGGGCCGGCGCGCGCCGAACTTGTCCGCGAGCTGCCCGACGGGCGCCGACATGATCGGAAAGGGCGCGACCGCAACGAGCAGGGCGAGCCCGGCGCTCAGCGGGCGCATGTGGATCGCGTCCTGCAGATAGAGCGCGCCGAACACGACGATGGCGATCTTGCTGAACTGGCCGATGACGAACACAAGGCTGTATGCGCTGAAGGCGGCGATGCGGAACAAATCGACCTCGATCAGCGGCGCAGCCTGCTGGCGCTCGATGACGACAAAGAGCGCAAGGCAGACGATGCCGCCGACGAGCAGCGCCAGAATGACGCCTTGCGTCCAGCCCCAGACGGCGCCCTGCATGGTCGCGATGATGAGCATCCCGAGGCCGGCTACGAGTGAGACGAAGCCGCCATAGTCAAAGGCCGCGCGCGCGTCTTCCCGCGCCGGCGCGACCCAGGCCGCCAGGACGATCACCGCGGTTAGCGCAACAACCGGCGCGTTGATCCAGAAGACCCAACGCCAGGAGACGATCTCGGTCAGGAAGCCACCGACCATCGGCCCGATGGCGAGGAAGGTCGTGCCGATCGCGGCCAGGATGCCGATCGCCATGCCGCGCTCTTCCTTGGGAAACGCGATCGAAACCATGGCGATGGTGGCGGGGAAGATCGCCGCCGCGCCAACACCCTGCAGTGCGCGCATCGTGATCAAGAAAGCGCCGTCGCCGGCGAAGCCCGCCGCCAGCGAGGCGAGGCCGAAGGCGCCCAGGCCGACGAGGACCAGCTTCCTGAAGCCGAAGATATCGCCTATCTTGCCGCCGGCCGCGGCCATGCCCGAGAAGACGAGCATGTAGGCGTTGATCACCCAGTGCGACGCCACGTCGGACATGCCGAGGTCGTGCCGCATGGTCGGCAGCGCGACGGCGACGACCGTCTCGTCCAGCATGATCAGGCCGCCGACGCCGCCCATGGCGATCAGGATCCACCACTTGCGGCTCTCCTCGGCGATCATGCGCATCCTACTGCTCCCGGTTTTCTTTAATTGCGCGGCCGGATGTCTTCTCTGCAAAGACTACCGGTCGTGACCGAGAATTTCTACGCCTGCGTGCCGCGCAGGCGATGCGCGAACATTGAAACAGTCCGTCGTATCGCGTCCGTACCGGAGAAATTTCGCCGCGCGCTGGACAGACGGGCGGGGGCCTGCGCTACACTCGCCTCAGCCTGACGTAACCGCCACGCCAATCGAGATTAGAGAAAAGGGAGACCATCATGGGAAAGCACATCGAGCTGACCGCATCCGACGGCCATAAGTTCGCGGCCTATCGCGCCGATCCGGCCGGAAAGCCGAAGGGCGGCATCGTCGTGGTCCAGGAGGCCTTCGGCGTCAACGCGCATATCCGCGAGATGGCCGACAAGTTCGCGAAGGACGGCTACCTCGCCATCGCGCCCGCGCTTTACGACCGCGTCGAGCGCGGCGTCGAGACCGGCTACACCGGCGCCGACCGCGAAAAGGGCATCAAGACCATGCAGGCGTCGAATTTCGACAACACGATGAAGGACGTGGCAGCGACCGTTAAGGCGTGCGCCGAAGGCGGCAAGGTCGGCATCACCGGCTGGTGCTGGGGCGGCAGCGTGAGCTGGCTCGCGGCCTGCCGGGTGCCGGGCATCGCGGCCTCCGTGCCGTGCTACGGCGGGCGCATCCCCGATTTCGCCGACGAAAAGCCGAAATGCCCGGTGCAGTTCCACTGGGGCGAGACGGACGCCTCGATCCCGATGGAGAAGGTGCGCATGGTCGAGGCGAAGCACCCGGACCTCGAATCCTACGTCTATGCGGGCGCGGGACACGGCTTCACCTGCGACCACCGCGATTCCTACGACAAGAAGAGCGCCGAGCTGGCCTATGAGCGGACGATGGCGTTCTTCGCCAAGCATATCGGCTGAGACCGCGCTGGCGCGGGCGAGGGCGGCGGCCGCTTTCGGCCGCCGCGCGCTTGTGTGCCGGCGCGCCATCCGTCGAAGAAAGAGAACAGCGAGCCCGAGGAAGAAATCATGACCGACCATATTCTCGTCGACATCCGCGACAACGTCGCCTGGGTCACCTTCAACCGCCCGGAGGCGCGTAACGCCCTCAGCATCGAGATGCGCGAGGGGCTGGTCGGCATCTTCGCCGATATCGAGCTCGACCCCTCGGTGCGCTGCGTCGTCATGCGCGGCGCGGGCGAGATCTTCCTCGCCGGCGGTGACGTCAAGGCGATGTATGAGGTCAACAAGACTATGACGCCGGAGGAGCGCTACAAGATGCGGCTCCACGGCATGCACTACACCGACTACCGGATCGAGGCGCTGCGCCGCATGCGCAAGCCCGTGATCGCCAGCGTGCACGGCGCCTGCGCCGGGGCGGGCGTGTCGCTGGTCGGCGCGTCCGACCTCGCGATCGCCGCCGAGGGCACGAAGTTCACCTTCGCCTTCTCCAAGATCGGCCTCAGCCCGGACGGCGGCTCGTCCTATTTCCTGCCGCGCATGATGGGCATGAAAAAGGCCTTCGAGCTGGCCTTCCTCAGCGACCTGTTCGACGCCGAGACGGCAAAGGAGATCGGCCTGGTCAACTGGGTGGTGCCGGCGGACAAGCTGGCCGAGGAGACGGAGAAGCTGGCGCTGCGGCTTGCCAACAGCGCGACCAAGGCGCTCGGCAACATCAAGCAGCTGTTCAATGCCTCGCTCAACAATACGCTGGAACAGCAGCTCCGCGCCGAGACGAAAAGCTTCGCCGAATGCGTGATGACCGAGGACCACGAGGAAGGCGTCCGCGCCTTCGTCGAAAAGCGCCGCCCGGTGTTCAAGGGGCGGTGAGGCCGCGGCCTTCCCGATGTCTTTCTGAAAGTCCTCCCCCTTGATGGGGGAGGATTTAGGTGGGGGTGAGGGGCCAACTATTGGCACCTGATTTTACGGCTTTCGCATACCCCCCACCCTGACCCTCCCCCGCAAGGGGGGAGGGAAAAACGGCTGAACTACAACGGTCTGTAACTTTAATGTGGCTTCGGCGGCGGCGGCTTCGTCGCGGCGAAGGACGGGCGGGCGGCGATCTTCTCGGCCCAGGCGGCGAGCTTCGGATGCGTCGCGCGCCAGTCCTGGCCGCACAGCCTGGGTGCGCCGGGGCCGTTTACCGCGCAGCCGAGGGTGATCTGCGCGATGTTGAGCGGGCCGGTCAGCACCGGGTTCGCCATTTCCCGCTCGAAGGCGTCGGCGAGGCGCATGGCGCGGGCCGCCTCGTGCGCCATGATCATCTCCGAACGCATTCCCTCCGGCCGGTAGATGATCTCGCGGCCCCAGACCGAGAGGCCGTCCAGCATGCTGCGCGCCATCGCCTCGATGCGCCGCATCTCCATGCCCGCCGGCCCATCCGCCGGGTGCAGCGTCGGCTTGCCGCCGAGCCCGTCGAGGTAGAGGCAGATCAGCGGCGAATCTTCGTAGCCGGGGCCGTCGTCGCGCTCCAGGAAGGGCACGCGGCCGGACGGATTGATCATGTAATAGGGGCTGTCGGGCGTGCGCGTCTTGGCGAGCACGACCTCGACCCGGTCCTCCAGGCCTTTCTCGATGATCACGATGCGCGCCATGCGCGCATAGGGCGAGCCGGGGGTGATGTGGAGCTTCATGGGGCGATTTGACCTCGTCGCGGGGCCTGCCGCAAAATGGCCGAAAGCGGCGCCTGTTCCCTGACGCCGCACAGCAAACAATAGAGCAGGATTGGACCGCCGGGAAATCCCCGGCGGATCGGGAGAATGCGATGTCCTTAGACGTACGTCAGGTTGGGCCGGGCTTCGCCGCGGAGATCGGCGGCCTCCGGCTTTCGGGCAGCCTCAGCGATGGCGAGATCGAGGAGCTTCGCCAGGTCTGGATGGAAAACAAGGTGGCGATCCTGCACGACCAGGATCTCACGGATTCGGATCTGCTCGCCTTCACCGAGCGCATGGGGCCGCTGTTCACCCATGTGCGCAGCATGTTTCACTCGACCGAGCACCCCGAGATCATGTTCGTCTCGAACCTCAAGGAGGAGGGCCGGGCGCTCGGCGCGCTCGGCGACGGCGACCTCGGCTGGCATACCGACCAGTGCTACACGGCAAAGCCCTGCTGGGCGACGCTGCTCTACGGCATCGAGGTGCCGCAGGACGGCGGCAACACCTATTTCGCCGACCTCGCGGCGGCCTATGACACCATGCCGGCCGACCTGCGCGCCGCGACGGAAGGCAAGCGCGTGATCTATTCCGTGGAGGCCGAGACGGTGTCGAAGCGGTCGCCGCTCTCCGCCGAGCAGCGCGCGCAGACGCCGGACGTGACGCAGCCCCTGATCCGCACGCACCCCTATCTCGGCCGCAAGACGCTTTACGTCAGTCCCAACCACTACGTCCGCATCGAGGGGATGGACCAGGCCGAGAGCGACGCGCTGTTCCGCCGCCTCGCCGACTGGATCGGCCGCGACGAGTTCGTCTACAAGCACCGCTGGCGGGTCGGCGACGTCGTCTTCTGGGACAACGCGCAGGTCGTGCACCGCCGCGACGCCTTCCCGCCGGCGCAGCGCCGCTTCCTCAAGCGCACCGGCTTTCACCTGCCTGAGGCGCTTCGGGTGCCGTTCTGAGGGCTATTGCTTCTCGAGCGAGAAGGCCTCGCCGTCGAACAGGTTGACCTTGAGCGTGGACGGGTCGACGCCGTCGAGGCAGGCGACGTTGACGGTATACTGACCCGGCGCGGCGCGCGGCCGATGGAAGGGGTAGATGCCGCAGGTCTTGCAGAAATAATGCTTCGCCGTGCCGGTGTTCCACTGATAGGTCGCGAGGTTGTCCTCGCCCTTGAGCAGGTGGAAGCGCTCGGGCGGCACGCGGTACATCAGCGCGTTCTTGCGCCGGCAGAGCGAGCAGTTGCAGCGCGTCGCCTGGGCGATCGGGCCGTCGGTCTCGATCTCGAACTCGATCGCGCCGCAATGGCACGAGCCGTGATAGGTCGGCATGGGGTGCTCCCGTGGTGGCGGGCGAGTTTACACCGGCGACGCGCCGTCATTCCAGGTCCCCCCACCTAAATCCTCCCCCGCAAGGGGGGAGGACTTTGTCGTCGCGATACCTGATTTTCCCTCCCCCCTTGCGGGGGAGGGCCAGGGTGGGGGGTAACGTCACCGATAAAGTCCGTCAGTCCAGCAGGTAGCCGAACTTTTCGCGCGCGCGGCGCGCCATCTCGGCGCTGGGCTGGTTGATCTCCGGGAAGTCGTCGCGCCAGTGGTAGGGGATGCAAGCGTCGATGATCATGCGTGAATTGGCGAGGTTGCCGGCGGCCCGATCCCACGGGGGCAGGCGCGGCTCGGACTTCGCCGCCTTCGCGCCGCGGATGAAATCGATGTCCTCGGCCGGCTCGCATCGGGTGAGCGCCGCGTAGATCAGCGCGTCCAGATCGGTCACGTCGACGTCGTCGTCGGTGACGATGACCCAGCGGTTGGCGTCCACCCCGGTGCGGCACATCGAGGCGACGTGTCCCGCCTGGCGCGCGTGGCCGACATAGCGCTGCTTGATCGCGACCGCCAGGAGCATGCGCGAGCCGCCGACCTCGTGGCACCAGGTGGCCGTCACGCCCGGCACGCCGGCCGCCTCCAGGTCCTTCTTCAGGAAGGCCGAGCGGGTGACGGCGCGGAAGCGCGAATACTCGTCCGGCAGGCGTTGCGGCGCGAAGCCCAGCAGGATCGGGTCGTTGCGGTAATACACCGCTTCGATGTCGATCGTCGGATTAAGCCGGCCCTTTTCGGTATAGGTGCCGGTCCAGTCGCCGAACGGGCCTTCCGGCTCCATCCGGTCGGCGTCGACATAGCCTTCCAGCACGATCTCGGCATTCGCCGGGATCGGCAGGCCCGTCACCTTGGCTTGCACGACGTCGATCGGCTTGCCGCGCAGTCCGCCGGCGACGTCGTATTCGGACACGCCCTCCGGCACGTCGGCGCCGCCCATGATGAAGGTCAGCGGGTCGCCGCCGACGACGATCGCCACCGGCATGCGCTCACCGCGCGCGCGGTACTTCTTGAAGTGCAGGTCCGCGTGCCGGCCCGGCAGCACGTTGTGGCTCACTGTGCGCTTATCCTTGATCATGACGCGGTAGGAGCCGAGGTTGATCGAACCGGTCTCGGGGTCGCGCGTGACGTGGTAGCAGCCGGTGCCGATATAGCGGCCGCCGTCCTTTTCGTGCCAGTGCGGTGTCGGGAAGATTTCGAGGTCGATGGCGTCGCCCTGCATGACGTTCTCGAACACCGGCCCGTCCTCGACCGGGTTGGGCGCGATCAGCGTGTCGGCGCCGTGATGGGCGGCGGCGAAGGCCTCGCTGAGCGCGACCTTGTCGAGGTCGGCCGGAAAGCCCAGGGTCATGTTCTTGCGCTTGCCGCCGAAGAGGTTGACCAGCACGCGCGCGCCTTCCAGGCAGCCCGGCACCTCGCTGAACAGCACAGCCGGCGCGTTGTCATCATGGCTGACCACCTCGGCCGCCATGCCGATCTCCTCCTGCCAGTTGGCGCCCTTGACGTGGCGTAGCTCGCCCAGCCGCTCGGTCTCGGCGATCCACTCGCGCAGATCGTTATACGGAAAAAACTGCTCCCGGTTGCTGCCGCCGCTCCGGCCGTTTCCGCCCTTCATCGTCATGGCGCTCCCATGCCGCCGCCCTTGATGGGCGCCGACTCATAGTAGCGCTACCCCTGCGGCAATGTCATACGGCCGCGGCAGGCGGTCGGATGCATTACCAGGACGGGCATTTAATATCCCTCTCCGCCGGAGAGGCGGAGAGGGGATCAAAGAAGGGCCGTGCGTTGCCTCGGCTACCGCCCCTTGAACACCGGCTTGCGCTTCTCGCGGAAGGCGCGGCCGCCTTCCTGCTGGTCCTCGGAGCGGCGGATCGCCAGGAGGTCGCGGCGCGCGACGGCGGCGAGCTCGGACGGGCCCTTCGGCGTCACCGTGTCGCGGACGAAGCGCTTCAGCGTCTCGACCACGAGCGGCGCGCTGTTCTTCAGGATCTGGGCGTATTCCATCGCCGCCTCGACCTGCTTGCCGACGGGCACGACCTTGTTGACCATGCCGACCTCGTAGGCGCGCTGCGCGTTGATGCGCGTGCCGGTCAGCATGAACTCCATCGCGATCTTGTGCGGGATGCGCGCGGCGCAGCTCGCGATCAGGCCGCCGCAGAAGCCGAGCTGCGCTTCGGGATAGAAGAAGTTGACGTTCTCGGCCGCGACCGCGATGTCGCAGAACTGCACGAGCACATAGGCGCCGCCGACGCAGTGACCCGCCACCGCGGCGATCATCGGCTTATCGATCACGACGCCGACGCCCGGCACGCATTCCCAGAGGTCGGGGTCGCGCGGCGGGTCCTTGATGTCCGCGCCGACCGAAAAGGCGCGGTCGCCGGCGCCGGTCAGCACGGCGCAGCGGTCGTCGGAATCGCGGTAGCGCTTCATCGCCTCGCGCAGCTCCTCGACCAGTCCGTTGCTGAGTGCGTTGAGCTTGTCCGGCCGGTTGATGGTGATCAGCGCGATGTGATCGTTGGACTCGTAGGTGACCAGGGAATCGCTCATGGATTGCGTGCTCCTTCTTTCTTTGGATTTGTCAGTCGGCGGCGGCGCTCTCCGCCTTGGGCGGGATGACGCCCTCGCGCGCCAAGGCGTCGATCGCGCCCGCGTCGTAGCCGAGCTCGGTCAGGACGGTGTGGGTGTGCTGGCCGATACGGGGGGAATTGGCGCGTGGATCGTCCGGCGCCGCCGGGTCGACGCCCGGCAGGTTCGGCACCGGGATTGGCCCGAGGTCGGTCTGGTTCGCCCAGGTGAGGAGATGCTCCGCCTCGACCTGCGGATGGTGCAGCAGGTCGTCATAGCCGTTCACCCGCGTGCACATCAGGCCGAGCGCGCTGAAGCGCTTTTCCCATTCGGCCGCCGTCTCGGCCATGAGCGACTCCTGGAACGCCGCGTTGATCTCGCGCGATTTCCAGATGCGCTTCTGATGCGTGTCGTAGTCCGGGTTGCTCTTCAGGTCGTCGCGGCCGAGCAGGTCGCAGACTTCGCCGAAATGCTTCGGGTTGTTCGAGCTCAGGCTGATGAAGCCGTCCTTGGTGTGGAACACGCCGACCGGGACGCCTACCGCCGGCGGCTGCTTGCCCTGGGTGTGCTGGCGGATGAACTGGCCGGCCTGCACGCCCATCGCCGCCTGCAGCATGTTGATCTCCACATGCCGGCCGCCGGCGCCCATGGCGCGCGCGAACAGCGCGGTCGCGACCGCCTGATAGGCGTAGATGCCGGTGATGTAGTCGATGATCGCCGTGCCGACGCCGAGCGGCACGCCGTCCTTGTCCTTGGTGATCGACTGCAGGCCGGAGAAGCCCTGCATGATCTGGTCGGTCACCGGGCGCTCGGCGAGCGGGCCCTTGGTGCCGAAGCCGGAGACCGAGAGATAGATGACGTCGGGGTTGTCCTTCGCCACCGCCGCGTAGCCGAGGCCGAGCCGGTCGATCACGCCCGGGCGGAAATTCTGCGTCACCACGTCGGCGCTGCGGGCGAGGCGGCGGGCGACCTCCAGCCCTTTGGGGTTCTTCAGGTCGAGCGCGATGCTGCGCTTGCCGCGGTTCATGGCGAGCGATTGGGCGGAATGCTCGCCCTTGATCCGCCCGCCCATGTTGCGGATCCAGTCGCCGGTGAGCCCTTCGATCTTGACCACGTCGGCGCCGTACTGGGCCAGCATCATGCCGCAATAGGGCGCGGAGATGCCTTGCGCGAGGTCGCACACCTTGAGGCCGGCGAAAGGACGGTCATGCGTGCGGGAAGGGGTCATGACGATACTCCGGGAAGGTCACGGTCGATCAGGGGAAACTACGTCGGCAGCGGCGAAAGCGCAAAACCGGGCGGGAATCGGGGACGGACCACGCCGCCGGACGGACGGGGTCGGCCGGGGCGGGTGGGAGCCGGCGGCCGGAGGGGCGGTAGGGTTCCGGTCAGTCGCCCTTCAGCAGCGCGACCGCACCCTGGACGAAGGACGGCAGCACGCGCTTGTGCAGCGTGTCGATCGTGACGACGACGCTCATGCCGGCG
This sequence comes from uncultured Rhodospirillaceae bacterium, assembly GCA_964585785.1. Lineage (GTDB taxonomy): Bacteria > Pseudomonadota > Alphaproteobacteria > UBA8366 > UBA8366 > WHUA01. The sequence continues at coordinate 19,352 of CAZPFL010000020.1, forward strand.
CGGAGCGGCGGTCCGGAATCGCGGCCCATCACTTGGAGACGGACCGGGATTCGCTGCACCACCTTGACCCAGTTGCCGGTGGCATTCTGTGGCGGCAGGATCGAGAACTCGGCGCCGGTTGCGGGCGCGATGCTGGAGACGCGCGCTTTCCATTCGGCATCGGGATAGGCATCGACGGTGATCGTCGCGCTCTGTCCTTCCTTGACGTAGGTCAGCTCGGTTTCCTTCAGGTTGGCCTCGACCCAGATGTCCTGGGAGGCGACGATGCTGAAGACCGGACGTCCCGCGGTGACATACTCGCCGGCCTGCAGGTCGTTCTTGGTCACGATGCCGTTGGCCGGTGCGCGGATGATCGTGTGGCTGAGGTTGAGCTTGGCGTTGTCGAAGCGCGCCTTGGCGCTCAGGACTTCCGGGTTGCGGTCGGCCTCGAGCGCGGGCTCGCCGCCAAGCCGCGCGACGATGCGGCCGAGCTCGGCGCGGATGCCGGTCGCGCGGTTCTGCGAGGCCTCCAGATTGCGGGCGGCGCTGTCGAAGCGGTCGGAATTGACCATGCCGCGTTTCATCAGGCGGCTGCGCTGATCGAGCTCCTGCTGGTAGAACGCCACGGATTTGTCCGCCGATGTGAGTTCTTCACTCTTTTCCTTATAAAGGTCCCGCATCGCGGCGATGTCGTTGCGCGTCTTGTGATATTCCGATTCAGTCCGGGCCAGCGCGATCTCGAACGGCTCGCGGTCGAGCTCGAACAGCACGTCGCCCTTCTTGACCAGCTGATTTTCCTCGACGTTGACTTTGATGACGCGCCCGGAAACGTCGGTGCTGATCGCGATCTTGTCGGCCTTGACGTAGGCATTCTCGCTGGTCACGTAGCGGCCGCCGGTGGCGTAGAAATAGAGCCCGACCAGGGCGAGGATCAGCGGCCCGGTGATAAGCAGACCATAACGAATGAAACCCGGCCGTCTCAGACGTGAGAACAGCACGCGCATGTTGTAAACAAGTCTAGACGACATTCGCTTTCTTGGCCTTCTTGGTGGTTACGTTTCCTACGGTGCCCGGCTGAGCCACCAGACCGGGGGAGGGCGGCATTGTTGTGAGATTGTCTTTCATGTGGAGCAGGGCGCTGATCAGACACTCCCTGTCTACCTTTGATAGGCCCGTTAACGCAAACTCGCGCACCACGCCCGATAGATCGGTCAGCGCATCGATCGTCGGCTGTGATTTTTCCGCCAGATGCAGGCGCCAGACCCGCCGGTCGGCCGGATCGCGCCGGCGCTCGACCCAACCGGCGTCTTCCAGCCGGTCGATATGACGCCCGAGCGTGACCGTCTCCACCTCGAGAACCTCCGCAAGCGAGCGCTGCTTGATGCCCTCATATTGCCGCAAGTGGCGCAGCACGCGCCACTGCGCGCGCGTCAGCCCGAGCCCGCGCGCGCGCTCGTCGAAGCGCTGGCGCATCAGGCGCGAGACGTCATTCAGGAGGAATCCGAGGCTGCGTTCGAGATCGATGTTGTTCACCGAAAAAATATAATGAGCTAGCTTATAATAAGCTAGCTGTTTTCTTGCGGATGCGCCCATCCGCCCGGTTCGGGGGTGGAATTCCGGGGCCCCGGCCGGCGGCCGGAAGGCGCGCGCTCCCTTGCGTCCCGGCAATCCTGCCGGTATCAGTGCCGGTATCAGGGACAGTCCGATCAACTGGGAGAACGGGCCATGGCAGCCGACGGCTACGCGGGCGACAAGATGCCGAAAGAGGCGTGGGACATCCTCGAGCGCGACCCCGGCGCCTGCCTGATCGACGTCCGGACCGAGGCCGAGTGGCGCTATGTCGGGCTGCCCAAGCTGGATTCGTTGGGCAAGCCGACGCATTGCGTCTGCTGGCAGATATTTCCGGACAATAAAGTCAACGACCGCTTCGTCGACGAGGTGAAGGCGCAGGGCGTCCGGCCCGACCAGACGCTGCTGCTACTGTGCCGTTCGGGGCAGCGCTCGCGCAGCGCCGCGATCGCGCTGACCGCCGCCGGCTTCAAATGCTGCTACAACATCGCGGAAGGCTTCGAGGGTGACAAAGACGCCAGCGGGCATCGCGGCACCGTCGGCGGCTGGAAGGTCGCGGGGCTGCCCTGGGGTCAAGGGTGACGGGCGGCCGCCGGGTTTTTCGTCCCGGCTCGCCGCCAGAGCCGGATAGGCCGTCGCGTCCGCATATCTGAGACGGTCCGGTGATGCCGCAGCCCGCGCTGAAGCGCAGCCTGTCCCTCACGCTGCTGGTTCTCTACGGGCTCGGCACGACGATCGGCGCCGGGATCTATGTCCTCGTCGGAAAGGTCGCGGGTACGGCCGGTGTGTACGCGCCGCTCGCCTTCGTCCTGGCCGCGCTGGTCGCCCTGCCGACGGCGTTGTCGTTCGGTGAGCTGGCGGCGCGCTATCCGATGAGCGCGGGTGAGGCGATCTATGTCGAAGAGGCCTTCGGGCGCCCGCGGCTGGCGACGCTGGTCGGCCTCGCGGTGGTCTTCGTCGGCCTCGTGTCGAGCGCCGCGATCAGCGCCGGCGCGGTCGGCTATCTGCGCGATATGGTCGCACTTCCCACCTGGCTCGGCCTTCTGCTCGTGGTCGGCGTGCTGGCGCTGGTGGCGATCTGGGGCATCTCCGAGTCGGTCATTGTCACCGCGGCGGCCACGCTGATCGAAGTCGGCGGCCTGCTTCTCGTCATCTGGTCGGGCCGCGACGGGCTCGACATGGCGCGCCTGTCGCAAGCCGCCGCGGCGGCGGCGCCCTTCTCGGAGATCGGGCTCGCCGGCATCGTGTCCGGCGCGGTGCTCGCCTTCTACGCCTTCATCGGCTTCGAGGACATGGTGAACATATCGGAAGAAGTGCGTGAACCGTCACGCACTATGCCGACCGCGATCATAATCACCATGGGCGTCACGATGATCCTTTACGTGCTGGTGTCGCTTGTCTCGGTCACCGCGATGCCGCTCGACGTGCTGGCCGCCAGCGCCGCGCCGGTCGCCCAGATATTCGAGCACGGGACCGGGCTTTCGTCCTCGGCCTTCGACGGCCTGATCATCGTCGCGGTCGCGAATGGCGCGCTGGTGCAGATCATCATGGCGTCGCGCGTGCTCTACGGCCTGGCGCAGCAGGGCTGGCTGCCGGCGGCGTTCTCGACCGTGGCGGCGCGCACGCGGACGCCGGTCGTCGCCACCGTCGCGGCGGCGGCTGTCGTCTTCGTGATGGGCGTGTTGTTTCCGTTGGAATTGTTGGCGCGCGTTACGTCGATGCTCGCGTTGTTGATTTTCGCGCTCGTCAACGTCTCGCTCCTGCGCGTGCGCCGCCGCGCGTCGGCGTCGATGGCGCTGCCGCGCCTGCCGGCGGCCGTTCCCGCGCTGGGTTTTCTTCTCTCCCTGGGGCTTAGCGGCTTCCAGCTTTTCGATTTCCTGCGCGGGCTGGTGCGGTAAATGGATCGCCGCGCATGCCCGTTCGGCAGGTATCATCGGTGGGAATTGAGCAGTAGTAAGCTCTTTGATTGTACTACTTTCAGCTTCTCCACCCGCGGGTTAACGGTTCATTAATGCAAACAAGTGAAACTGATGCCGAATTTGTCGGGGTGGATCGGTAGGATTCACGATCAATAGCGGTCGGGTGGAACTTGTCTTTACGGTCGTCAGCCGATAACTTTGCGTGAGTGCGAGACGAGGGGGATTTGGCGCTCGCCAATTCTTGAGCGTCAAATTGGGAGGAGCATGGTTACCGAACCGAAACGGTCTTCCGGAAAAGCTACCTTTGTGCGCCTTGCGTTGACGACCAGCAACACGTCGATCGCTTGTAGTTGGGACGGTCTGGTTTGTCAGGTATGGAGCCGATACGCGCATATTGGTATCGCGTGCTAGCCGCGTTCAGCTCGATAAAGCGGCTGTTCGACGAGCTGTTACGGGAACGCGAGCTTATTCTGCGTTCGCAGGGCCGCGTGCATTTCGTGCCGCTGACCCGGCGTCTACAGCTGTGCGCGTTGCTTGTCGTGCTCGCCGTTGCGACCTGGGGCATCGGCATGACGCTGATGTCTACGGTCAAAAGCAGCGTCATCGAGGTTAAGAACGACGAGATCCGTGAGGCGCGCGTCGCCTATGAGGATCTGTTCGAGGAAGTGCTTCGCTACCAGAAGAAGGTCGCGGACGTCACCTCGACGTTGCGCCAGAGCCAGGAAAATCTGCTGGCCGAGGTCGGACCGGTTGCGGGCGATTCGCGGAAGGCGGAGAAGGGCAAGGCGTCGTCGAAGCATGCGTCCGGCGCGGCATCCGCTGAAAAGCAAGTCCTGCGCCAGAGCCTGGACGAGATCGACCACAAGGTCCAGCAGATGACCGAGACCAACACGCTGCTGGAAGGGTCGCTCAACAAGATAAAGAGCGAGCTGAAGCTGGCGGGCGACGAGCGCGACAAGATCATCAAGACGCGCAACATGCTGCGCGAGCGCGTCGAGCAGCTTGAAGAGATGCTGATCAAGGCGCGCACGGCGAATACCTATCTCGATCGCCACGTGGCCGAGCTCAACACCGATCTCACGCAGAGCCGCCAGGACGAGGATAAGGTCACCTCCGAGCGCGACGCGCTGAAATCGCGCTTGAGCGGGCTGGAGAAGAACGTCAAAGGCGCCAACAAGCGCGCGAAAAATGCCGAAGCCGATCTGAAGAAGGTTCTCGCGAAGCTGGAGCAATCGACTGGCGGCGCGGCCACGGCCGCCGAAGCCGACGCGGGCGAAGACAACGCCGAGGTCAGCGACGATGCGGGCACTGACGACACTTCGGCGCTGCGCCGCCGCACGGTGGCGCTGCTGCAGCGGCTGGACGATCTGCACGCGGCCCAGGGCAACGTGCTCGATCGCCTCGGTGAGCGCACCGTCACCAATATCCAGGAAGCCGAGACGCTGATCTCGATGACCGGCCTCGACGTCGATCAGGTCCTCGCGCGCGCGACGCGGAGCATCTCCGGGCAGGGCGGCCCGCTGTTCGAGATCCCGGCCGGCGCGGACGTAAGCGGCCTCCCGGTCGCCGTCTCGACGATCGATACGCAGCTGACGCGCTGGAATGCGCTGCGCGCCGCGCTGAAACGGATTCCGCTGATTTCGCCTGTCGACTTTTATCACATGGCCAGTGGCTTCGGTCTCCGGTCCGATCCGATAAACGGCCACATGGCCATGCATTACGGCGTGGATCTCGCGGGATGGGCCGGCGCGCCCGTGTACGCGACCGCGCCGGGCAAAGTAGTGTTCGCCGGCCGCAAAGGCCGTTACGGAAAAATGGTGGAGATCGACCACGGTTACGGTATACGCACGCGGTATGGTCATCTTCAAAAAATACTCGTCCAACGAGGCGAGGAGGTAGGGCATCGGCACGAGATTGGCCTTCTCGGCAGCACAGGTCGCAGCACCGGGCCGCACGTACACTATGAAGTGCGGTTCGACGGGAAGCCCCTCAACCCTGAGAAATTCATCAAGGCAGGACGGTATGTTTTCAAGAACCAGTAAGACGGAAACCAAGACCAGCTCTCCCAGCACCGGTTCCAGCAGAAGCCTCGCCGTTCCGAAATTCGCCTCGGCCGGTGTCGCTCCGTCGATCGTCAGCGCCAACCTGCGCGTGACGGGCGACCTGGAGTCCGAAGGCGACATCCAGATCGACGGACAGGTCGAAGGCGACGTTCGCAGCAACTCGGTCACTGTCGGCGAGCACGCCATGGTCAGCGGCGCGATCATCGCGCAGTCGGTCCATGTCGCCGGCACGGTGAAGGGACAGATCAACGGCAAGTCCGTCGAGCTGGCCCGGACCGCGAAGGTGACGGGCGATATCGTGCATGAAAGCCTCGCGATCGAGGCGGGCGCCTTCATCCAGGGTCTCTGCCGCCACGCCGACGGCGCCGTTCAGCCCGCCAAGCCGGTGGAGAGCAGCAGCCCGGAAAGGTCGGTGCCGAAGGAAGTGCCGCCGGCGAGCCTCGTCTCCTCGCAGAACGGCAACGGCGCGGCGCCCAAGGAAAAGGAAGAGGACAAGGCCGCCAAGTCGGCGTTTGCCGCCTCCGCCGCCAAGGGTCAGGAAGCGATCAAGAAGGTCTTCCGCTGAGATTGGCCGTTTAGGCCGTCAACGCACGGGATCGGCGGCGGCCGTTACGCCGCCGCATCGAGCTCGGCGAGGAAGCCGCCGATCGCCTCGAGCGATTCGGGCTCGAGCAGCGATGGGACATGGCCGACGCCGTCGAGCGTAAGGCGCGCGAGGCCGGGGTGCTCGCGCGCCATCCTGTCGAAAGTGTCCGGCAGGAGCACGTCGCTGACGCCGCCGCGGATCGCCAGCGCCGGAACGCGGCGCAGCGACCGGAACAGCGCCCAGAGGTCCGGCAGCGGGCGGTTCCAGCGCAGCGGATCGATAATGTGAATATCCCAGTCATAGTGCAGCCTGCCGTCCGGGCCCTCGACCCAGGTGGCTTCCGCCGCGGCGCGCCAGGCGTCCTCGGTGCGGAGCGATAGGTCGGGGAACATCGTCTTGAGGCTGCGGGTCGCGGACTCCCAGTCCGGCTGCGGATTGTCCCGGGCGAGATAGGTCATGATGCGCCCGAGTCCTTCGCTGCCGATATCCGGGCCCACGTCGTTCAGCACCACGCCCTTCAGCACGGTCGGCATCGCGGCTCCCATGGCGCAGGCGAGCAGACCGCCCATGGACGTGCCGATGACAGCGGTATGGTGCATGCCCACCGCCGCCAGCAGGTGGTGAATATCGTTGATATACGTGCCCGGCTCGTATTTCTCGCTGTCGGAATCGTAGTCCGACCGGCCGCGGCCGCGATAATCCGGGCAGATCACCCAGCGCTGCGCGCTCAGGCGCTCGGCGAGCCGGTGGAAGTCCTTGCAGTTGCGGGCGAGGCCGGGAAGGCAGAGCACCGGGACGCACGGGGCGAGCGGATCGCCATATTCCCGGAAATAGAGCGACAGGCCGTCCTGCGCCGTGTAGCGGCGCTCGCGATACGTCGTCAAGCAGAGAGCCCCAGCAGCGCGGGCAGGGCTTCCAGCGACGTGACCTCATGCGCCGGGCTCCCCGGCAAGCGCTCGCGCACCTGCCCGAAGCGGTTGACCCAAATGACGTGGAAGCCGAAATAGGCCGCGCCCGCCGCATCCCAGGCGTTCGAGGACATGAAGCACATCTCGTTCGGCGCATGGCCGAGCCGGTCGACCACGATCTGGTACACCGCCGGCGCCGGCTTGTAGACGCCGACCTCTTCGACGGACAGGACATCGTCGAGCAGCTCGGTAAGGCCCGCGGATTTCGCCGCCGCGTCGAGCATCCCCGGCGTGCCGTTCGACAGGATGGCGCGCTGCAGACCTGCCTGCTTGAGCGTCGATAGCACTGTCTTTACCTCGGGATAGGGCGTCAGGCTGAGATAGAGCGGCAGCAGGTCGTCGCGCAGCGCCGGATCGTCGTTGCCGGCGGCGCTCAGCGCGAAGTCGAGCGCCTCGCGCGTCACTTGCCAGAAATCCGCGTGCGCGTTCATCAGGCTGCGCAGCCAGGAATACTCGAGCTGTTTCTGGCGCCAGGTCGTGGTCACCATGTCCGCTTTGTCACCGATCGCCTTGCGCACGCCCGACGCCACGGAAAAGACGTCGAGCAGCGTGCCATAGGCATCGAAGACGCAGGCTTTGATTGCTTTCAGATCAGGGTCCGGCAAAGTCGTCTCCATCGTCGGTGTCGGCGGGCACGGGAAGGGTGCCGCCTTGGTCGATGAGCCCGGCGGAATCGCTGAACGGGCCGGGTTCGAGAGACTGATAGGTCAGCACGAGTTGTAGGCCTTTTTCGCGGCTGCGGTAAACCGCGAGATTCTCCAGCACGCGCTGCACGTAGTTGCGCGTCTCGGAGAAGGGGATCGATTCCGTCCAGTCGATCGCGTCGTAGATGCTGGGCCCGGGGTCGCCGTAGGTCTCCAGCCAGCGCTCGACCCGGACCGGCCCCGCGTTGTAGGCGGCGAGCGCGAGGATCAGCGATCCGTCGTATTCGCCGAGCATATCGGCCAGATAGGCCTGGCCGAGGCGGAGATTGTAGGTCGGGTCGCGGGTCAGCCGGTTCTTCGAAAAGGGCATCTTGAGGCGACGCGCGACGCGGAGCGCGGTTTCCGGCATGAGCTGCATCAGGCCGCGCGCGCCGGCGTTGCTGATCGCTTCGGCGTCGAAGGCGCTCTCCTGGCGCACCACGGCGTGCAGGATGGTCGGATCGGGAAACTGCTCGCTCGCCGCGTTCACCGGCTCGAGCGCCGGGTAGCCGCTGTTACTCAAGACGACACCGTTCTGCAACGCCAGCTTGGAGATCGCGACGGCGAGGTCGTAGCGCCCGGTGTCCTGGGCGAGGCGTGTCGCCAGCGTCCAGTCGATCGGCGTCTTGGCGGTCCTGGCGATCGCGATCATGAAGCTTCGCACTTCCCGCCGCCGGTCGTCGAAGTCCGCCAGCAGCCGCACCACATGCGTCAGGTCGCGCGCCTCGAAGGCGGCGACGTCCTTGTCGCTCGGCTCCGGCTCCTTGGGCAGCGACTTGCGCTCGCTTTCCAGCAGATGGCCGGCCGCGAGCTGCCCGTAAAAGCACGTGATGTAGGAGGCCGCCTCGCGATACCAGCGGGTCGCGGTGTTGTTCTGCTCCTTCACCTCATAGGTGCGGGCGAGCCAGTAGGCGGCGCGCGCCCGGCTCACCGGATAGCTGACATTGTCGTAGAGCGTCTGGAAATGGCGCAGGGCCTCGTCCGGCCGGTTCAGCTTGCGCAGCGCGATCCAGCCGGCGAGCCATTCCGCCTCCGCGAAATCCGCGCCGTCGGTCTGGAAGTGGCTCGTGGCGAGCTTGTAGGCCAGCGCAGCATCGTCCTCGCTGAGCGCCCAGCGCGCGAGATACTCGCGTTCGCGCCACCAGCGGTCCGGCCGCCAGATCACCGGAAGCTTGGGGTGGCGCAGCAGAAGGTCGACCGCCTGCTGCATCTTGCGGCTGCGGCGATACCAGCGCACCTGCTCGAAGATCAGCCCGGGATCGTTGCGCAGCGAGGGCGGCACCTGCGTCAGCGCACGCTCGGCATGACGCGCGCGGATCATCAGCGCGATGCGCGCATGCGCGAGCCGTTGCCAGTTCTTCGGCACGTAGCGCATCTCGCGCTGGGCCGACCGCACGTCGCCGTTCCACAGCAGCCGCTCGAGGCGCGCGATATCGTCGTCCGGGCGAAGATACTGGTGAAACCGGCGGCGGAAGTCGTCGGACTGATCGAGCCCGATCGGCATCTTGGTCCAGGCGCGCTGGACCACCTTCGCGGCGTCCTCGATGCGCCCCTTGGCCTCCAGCACGCGCGCATACTGGAACGCGCCGTCGGGGGACACGGGCGGCGCATGGGCGAACCAGTCGAGAATACGGTCGTCGGGGATGTCGGGGCCCATCGCCTCTTCGGCGCGGCGGCGCAGGCGGATATGGTCGGGCCATTCGGGGTTGGCGGCGAGGAAGGCGGCGATTTCGTCGAAGGTCGCGCCGGAATCCGCCGCCCCGAGCCGCAGCCAGGCGATGTATTTGGCGGCGACGGGGTCGTTCGTCTGGGCGGCGAGGGTGATCGCGTCGGACCAGCGCTCGTCGTCGGCGGCGCTCAGCGCCTGGGCGAATTTCGCGCGCGCGTCCTTCGACCGGAGCTGGCCCTGCGCCGGGCCCGCGGCGAGCGCGATCAGGCCCGCCACGAGGCAGGTCAGCCGGAACAGAACCCTCCGGTTGGCGAGGCGGTGTGCGGTCGGCCGTCGAGCGATGAGCATCAAGCCCCTCGATGAGCAACGGGATGGTAGGGGAATCGGGGCCGCTAAACAACATCGCGGCAAATTCCGCAACCCCGGCAATCCGCTTGCCGGATTCCGGGCTTCTCAGTATGGTGATTCGCAGAAACCTAGGCGTTGCGGAGGAAACCCGATGTTCCATGGTTCGATTACGGCGCTGATCACCCCGTTCAAGAATGGCGGGGTCGATGAGAAAGGATTCCAAGCCTTCGTCGAATGGCAGGTCGCTGAGGGATCGGACGGCGTCGTCCCGGTCGGCACGACCGGTGAATCGCCGACGCTCAGCCATGGGGAGCACAAACGGGTCGTCGAGCTCTGCGTCGAGGCGGCCGCCGGGCGGATTCCCGTGATCGCGGGCGCCGGGTCGAACAGCACGGCGGAGGCGATCGAGCTGGTCAAGCACGCCGAGGAAGCGGGCGCGGATGCCGCGCTGGTTGTCGCGCCCTATTACAACAAGCCGTCGCAGGAAGGGCTGTACCAGCACTTCAAGGCGGTGGCCGAAGCGGCGGATATTCCGATTGTGGTCTACAACATTCCCGGGCGCTCGGTCGTCGACATCAGCGTCGAGACCATGGCGCGGATGGCGAAAGTCCCGAACATCGTCGGCGTCAAGGACGCGACCTGCGATCTGGCGCGGCCGCTGCGCACGCGCGTTACCGTGGGCACGGAGTTCTGCCAGCTCTCGGGCGAGGACGTGACCGTCGCGGCCTTCCTCGCGCAGGGCGGCGAGGGGTGCATCTCGGTCACCTCGAATGTCGCGCCGAAGCTGTGCAGCGAGATGCATGCGGCCTGGCGCGAGCGCGACCTGGACACCTTCAACCGGATCCGCGACCGGTTGACGCCGCTGCACGACGCCATGTTCTGCGAGCCGAGCCCGGCGCCGGCGAAATACGGCGCCAGCCTGTTGGGCAAGAGCTCGCCCGATGTCCGCCTGCCGCTGGTCAGCCTGACCCCGGCCGGGCAGACGCGGGTGCGCGAGGCGATGGTCCATTGCGGGCTGATCAACTGACGCCCATGTAGCTGGTTGCATGGTAGAACACGCAAACGGCAGCCCGCCGGTCGCGCAAAACCGGCGGGCGCGCCGCGATTACATCATCGAAGAGACGCTGGAGGCCGGCATCGCCCTGATGGGGACGGAGGTCAAGTCGCTGCGCAACGGCAAGGTGAGCCTGTCCGAGGCCTATGCCGGGCCGAAGGACGGCGACATCTACCTGCTCAACTGCACGATCGACGAATACCCCAACGCGCGGCACTTCAATCATGAGCCGCGGCGCCCCCGCAAGCTGCTGGTGCATCGGCGCGAGCGCGACCGCCTGCTCGGCGCGGTCAAGCGCGAGGGCGTGACGCTGGTGCCGCTCAAAATCTACTTCAACGCCCGCGGCCGCGCGAAGCTGGAGCTCGGCCTCGCCAAGGGCCGCAAGAAGCACGACAAGCGCGAGCTGGAGAAATCGCGTGACTGGCAGCGCCAGAAGGCGCGGCTCATGCGTGATCGCGGTTAGCGGCGACAGGCGCGTCGGCACGCTTTCGGTGTCTCTTTCGGGCGTCGCGTGAAGCGCGCGAGCCGTGCCCTGACGCGATAGCAGCTATCTCCGGAATCTATTTCCCGCCGCGTCTGCATTCGCCCTAGGCTGGCAGCCGCATGATCCAGTATGAGGCAAGACCGGCAGAGGAGACGGGCGGCATGTGGCGGCCGGTCCTCTCCGGGCTTTGTGCCGTGCTGGTGGGCATCGGGCTGGCGCGTTTCTCGTACACGCCGCTGCTGCCCGCGCTGATCCAGGCCGGCTGGTTCGGGCCGGCCGAGGCCGCCTATCTCGGCGCGGTCAATCTCCTGGGCTATCTCGTCGGCGCGCTGCTCGCGCGTTGGATGGCGCGCCGCATGCCGGCGGCCGTTGCGCTGCGCGCGATGATGCTGGCGGCGACGGTGGCTTTCGTCGCCTGCGCGTTTCCAAACAGCTTTGCCTGGTTCGTCGTCTGGCGCTTCATTGCCGGCTATGCCGGGGGCGTGCTGATGGCGCTCGCCGCGCCGTCGGCGATGGCGCGGGTGCCCCTGGCGCGGCGCGGGCTCGCCGGCGGCGTCATCTTCACCGGCGTCGGGCTCGGCATCGCGTCATCGGGGACGCTGGTGCCGCTTCTGCTGCGCCAGGGGCTGACGACGACCTGGCTCGGCCTCGGCCTGCTCTCGCTGGTGCTGACGCTCGCCGCCTGGCGCGGCTGGCCGGCGCCGGAGCGGCCGGTCTCCCCGGCGGCGGGCGTGGCGGCGCCGGCGCTGCCCGGCGCGGCGCGCTGGGGCCTGCTCGCCCTGTGCGCCGCGTACGGCCTGGATGCGGCCGGCCTCGTGCCGCATATGGTGTTCCTGGTCGACTTCGTGGCCCGTGGCCTCGGCCAGGGGATCGATGCGGGCGCGCGCTACTGGATCGTCTTCGGCGGCGGCGCGCTGTTCGGCTCGCTGATCGCCGGGCGCATCGCCGACCGCATCGGGTTCACCGCGGCGATGCGGCTGGCGCTGTTGCTTCAGGCGGTCGCCGTGCTCTTGCCGGGCGTCACGGCGGCGCCCGCCGCGCTGGCACTGTCGAGCCTGGTGGTCGGCGCCTTCGTGCCCGGCATCGTGCCGCTGGTGCTGGGCCGGGTGCATGAGCTGGTGCATGACGCGGACCGCCAGCGCGCCGCCTGGAGCCTCGCCACGGTCGCCTTCGCCCTGGGGCAGGCGGGCGCGGGCTACGGATTTTCCCTGATATTCGCCCGAACCGGCTATGCCTATCTGTTCGATCTCGGCGCGGCGACGCTCGCGGCGGCGCTGGTCATCGACCTCGCGGCGACGCGGCTCAGCCGGACGTCCGCGGCCTAGCCGGCCGCCGGCCCGCCGAGCTGCGACCGCACGCCGTCGAACACGTCGTGAAACATCGCCTCGGTGAGGCGGCCCGTGTTCGTGTTGTAGCGCGAGCAGTGATAGCTGTCGGTCAGCGTCAGGCCGTTGGGCAGCGCGTGCCGCGCGCCATGGCCGAACTTCGCATGGCTCTGGCGCAGCCCCAGCGCGGCAAGCACCGCGTTATGCGCCACGAGGCCGAGCGCCACGACCGCCCGGAGCCGGTCCATGGCGGTAAGCTCCGCGGCGAGGAACGAGCGGCAGGCGCCGATCTCCGCCCCGACCGGCTTGTTCGCCGGCGGCACGCAGCGCACCGCGTTGGTGATCCGGCAATCGTCGAGCGCCAGCCCGTCGTCGGCCCGCGCGCCATAGGTGCCATGGGCGAAGCCGTAGCGCAGCAGGGTCGGGTAGAGCAGCGCGCCGGCGTAGTCGCCGGTGAAGGGACGGCCGGTCTGGTTGGCGCCCTTCAGGCCGGGCGCGAGGCCCACGATCAGGAGCCGGGCCTCGAGCGGCCCGAAGCTCGGCACTGGTGCGTTATGGAAGGTTGGGAAGGCCGCGCGGTTGCTCCGGCGGAAGTCGACGAGCCGCGGACAGAGCGGACAATCCCTGCCTGGAGTCATGTCAGCCGGGACCTCGGCCGCCGCCGCGGTGCGTTCGTCTGAGGCATGGTCGGGCGCGGCTAGGCGCGCTCGACGATGGCCTCGTTGAATTCCTCGTCGTAGTCCTCGTCCTGATCGTGATCATCGGGACGCGGGTAGCTCCGGTCACTGTGGGTCCGGGCGATCGCGTCGGCCAGATCCTGCAGCTCGATGAAGCAGTCGGCCTGGCGGCGCAGCTCGTCGGCGACCATGGATGGCTGCGTCCGTACCGTGCTGACGACGCTGACACGCACACCCTTGCGTTGCACCGCATCCACGAGGCGGCGGAAATCGCCGTCGCCCGAGAACAGCACGATATGATCGAGATGCGGGGCGATCTCCATGACATCGATGGCCAGCTCGATGTCCATGTCGCCCTTGATCTTGCGCCGGCCCTGGGAGTCCGTGAACTCCTTGGTCGGCTTCGTGACCATCGTGTAGCCGTTATAGTCCAGCCAGTCGACCAGGGGCCGGATGGGCGAATAGTCCTGATCTTCGACCAGGGCCGTATAATAGTAGGCGCGGATCAGATGGCCGCTGCCGGCAAACAGATCGAGGAGCTTCTTATAGTCGATGTCAAAACCAAGTGCCCGCGCGGCGGCGTATAAATTCGACCCATCTATAAAAAGTCCTAACTTTTCGTCCTTATAGATATTTTTTAGCATTTTCCACACGACTCCAAGTATTGTTTGTTATTCCTAGACACGCCTGCCAGTTGAGACGTGTCCGATTGGGGACCAGTTCATGCAGTGTTTACTAATTAGGTCGCTCCAATCGGGAACGCAAGCATTTGCTGTTTATTGCATATGTCCAATATGGTTTATCGGGACGGAGCTTAAGCCTTAAAGGCCTTGAATTGTATGACGTTCCGCACATATAGTCTGTTCCCCTTTCGGACGGTCCGGACCGCCGGAGGGCTGAAATCGCGATGCATTATCATATATTTACCAATAACATCTGGTGTGTGAAGGACCATGGCCCGCGTAACCGTTGAAGATTGCGTTGAAAAAGTTCCCAATCGATTCGAGCTCGTGATGCTGGCCGCCCAGCGCAGCCGCGATATTTCCGCCGGGGCGGAGATCACGGTCGACCGGGACAACGACAAGAATCCGGTGGTCGCGCTCCGCGAGATCGCCGACGAGACCGTTGACCGCGAAAAGCTGTCGGATGCGCTGGTCCGGGGCCTGCAGAAGGTGCCCGAGCTCGACGAGCCCGAGGAAGAAGAGCCGATGGAGATGATGGCGGCCGCGCTCAGCAGCATCCAGGAAGGCGACGAGCTGCCGTCCGGCATGAGCGTGCGGTCGGCCGACTCGGATGAGGATTCGGACGAGGCGGGCGGCCAGTCGGCGCGCTACGAAGACGTCGACGACGAGTCCGAGCTGGAATGAGCGGCCGCCGGCGCCGGCATCGGGGCGCCGACGCATCATGCCGCTAGGAGCGCCCGGGCATGATGCGGCAATACGAACTGGTCGAACGGGTTAAGAGCTACGATCCGGCCGCGGACGAAGAGGCGCTCAACCGGGCTTACGTGTTCTCGATGAAGGCGCATGGCAACCAGCAGCGCGCCTCCGGCGATTCCTATTTCTCCCATCCCGTCGAAGTGGCCGGCATCCTGTCGGAGAAGAAGCTCGACAGCGCGTCGATCGTGACCGGGCTGCTGCACGACACGGTCGAGGACACGGTCGCGACGCTGGGCGATATCGAAGGCCAGTTCGGCGGCGAGGTCGCCCGCCTGGTCGACGGCGTGACCAAGCTGTCGCAGCTCGACTTCGTCTCCGACCGCAGCAAGCAGGCGGAGAATTTCCGCAAGCTCGTGCTGGCGATGTCGCGGGACATCCGCGTGCTGGTGGTCAAGCTGGCCGACCGGCTGCACAACATGCGGACGCTCAACTTCATCCGCAATCCGGACAAGCGCCGCCGCATCGCGCGCGAGACCATGGACATCTATGTCCCGCTGGCCGAGCGCATCGGCATCCGCGACTGGAAGGAAGAGCTCGAGGACCTGGCCTTCGCCGAGCTCAACCCCGATGCGCGCAGCTCGATCCTCAGCCGGCTGGAGTTTCTGCGCCGCAGCGGCGGCGACATCGTCGGGCGTGTCTGCGACGAGCTGCGCCGCACCTTCGAGAGCAACGGCATCAAGGCCGACGTGTCCGGGCGCGAAAAGCGGCCCGCCTCCATCTGGCGCAAGATGCAGCGCAACAACGTCGGTTTCGAGCAGCTTTCCGACATCATGGCGTTTCGCGTCGTCGTCGGCAGCGAGGAGGAATGCTATCGCGCGATTGGCGTGATCCACCGCAACTACCGGGTCGTTCCGGGCCGCTTCAAGGACTACATCTCGCTGCCCAAGCCGAACGGCTACCGCTCGCTGCACACCGCCGTCATGGGCCCGTTCAACCAGCGCATCGAGATGCAGATCCGCACCTGGGAGATGCACGAGGTCGCCGAGCTCGGCGTCGCGGCGCACTGGCAGTACAAGCAGGGCGCCCAGGTCGACAAACGGACCGAGGGCAGTCAGTACCGCTGGCTGCGCGAGCTGCTCGAGATCCTCGACCAGGCGGGCGGGGCGGAGGAGTTCCTCGAGCACACCAAGCTCGAGATGTATGCCGACCAGGTGTTCTGCTTCACGCCCAAGGGCGAGCTGCAGGCCTTGCCGGCGGGCTCGACCGCGGTCGACTTTGCCTATGCCGTGCACACCGACATCGGCAACACCTGCGTCGGCGCCAAGGTCAACGGCCGTATCGTTCCGCTGCGCACCGAGCTGCGCAACGGCGACCAGGTCGAGATCATCACCTCCAAGGCGCAGACCCCGTCGCCGACCTGGGAGAGCTTTGTCGTCACCGGCAAGGCGCGCGCCTGCATCCGGCGCTTCGTGCGCGGCCAGCAGCGCCAGGAATACGTCCAGCTCGGCCGCGAGATCGTCGAGAAGGTGTTCCGCGAGGCGGGCTACGAGTTCACGCTGAAGGCGATCGAAGGGGTCCTGAAGATCTTCCATTGCCGCACCTCGGACGACCTGTTCGCCGAGGTCGGCGAAGGCAACACGACGGGCGTGGATGTTCTGCACGCCGTCTACCCGGGCAGCAAGAAAACGAGCTGGCGCCAGCGCATGGCGCTGCGCGCGCGCCGCAAGGACAAGAAGAAGCCGGTCGCGATCAAGGGGCTGACGCCCGGCATGGCGGTCCATATCGCCGGTTGCTGCCATCCCATCCCGGGCGACCGCATCGTCGGCATCCAGACCACCGGCAAGGGCGTCACGATCCACACGATCGACTGCGAGACGCTGGAGAGCTTCGCCGACATGCCCGAGCGCTGGGTCGACCTCGCCTGGGACGTCGAAGAGGACACGCGGCTGCACAACGCGCGCATCAAGGTGATCGTCGCGAACGAGCCCGGCAGCCTCGGCGTGCTCTCGACCGTGGTTGGACGCGAAGGCGGAAATATCAGTAATCTCAAGATCATAAACCGGTCCACCGACTTCTTCGAAATGCTGATCGACATCGAGGTCGGCGACATCAAGCAGCTCACGGACATCATCGCGGCGCTGCGCGCGACCTCGGTGATCAACTCCGTCGAGCGGGCGCGGGTGTGAGCGGCCGGCGCGGAAAGGACATGCCATGACTCGTCCTCTCAGACTGGGCGTGAACGTCGACCACGTGGCGACCGTGCGGAACGCGCGCGGCATCGAACATCCCGACCCGGTGCGCGCGGCGCTGCTCGCCGTCGAGGCCGGCGCCGACGGCATCACCGCGCATCTGCGCGAAGACCGCCGCCATATCGTCGACCGCGACATCGAGCGGCTGATGGCGTCGCTGACCAAGCCGCTCAACTTCGAGATGGCGGCGACCGAGGAAATGGTGGCGATCGCGCT
>CAZPFL010000021.1:0-19585 GCA_964585785.1 uncultured Rhodospirillaceae bacterium
ACCGCGCGAGAAAGATGATCAGGCTGAGGCAGGCCAGCAGGGCCAGCCAGACGCCGGCGTTGATCCAGGCCGATCGCTTCGCCTTCTGCGCCTCGAACCAGGTCCGCGGCCGAATGCCCTTGGCGATGAAAACGATTTGTCCGGCCAGCGTGACGCACACGATATTGACGCCGAGGAGAAGCGCGCTGCCGCCCGCCCGCGCCAGATCGCCGGCGCCGAGCGTCATGCCGAGCGTCGCCGTCGGCGGCAGCAGCGCCACGGCGACCATCACGCCGACCAAGGCGCTCGATAGCCCGCTCGTTAGCGACAAGGCCGCCGCCGCGCCCGACGCGAGGGCCAGCGCGATCGAATCGAACCCGACCATCGTCCGCATGGTGATTTCCGTGCCGTGCAAATTTACCGGCGCGGCGAAGCCGATCGCGATGCCGAGCGCCAGGCTGAAGCCGAGGCCGATCAGGCTCGTCATGATCGCGCGGAACATCAGCTCATGCTCGCCGATGGCCGTCGCGAAGGCGAAGGCGAGGAACGGCCCCAGCAAGGGCGCGATGACCATGGCGCCGATCACCACCGCGGCGCTGTTCTCGGCCAGTCCGATGGCGGCGACCACGGTCGAGAGAAACACCAGCAACAGATAATTGACGTCGAGCCGCGCGCCGGCGCCGACCTGCTGGTACAGCTCCTCCCGCGTCAGCCCCGCGGCGAAAGGCTTGGGCTTGCTCGCCGCGGCTTCCTCCGGCGGCGCCGGGATCGTCGCTTCCACCGGCAGGATCAGGATCCGCCAGTTGTCGGTGCCCGAAATCGCCGTCTGGATGCGGTCGAGCAACGCTTGCTGATCGCCTTCGCCCACGACCAGGCGGACCGGCTGCCGGCCATCCTCGGCCGGCGGCCCGACGATCACGTCTTCGACCTTGGCCTTGCGGGCGATCTCGACCAGCGTATCGCTCGCGCCACAGCCGGCGATTATCTCAATGACTCGGAGGCCCATCGCCCCTCATCGGCTTCATCGTCCACCGCCCCGCCGAGCGGATTCGCGTCTTGTCGATGGTACACGCAATCCAATTTCGGCAACGCGCGCCGATCGCGCGTCGGACAAGGAATACCCGCTCGGCGGACAACCGTCTATTTCGCGCGTCATCCTGTCGTCTTGTTCCGAGGGCTGCCCTGCGCAAGAGTGCGGCCATGGCGAACGACTCCGAAACCGGCAAGGGCGCCGGTGGCCGCACGCGGATCGGCCGCTGGCTCTCTGTCCTGCGCCTGACCGCCGCGTCGCTGGCGCTGGTCGGCATCGGATTCTGGCTCGGCGTCCGGTTCGGAGCGCCCGGCGGCCAATCGGGACGCACCGAAGCGCCCGACCTCGGCGCCGCACCGTCCTACAGCCTGACCGATCAGGCCGGCCGCACGGTGACCTCCGCCGACTTCGACGGGAAGGTTCAAGTGGTCACCTTCCTGTTCCCCTACTGCCGCACCTATTGCCCGCTGATCACCGCGCATCTGGTCGGCTTCGAGCGTCTGCTGGAGAAGGCCGGGGCAACCAAGCAAGTCGAGCTGGTCGCCTTCAATCTCGCCCCCGGCGACTCAGGGCCGAAGGAGATGCGCACCTTCCTCGAGCAGTACGGCTGGAAGGCGGGCGACCGCCACTGGGAATTCCTTACCGGCTCCAGGAAGGAGATCCGACGCGTCGTGACCAAGGGCTTCCACGTCGCCTATGATCGCGTGCCCGAAGGGTCGGCGGACGAAGACGCATCCGAGGCGCAGACGCCACAGCCGAACGTCGAAAACAAGCTCGCCGACAAGGCGAAGGTCGATTACGACATCAGCCACAACGACGCCCTGATGGTCGTCGACGCGACGGGCCGCGTCCGCCATATCTATGATCAGGCGGACCTGCTCTCGAACTACGACCTGTGGCGCGCTGTGCGGCCTCTCCTCCCCAAAGAACACTCCTAACGCAGCGCCGCCCACCCGGCCTCCCACGCCCGCCCGACTCGCTGCCCCGACCCGCTGCTTGGTACAAATCAGCCGGCGCGTTTAAACTCGTGCGGGAAAGGGAGAAAACGCCATGCAAGCGGATTACGTCATCATCGGCGCCGGCTCGGCCGGCTGCACGCTCGCCAACCGCCTCACGGAAGACCCCGATACGCGGGTGCTCCTGCTCGAGGCCGGCGGCAAGGACTGGAACCCGCTGATCCACATTCCGGCCGGCTACATCAAGCTGCTGGAGCATCCCACGCTGACCTGGGGCTTCAAGGCCGACACGCAGGCCGATCTCAACGGCCGGGCGATCCCCTACCCGCGCGGCAAGGTGCTGGGCGGGTCGAGCTCGATCAACGGCATGATCTACATCCGCTCCCAGCCCGAGGACTACGACCACTGGGCCCAGCTCGGCAACCGCGGCTGGGGCGCCAACGACGTCTATCCCTTCTTCCGCAAGGCGGAGAATTGGGAAGGGGACGCCGACGACGTGCATGCCAAGGGCGGGCCGCTCTACACCTCCCTTTCGCGCGACAAGCCGGCGCTCTGCCAGGCCGCCATCGACGGCGGCGTTCAGATGGGCTGGGAATACCGCCCCGACCTGAACGACCTGCCGCACGGCCTAGGCGACCATATCGGCTGGGTCCAGCAGACCCGCGGCGGCCGGTTCCGCGCCAGCGCCGCCCGCTCCTACCTGCGCCCGGCGATGCGCCGGCCCAACCTGCAGGTCGTCACCAACGCCCTGGTGCATCGGATACTCCTGGATGGCCGGCGCGCGACGGGCGTCGAGGTCTCGCGCGGCGGCGTTGTCGAGCGCATCGACGCCGCGGCGGAGGTCATCGTCGCCGCCGGCGCGATTGGCTCGCCCCATATTCTGCAGCTCTCCGGCATCGGCGACCCCGACCATCTGGGTCGCATCGGCGTCGAGGTGAGCCACGCGCTCAAAGGCGTCGGCAAGAACTTCCAGGACCATTTCCTGGTGCGGTCGCAGGCCTTCGTGAAGGATATCGCGACGCTGAACGAGCGCTCCCGCGGCATCCGCTTCGCGGGCGAGCTGATGAAATACGTCCTGAACGGCCGCGGCATGCTGACCTACGCCGCGTCGCTGATTGCCGCCTCGGTGAAGGTGCTGCCGGAGTCGGCGACACCGGACGCCCAGATCCTCTTCGCCTCGGCGAGCTATGCCCCGGGTTCGAAGCGCGAGCTCGACACGCGGCCCGGCATGACCTCGGGTGTCTGGCAGATGCGCCCGGAAAGCCGGGGCTTCGTCGAGGCCCGGTCCGCCGACCCGCGCGAGCAGCCGGCGATCAACCCGGCCTATCTGACCGAGGACCGGGACCGGCGTACGGTCATCGCCGGCCTCAAGACGGTGCGGGAGTGGTTCAACACGCCGGCCCTGAAGCGCTATATGGTCGCCGAGAACATGCCCGGCCCCGACGTTCAGACCGACGACGAGTTCCTGGCCTACGCGCGCCAGGTCGGCACCACGGTGTTCCACGCGACCTGCTCCTGCCGCATGGGCCCCGATCCGATGGCCGTGGTCGACGACCGGTTGCGCGTGCACGGGATCGAGAAGCTGCGCGTCATCGACGCCTCCGTCATGCCGGCGGTGACCTCGACCAACACCAACGCGCCGACCATCATGATCGCCGAGAAAGGCGCGGCGATGATCAAGGAGGACGCGCAGGCGCGGCAGGCCGCCGCGGCGTGACCCGCGCCGCTGCTTGACACAAACGCCGGGGCGATGCCGAAGGTTCAACGCCGCTTGAATGATTTTCCCTTGCGTCCAGCCGGCGTCCGGCGTTAGGTCGCGGCAGGAAGGGCCGCATGAACCCGCAGCAAGCCGAAGCGATCGCCACCGACTGGGTCGCCGCCTGGAACGCGCACGATCTCGAGCGCATCCTTGCCCATTATGCCGACCCGCTCGAGTTCACCTCGCCGCTCATCGTGGAGCGGCTTGGCCGCGCGAACGGAACGATCCGCAGCAAGGCGGAGCTGCGCGACTATTTCGCAGCCGGCATCGCGGCCGGTTCGGCGGCGCTCCGATTCGAGCTGCTCGACGTCCTGCCGGGGGTCGATAGCGTGACGCTCTATTACCGGAACCATCGCGGCCGGACAGTCGCGGAGACGATGTTCTTCGATGCCGCGGGCCTGGTCCAGAAGGCGGCCGTACACTATCGCTGAGCTAGCCCGGAAGGGCCCCAGAGGCGCGACGCGGCATGGCAAAATCTCTCGAAAAGAACCCTTTTTCAAGCCCTTGCGGGCCACGGCCCGGAGCCGCCAACGGGTCCTTGCCATTCACCGATCTTTAACTCGGACCGTGGTATTTGACGCTCCATGTTCGGAAATTCAGCACGCGTCATTACCTTCACCCGGCGCCCGGTCCGTGTCCCGGAGAGCATGCGCTGCGCGGGCTCGCTTACGGAGCGCAAGTTCTTCGACAGCGTCCGCCGCGGCAACGCCGCCTATGTGGAAAACGTTCCCCTTCCGGCGCGCTGCCTCTGGGTGCGCGACGAGGAGCGCCGTCTGGCGGCCAGCAAGCGCTGGCGGGACATGCCGATCCGCAAGCTCGGCGAACTCTACATCGTCGCCCGCGCTTCCTGAGCACCGCGCGGGCGCTCACCCGCAATCGCCGTAGAATCTTCATAATTCTTTCCTATATAACGCAACCTCGGCTTCGGGTTTCGAACGGAGAAGGCATGAAACGGCTGTCCTGGGCCCTGCCCGCATTGCTGACCGGCCTATTGGTTCTCGCCGGCGGATCGGCGCTTTCGCCAGCGCGGGCGGATACCACCATCACGCAATACGACAAAATGACGAAGGCGGAGCAGGCGAACCTCGTCGGCTCGCTGCTGCAGTCGCTCGTCGACGACCTTGAGAAGCACCACCGGAATCGGGAAGCCGAGTGCCTGACCGCGCTCTACACGAACGAGCAATCCGATGCGCGCAAGGTCGAGTCACCGGGCATGAACGACTTTTTCGGAGCCGTCTCACGCGCCCGCGAGATCGCCCCCGACAAGTTCACCATCGAGGACATCATCGCCCGCCAGATGGTGCAGCAATGCGGAACCAAGCCGGACTCCAAGAAGAGGCGGTCCAAGAAGTAGCGCGGAAGTCGCCGCGCAGTCGCGACGCACACGGAAGCGTTCCCGCCCTTCGGCGTCGTCGGTCACGCCCCGCTATTTGCGTTGCAGGCCGTTGAGCTGATTGTTGATGTTCATCTGCTGCTGACGCGTCTGAAAGTCGAGGCGGTTGGACTCGTATTTTTGCCAGCCCTGCTGCGCCTCGTTCTTGCGCAGGTCGTGCCGCAGTTCGCGCTTGGAGCGGAAGGGATCGATGGTCCGCTTCCTGAACTCGAGGTCGTTGTGCTGCTGCTGCAGCGTCCGCAGGTGCTGCTGCGCGTTTTCCTTCGCGCGCTGGTCATTCTGCAGCTTCTGGACGTCTCGTTTAAGGTTTTCGTTCGTCGATTCCGCCTCGAGGTCGCTCTCCGCGCGCAACGGCGTGGCCGGCAGGGTGAGGACGGCGACATGCGCCAGCAGCGCCGCCAGGAAGCCGAGCACGGCAACGGAACGGGACGAAAACGGGGCCTTTCGCATCATGCCGAAAAGGTAAGGTCGGCGGGGCGACTTGCAAGCCCGCGCAGGCTTCACATCCCGTCGAGAACGCGGCATTGCACCGCTTTCGCCGTCTCCAGAAGCCGGTGGTCCTGGTGCGGCCGGCCGATCAGCTGCACGCCCAGCGGCAGCCCCTTCGAGCCCAACCCCGCCGGCAGCGTCACCGCCGGCACATGCGTCGTGGTCCAGAGGTTGTTGAAGATCGCATCGCCGGTCGCCCCGATCCCCTCGGGCGCCTCGCCCGGCGCGCTCGGCGTCAGCAGGATATCGACGGTCTCCAGGGCCTGGGCGAAGCGTCGGCGGTAATCCTGGATCACGCGCTCGGCCGCCCGGTAGTCCTCATAGCTGCAGGCGAGACCGTCGGCGACCCGGCCGTCGAGCAGGGCGCGGCTCAGCTTGTCGCCGTGATTGAGCCGCTCGTAGGTCATCACCCGCGCGAACTCGAAACCCGAGACCTTGCGCACATCCTCCGGCAGCGACGCCTCGCCGTCGGGCATCGCGAAATCCGTGACCTTGGCGCCCGCCGTCGCCAGCGCTTCCGCGGTCCGCTCCAATAGAGCGTGGGTCGCAGGCTCGGCCCGGTCCCAGAAGACGCTGCGACAGAAGCCGACGCGCAGCCCCTGCACCGGCATGTCTTCGAGGGGCTGCTGCGGCAGGCCCATCACCGCGGCGCGGAACAGCGCCAGGTCGTCGACCGAGCGGGCGATCAGGCCCAAGGTGTCGAAAGCGGGCACGTTGTCGCCGACGCCGGTCAGGCAGAAATCGCCGTAGCTCGGCTTGTAGCCGACCGCGCCGCAGAAGGCCGCGGGACGGATGGTCGAGCCGGTCGTCTGGGTGCCAAAGGCCACGGGAACCATGCGTGATCCCACCGCCGCCGCCGAGCCGCTCGACGACCCGCCCGGCGTGTGATCCGTGTTCCAGGGGTTGCGCGTCGGGCCCGGATGGCGGTGGGCGAACTCCGTCGTCACCGTCTTGCCGAGTGCGATGCCGCCCGCCGCGCGGCAGGCGGCGACACAGGCCGCGTCGCGTCCCGGCCAATGGTCCGAATAGATCGGCGAGCCGTGCCCGGTCGGCATGTCGGCGGTGTCGATAATGTCCTTGAGGCCGAAGGGCACGCCGTGCAGCGGCCCCTTACGCGGCCCCTTGTCCAGGATCTGCGCCGCCTCCAGCGCCTTATCGGCATCGAGATACGCCCAGGCGTGCACCTCGGGCTCGATCGCGAGGATGCGCTCCAGGCAGGCATGGACCAGCGCCTCGGCGGTGAATTTCTCCGCGGCGATCCCGGCCGCCGCCTCGGACGCGGTCAGATCCGCCAGGGTTTCTAACGGAAAGGTGCAGAGATTGGCCATGCCATTTCCCCTACTCCGCCGCCTTGGCGGGGCGGAAGGCCTCCGGCCATTTCGCCGGGCGGCTGCGCTCGTACTGGACGGGATAGGAGGGCGCGTCGCCCACGCCGAGCGCCTCGGCCGCGTGCCAGGGCCAGCGCGGGTCGTAAAGCAGGCCGCGCGCCAGCGCCACCATGTCCGCCTTGCCGTCGGCGACGATCGATTCCGCGTAGTCCGGCTCGAGGATCATGCCGACCGCCATGGTCGGGATCCCGGTGTCGCGCCGAATGCGTTCCGCGAAGGGCACCTGATAGCCCGGGCCGAGGGCGAGCTTCTGCTGCTCGGACACGCCGCCGCTCGACGCGCAGACGTAGTCGCAGCCGTGTCGCTTCAGCTCGGCGGCCAGCGCAATCGAATCCGCGACGTCCCAGCCGCCCTCAACCCAGTCGGAGGCGGAGATGCGAACGCCGAGCGGCTTGTCCTTCGGCCACACCTTGCGCACCGCGTCGAAGATCTCGAGCGGGAAGCGCATGCGATTGCCGCGGCTGCCGCCGTAGTCGTCGTTGCGCCGGTTGCTGATCGGCGACAGGAAGGCGTGCATCAGATAACCATGCGCCATGTGCAGCTCGATCAAGTCGATGCCGAGCCGCTCGCTACGTTCCGCGGCGGCGACGAAGGCGTCGCGCACCGTGTCCATATCCGCGCGGTCCATCATGCGCGGCGGCGGCCATGCCCGGCTCTGCTTGGTCGTCGTGCCGGAGCCGACCGAACTGCCCGAGAGCGGCGATGGGGCGATGGCCTCCCAGGCGCCTTCCTCCGGCAGCAGGGGCCCGCGGCCTTCCCAGGGGCGCTGCGCCGAGGCCTTGCGCCCGGCATGGGCGAGCTGGATGCCGATCTTCGCCTTGCCATGCGCGCGGCAGAAGCCGATGACGCGGGCAAGCGCCGCCTCGTTGGCGTCCGAATAGAGCCCGAGGCAGCCGTGGGTGATGCGGCCGCGCGCCTCCACCCCGGTCGCCTCGATGATCAGCAGCCCCGGCCCGGAAATGGCAAGCTGGCCCAGATGCATCAGGTGCCAGTCGGTCGCCGAGCCTTCCTCGGCGCTGTATTGGCACATGGGCGAAACGACGACGCGGTTGTCGAGGCTGAGTCCGCGCAGGGTAATCGGCGAGTAAAGCTGGCTGCTCATCCGTGTGACCTTTCGTTTTCGTGTTATTCGGCGGCCGCGGGGCGCGTGCCGGCCACGATAATCCCTTTGGCTTCGAGCGCGGCGATCGCGCGCGCGTCGAGGCCAAACTCCGCCAGCACCTCGCGGGTGTGCTCGCCGATCATCGGCGGCTGGCGGCGCAAGCCCAGGTCATGCGTGCCGATCTCGACCGGCAGGCGCGGCAGCTTGGTCATTTGGCCGTCCGGCATGCGGGTCGGCACCAGCCGGCCATGCGCGTTGAGCTGCGGGTCGTCGAACAGGTCCTTCGTCCGCGCGACCGGCGCGAAGGGAATCTCGATCTTCTCGCAGATCACCTCCAGCTCGGCCTTCGTATGGGCGCCGAAGATTTCGGTGCAGATCGGGATGATGCGGTCGCGCGCCCGCACCCGGTCCTCGTTGGTCTTGAGCGTCGGATCCTCGAGCAGGTCCTGGCGGCCGAAATTCTGGCAAAAGCGCCGCCAGTGGTTGTCGCTGGTGATGCCGATGAAGATCTGGTCGTCGTCGGCGGTCTTGAACACTTCGTAGACCGCCCAGGCGCCGCGCCGGTTCGGCATCGGCGGCACTTCCTGGCCGGTGACGACCTCGCTCGTCATGTGCTGCATCATCAGAAAAGCGGTGGATTCGAACAGGGCGCTCTTCACGAACTGGCCCTTGCCGGTGCGGTCCCGGTCGCGCAGCGCCGCCAGGATGCCCATCGCGCCGTAGGTGCCGCCCATGATGTCGATGATCGACGCGCCGGCGCGCAGCGGCCGTCCCGGCGGGCCGGTCATGTAGGCGAGCCCGGCCATGTACTGCACCACCTCGTCGAGCGCCGGCCGCTTCTCGTAGGGGCCGCTGAGGAAGCCCTTCATCGCGCAGTAGATCAGCCGGGGATTGAGCTTGGAAAGCGTGTCGTAGCCGCAGCCGAGGCGCTCCATCGTGCCCGGCGCGTAGTTCTCGATCACCACATCCGCCGTCGCGATCAGCTTATGCGCCAGCGCCACGCCCTCTTCGGCCTTGAGATCGAGCGCGATGCTCCGCTTGTTGCGGTTGAAGCTCGGGAAGAAGCCCGCCGCGAAGCCGTGCAGCCGGCGCGTCTTGTCGCCGTCGGGCGCCGGCTCGACCTTGATCACGTCCGCGCCGAGATCGGCCAGCACCAGCCCGCAGGACGGTCCCATGATCGTCTGGCAGAACTCGATGACGCGAATACCGTCGAGCGGCAGGACGTCTTTGGTCTCGGCTTCCGAAGTCATTCTGTTTCCTTGCGCACTGGAAGAACCTCTAAAAGTCCTCCCCCTCGATGGAGGGGATTCAGGTGGGGGTGACAGGCTCGATAAAGCACTCGCCCGCGCCGTCTCCAATATACCCCCCACCCCGGCCCTCCCCAAGGCGGCCGGTGTCGACCGGCCGCCGTATTCGGAAGAGCGGCGCGCGGCGACACGCGCGCCGTAAGGGGGGGAGGGTGTTTTACTTTATCAGGCTCTGACTACGCGAGCGCGCCTTCGCTCTTCAGCATGCGGACCGCCTGGCGGACCGCTTCGGCGGAGTGATCGAGGTCCGCGTCGGTATGCACCGCGGAGACCTTGCCCGCCAGCTTGCCGTTGATGTCCATGCCGTTGATCATCAGGCCGAGCCGGAAGCGCGTCACCATCGTCTTGTCGGCCTTGAAGTCCTTGCGCTTCAGCTTGAAGGGGTCGAATTCGCTCGGCTTCAGTGCCCGGCCGTCCGGGTTGGTGAAGAAGTGGATCTCGGAGAACTGGCCGTACGCGGACCAGGGCACGCCCTCCTCCTCGAACACGCGGTTGACCTTGGCGCGCAGCTTGACCGCCTGCCCGATCGCCTTTTGCGTGATGTCCGTCGTATCGACCGCCTCCAGCATCGCAACGCCCGCCGCCGCGGACAGCGGGTTGGCGTTGAAAGTGCCCTGGTGGCTGATCTTCTCCTTGTGCTTCGCCGCCATGACGTCGAAGTCGAGCAGCTCCAGAATGTCGCGCCGCCCGCAGACCGCGCCGCCCGGCAGCCCGCCCGCCAGAATCTTCGCCAGGCTGGCGAGGTCCGGCATGATGCCGAAATGCTGCTGCGCGCCGCCCTTGGACGCGCGGAAGCCGGCGACGACCTCGTCGAAGATCAAGAGGATGCCCTGCTCCGCCGTGATGCGGCGCAACTCGGTGACGAACTCCTTCGACACCGGCACCTGGCCGAAGCCCGAGCCGGTCGGCTCGAGGATCACCGCGGCGATGTCGTCATGCGTGGTCAGGATACGGCGCGTCTCCTCGATGTCGTCGGCCGGCGCCAGCAGGATCTCGTCGGCGATGCCCGGCACGACGCCGGTCGACGGGCTGCCGTCGAAATGGTCGGTGACGCCGAAGGCGACGTGGTCCTGCCAGCCGTGGAAGTGGCCGTGGAAGCGGACGATCTTGTTCTTGCCGGTGAAGGCGCGCACCAGGCGGAAGGCCATCAGGTTGGCTTCCGTGCCCGAGCCGGTGAAGCGCACCATCTCGGCGCAGGGGATCAGCTTCTGGACCATCTGGCCCCAGCGGATCTCCAGCTCGTGGCCCGAGCCGTAATGCGTGCCGCGAGCCGCCTGCGCCTGCACCGCGGCGACGATGTCCGGGTGGTTGTGGCCGAGCAGCAGCGCGCCGTGGCCGCCGAAGTAGTCGACATATTCGTTGCCGTCGACGTCCCATTTACGCGCGCCCTGCGCCCGATCGACATAAAGGCAATAGGGATCGAGCCGACGGGAATCATGCGTCAGGCCGCTCGGGTAAATCTCGTGCGCCTGCTTGGCGAGCGCCGCCGATTTCGGCGTTTTTCCGCGGTAGGCGGCGACGATCCGGGAGTTCGTCAATGTGCTGTCGGGCATGAAATGGCTCCACGTGAAAGAGCGATTATACTATGGCGTGCGCCCTGGGACGCGGGCCGGGACAGGCGCCGGCTAGCCGCGACGGCGGTTCCCCGGTGTGGAGGAAGCGAGCGCCGCCTTGCCCCAAGGCCCATCGGCTTGCCGGAAACACCGTTACGGTACTGCCGCGCCCTGGCCTGCGCAACCACGCAAACGACCGTCCCCACGCCCGAGAAGACCCGCTCATATGCCGGACCTTCGACACGCCATAACGCCTAATTCAGTCGCGCGGGCCGGATATCTCGTCGTCCCTTGCGCTTTCCGCGCCGAAGACGCTGAGACAGAAGATCATGTCAACGTCGGCGCCGTTGCGCGCCAACGGCAGATAGACGCGCTCGAGCTGGTTGATGTTCTTGAGATGGAACAGCACGGGCCTGCCGCGCCGCCAGCGCGGTTTATGGTCCTCTACAATCCGGCAGAAATCCTGATAGGCGATCGTTTCTTCGAAATTCTCGAACACGTCGCCCAAGCCGCGCCCCGTCGGGTCGCTGCCGAAAAATCCCACGATCCCGGTGCCGACCAACCGAAAGACGAAGCGCAGCGGGTCGCGGTGGACATCGACCAACCAGACATTCGGCAGCAGATGGGGGATATCGAGAGGATCGAGATGCTGACGTCCCGGCAGTCCCGTTTCCGGCTTGATCGAAAGCCAATAGTCGACCGCGGCTTTGATGTCCGGGTCGCAATCGGCGGGCAAGCCGAAACGTTCGATGCCGATCCCCCCACACATATCCTTCGTCCGACCCGCCCCGTTCGATCCAGGCGACCGGCTTGCGCATCACCGGTCGAAAACATGACGCCGTTCTTGATACGCTGGCGCACAAATCCGGCGTTAAAGTAGAATCACTCGATACTACGCGCCAAATCTATTAGTTATCGAGTTTATCGTCCAGCTTATGCGTGCGCCATGACAATCGTCACTACCCAAATAATTGGTACCCGGCCGGGGCGTCGGCCGCACCTTCGGGTATGATCTCCCATGTCTGAGCGCCCACCCGCCCCGCGCCCGCCGCTGCGCCCGCTGTCGGCGGAAGCGCGACGGTTGAGCCTCGCACGGACCTTGGCGGCAGCGCCGGCCGGCGACGCGATCTGGGTGTTCGCCTACGGCTCGTTGATCTGGGACCCGTGTTTCGCCTTCGACGAGCGCTGCACGGCGACGCTCATCGGCCACCGCCGGGCCTTCAACTTCTGGACGATCCAGACCCGCGGCACGCCGGAGCGACCGGGACTCGGCCTCGGGCTCGAGCCGGGCGGGCAGTGCGACGGCGTCGCCTACCGGCTGTCGAGCCGCAGCCGCGATACCGACCTGGCGGCGATCTGGGACCGCGAGATGTACAGCGCCGCCTATGAGCCGCACTGGCTGCCGCTGCAGACGCCGGGCGGCATGCAGCGGGCGCTCTGCTTCGTCACCAATCCCGCCCATGAGCAATTTGCCGGAACCTTCCCGCCGGCGCGCGCGGCGGCGATCATCGCTAAGGCCAGCGGCGCCAAGGGCCGCTGCCGCGACTACCTGGCGCAGACCGTGGACGCGCTCGCACGTCACGGCGTCAGCGATCCGTTCCTCGACGCGCTTCTGGCTTTGGTGGACAGCCTGCCGCCGGAACCGGCGGCAGCCGGTTAGGGCTTCTGCCCCGGCTCGATCTTGACCAGCTTGTAGCCGCGCTGCTGCATGCACTCGCGGTACATCTGTTCCGCCGCCTGGTCGCGGAACAGCGACTGCTCGGATTGCGGCGCGGCGCCGCCCATCGGCCCGTAATCGTAGTTCGGGTTGAAGTCGCGATCGACCTTTTGCAGGCAGGCGACGCGGTCCTGCTCATAGGTCTTCGCGTCCACGCCCGCCTTGATCCAGCGATATTCGGGCGTGGCGCACGCGGCCAGGGACACGATCATTCCCAGCGCGAGCACGAGCTTGCGGTACGTCATGAAGGATGGCCCTCGCCCCTGAGCATGTCCGGCATCTGCGGCATCGCGCGGCGCCGGCCATCACACCCGACCCGGTCGAGCCCTAGATCTGGATTAGATTTGGAGAGGCGACGCGCGACTTTCAACAGGCGCGGGCAACAGGCGCGGCCAACAGGCGCGGGTCAGTGCCGCGTCTCGGCGTCGTTCACCGCATACAGCGCGGTCGCCAGCCGCGCCAGCGCGCGGGCGCGCCACCAGCCTTCGTCCAGGCCGCGGCCGGCATCGAGCGCTTCGTCGAAGATGCGACGCGCCGCCGGGGCGCGCTTGGCCCGCGCCGCCGCGACCGCCATGTCGCCCAGCATCATCGCGCGGTCGAAACGGCTGTCGAGGCCGCCCGCGATTTTCAGCGCGCGCTGCTCGAAATCGTCCGCGCGCTTGCCGTCGCCGGCCTCACCTGCGATCTCCGCGACGCGCCAATACCCTTCCGCCTGCAGCGCGCCGTGATCGAGATCCGCGAGCACCGGCTCGGCCTTGTCGAAGCGGCCGATCCGGGCCCAGGCCAACGCGAGGCTGAACCGTGCATAGGCTTGCGGATATCCCTTACGCAGGCGCCCCGCCACGGCGGCGGCCTTGACGAGCGTGTCCGCCGCGGCCTTGGGCTTGCCGGCCTTGCCCTGAATAACGGCGAGGTTGCACAGCGTCGTGACGCGGTACCGGTCGCCCTCGGCGAAGGCGGCGCGGGCCACGGCCGAGGCCGAGGACGCGATCATTGCCGACGCCGAATCCGCCGCCAGCTCGGTCAGCGCATCGACCGCCGCGTTGTATTCGCCGGAATAGGCCAGCGCGCCGGTCATCATGCCGACCTCTGCGTTGCGAATAAGCCGCGCGGTCGCCGGCGAGGCAAAGTCGCGCGCGGCGTGGATGACATAGGTCGCCCCGTCCATGTCGCCGGCTTGCGCCAGGCCCGAAGCGAGCGTGGTCGCGATCGCGACCCGCGCCGGCAACGCGTTCTCCTTCGCGAGCAGCGCGACAACGCGCTGGGACAGCGCATGCGCGCGGTCGGTCTGGCCGTGCTTGGCGGCGCTCACCGCGATCGCGGCGAAGGCGCGGATGCGGTTCTCGGAGTCCGGCACCGTCTCGGCGAGGTCGAGCGCCTCCGCCGTCCGGCCTTCCTCGGCCAGCGCCTCCGCCACCTCGCGCATCGCGACCAGCACGAGCCGCGGATCGCTGAGGTCCCGCAGCCGGTCGCGCACCGCGTCGTCGCGGCCCGTCCGCACTTCGGTGAGAATGATGTCGCGCAGCGCCCAGTCCTGGAAGCTCGCCTCAGTCACATGCGCCGCGGCGACGCGCGCCTCGGCGAGCAGGCAGTCGACCGATACGACGCCGTCGCAGGACACGCCCGGTGACGCCGCCGCATCGCGCCGCCGCGCCTTGCCGCCGTCGATCAGGTCCCGTGTCGCGGGGTTGTCACGCAGCGCGCGGCGCGCCTCTTCCGTCTGGCGCGCGCGTATTTCGTCGAGATTGCGCCGAAGATGCAGCGCGTCGCGCACCGAGACGATCCGGCGCAGCGCGCTGTCGAGCGGCGCGCCCTCGCCGATCTTGCCGTAGCGCAGCTCGAAGCGGTGGATCGCGCGCTTCACCCGCGCGTCATACTTGCCGTCCAGCGGTCCGCTGTAGAGCCCGAGATCGCGCAATTCGCGCTGGATGTCCCGTACCACGGCCGACCAGGGAACGTCCGCGGACGGCCCCTCGCTGCCGACGGCATCCTGGTCGAGCGCGGCGATCTGCGTGCCGTCGCGCGGCGCCGTCCCGGCCCAGGCGGGACAGACGGGGCCGAACGCGGTCAGGCCGAACAGCGCGCCCGCGAGGAGCGCGCCGGATGTAAGCGCCTGACTGAGAAAGAAATGAGACTGGTTAGGCAATCGGGCGGACCGGGAATGAGGTCCCATTTTGAGCGACCGAACAGCCTTTCCGCAATCCACCCATGGCATCGATTTCGCCGGTCCGCCCGAATGCACCCTACCCCGCGCCAATTAAAGGAAAATTAGCCTAAGAAACAATTAACAAACAGGGGGTACCCCGGAACCGCTTGTCGCATCCCTCGCCCCGGAATTCCCCGCGTGCCCACCGAGGCCGGACCGGCAGACCGCGGCGGGACGGGCATGGATGTGAGTGGAAACTTCACCAAATCCGGCTATCAATAGGGCCGACCCACCCTCGCCGAACCCCCGGGAGCGCGTTAGATCATGCCGAAGAAGATCGCGGAACTCGTCAATAAAACAGTGCTTTCCGAAGGTTTCTTCCCGTTGATTCGCTACCGCATCCGCCACAGCCTTTTCGCCGGTGGGATGAGCCGGGCGTTCGAGCGCGAGGTCCTGATACGCGCGCCCGTGGCCGCCGTGCTGCCCTACGATCCCGACCGCGACATGGTCGTCCTGCTCGAGCAGTTCCGCGCCGGCAAGTTCGCCGCCGGCGCCGCCGATCCCTGGATGATCGAGATCGTCGCCGGGATCATCGAGGACGGCGAGACGCCCGAGGACATGGCCCGGCGCGAAGCGGTAGAGGAAGCGGGCTGCGCGCTCGGCGCGCTGGAGCCGCTGCCGGGCTTCTATCCCAGCGCCGGCGGCTGCTCGGAATACGCCCATATGTTCTGCGGCCGGGTCGACAGCCGCGGGGTCGGCGGCATCCACGGGCTCGACCATGAGGACGAGGACATCCGCGTCATCGTCGAGCCGACCGACCAGGCGCTGGAGCGCGTCGCCCGCCACGAGATCGACAACGCCATCACGATCGTCGCGCTGCAATGGCTGGCGCTCAACCGCGCGCGGCTCCGGGCGCAATGGACCTGATCCCGTCGTCCCGCCGGCCAGGCATTCGACCCCGCCCGACTTGACGTCAGCGATCTTGACCCTTATGCCCGCATGGAGGCTTGATAGCCCGGCGCGCGCGGCGAACGCCCTTTGGCCACGTCTCCATCCGAGGATCGCAGCATCATGCAGGTACGCGACGATTTCACCGATACGGTCGGCAACACGCCCCTGATCAAGCTCAGGAAGGCGTCCGAGCTGACCGGCTGCACCATCCTCGGCAAGGCGGAGTTCCTCAACCCCGGCGGCTCGGTGAAGGACCGCGCGGCGAAATACATCATCCTGGACGCGGAAGCGCGCGGCGAGCTCAAGCCCGGCGGCCTGGTGGTCGAGGGCACGGCCGGCAACACCGGCATCGGCCTGGCGCTGGTCGGCAACGCGCGCGGCTACCGTACGCTGATCGTCATCCCGGAGACCCAGAGCCAGGAGAAGAAGGACATGCTCCGGCTCTGCGGCGCGGAGCTGCGCGAAGTCCCGGCGGTGCCCTACCGCGACCCGAACAACTATGTGAAGCAGTCGGCGCGCCTCGCCCAGGAGCTGGCGGCGAGCGAGCCGAACGGCGTGCTCTACGCCAACCAGTGGGACAACCTGTCGAACCGCGAGGCGCATGTCCGCTCCACGGGCCCCGAGATCTGGGAACAGACCGGCGGCAAGATCGACGGCTTCACCTGCGCCATCGGCACCGGCGGCACGCTCGCCGGCATGAGCCTGTTCCTCAAGAGCAAGAACAAGAACATCCGCACCGCCGCGGCCGACCCGCTGGGCGCCGCGATGTACAGCTACATCAAGACCGGCGAGCTCAAGTCCGATGGCAGCTCGATCACCGAAGGCATTGGCCAGGGCCGTATTACCAAGAATATCGAAGGTGCGCCGATCGACGACGCCTACCAGATCCCGGACGCGGAAGCGCTGCCGATCATCTTCGATCTGATCAAGGACGAAGGCCTCTGCCTCGGCGGCTCCAGCGGCATCAACGTCGCCGGCGCGATCCGCATGGCCAAGGACATGGGCCCCGGCCACACCATCGTGACGATCCTCGCCGATTTCGGCACGCGCTACATGTCCAAGCTGTTCAACCCGGCATTCCTCAAGGAAAAGGGACTGCCCTCACCCGACTGGCTGTAACGGGTAACGCCATGGCGATGACCGACGAGCTGTTCCGCGACGATTCCTATCGCAAGGAATGCGAGGCGACGGTGGTCGGCGTCAATGCGCTGGGCGGCATCCTGCTCGACCGCACGGTGTTCTATCCGACCGGCGGCGGCCAGCCCGGCGATTCGGGCGTGCTGCGGCTCGCGGACGGCGGCGAGATCCGCATCGCGACCACGGTCAAGGGCGACGGCGAGGAGAATGTCGTCCACGTCCCGGCGGAAGGCCAGGCCGCGCCGCCGGTCGGCGCCAAGGTCACCGCCGCGATCGACTGGGACCGGCGCTACAGCCACATGCGCATGCACACCGGGCTTCACCTGCTCTGCGCGCTGGTGCCGCACGGCGTCACCGGCGGACGCATCGGCGCGGACAAGAGCAGCCTCGACTTCGATCTCGGCGAGGCGACGCTCGACAAGGACGCGCTGACCGAGGGCCTCAACCGCCTCGTCCGCGAGGATCATCCGGTCGCGCCGCGCTGGATCTCGGACGCCGAGCTCGACGCCCAGCCCGAGCTGGTGCGCACCATGTCGGTGCAGCCGCCGCGCGGCAGCGGGCGCATCCGCCTGCTCGACATCCCGTCGGTCGACCTGCAGCCCTGCGGCGGCACGCATGTCGCGCGCACCGGCGAGATCGGGCCGCTGCTGGTCACCAAGATCGAGAACAAGGGCAAACGCAACCGCCGGGTCAACATCGCCTTCGCGGGATAGGCGGGGCGACAGGCCGGATGGGAGGGTGCGATGATCGATCACATCTCGGTTGCCGTCGCCGACCTGCAGAAGAGCGCGCGCTTCTACGAGCGCGTGCTGGCGCCGCTCGGCATGACGCGGCTGGTGGACCGTGAACGGACGGTCGGCTTCGGCAAGCGCTATCCGGAGTTCTGGCTGAACCTGCGCGCCGGCATGGCGCCGGCCGCCGCGGATACCGGCGCGCATATTGCGCTGCGCGCGTCGTCAGAGGAGGCGGTGACCGCCTTCTACGAGGCGGCGCTGGCGAATGGCGGCCGCGACGACGGCGCGCCCGGCCCGCGCAAGGCCGAGATGACGCCGTATTTCGGCGCCTTCATCCGCGATCCCGACGGCAACAAGATCGAAGCGGTGACCTTTCCGCGAAAGGACTGAGCATGGCGATCTATGAGGGCGGCTGCCATTGCGGCGGCGTCACCGTTGAATTCGAGACCCCGACCGACCCTGCCGACCTCGAGCTCCGGACCTGCCAGTGCTCCTTCTGCCGGCGGCATGGCGCGATCTCGGCAAGCGATCCCAAGGGGCGCATCCGCTATATCGAGAACACGCCCGGCGCCCTGAAGCGCTACCAATTCGGCCTGAGGTCCGCCGATTACATCCTCTGCGGCAACTGCGGCGTCTATCTCGGCGCGGTCATGACGGAAGGCGGCCGCGACGCCTACGCCACCACGAACCTCCGGACCTACCCCGACCGCGACCGCTTCACCAAGCCGCCGAAGCCGATCGTCTACGAGCAGGAAAGCCTGGAGACCCGCCGCGCCCGCCGGCGCCAACGCTGGACGCCGGTGGGGTAGTAATCTTCTAAGAATTAAGAGGAATCGTCATTCGCGGACTCGCCCCGCGAATCCATGCGACGACCGCGAACGACGGTCTTTATTGATTTTCCGAAACTTATTTACACACACTCGCCGCCAACGATTCGCATGCGCCGCCGCACGCTTTGGCTATAATCGGGCGGGCGGCAGGCCCATTCCACGAACCGAACGCCAAAAACCGAGCCCAAGGAAGCGCATAATGTCCTACAAAAATCCGGACGCATTGGTCACCACCGCCTGGCTGGCGGAGCATCTGAACGATCCCGGCATCCGCATCGTCGACGGGTCGAGCTTCCTGCCGAACGTGCCGCGCGACGCGCATGCCGAGTACCTGGCGAAGCACATCCCCGGGGCCGTTTTGGTGGATATCGAGGAATGCTGCGACAGGACCTCGTCGCTGCCGCACATGCTGCCGAAGGCGGAGGACTTCGCCGCCATGATGGGCGCGCGCGGCATCGCGAACGCGCATAAGGTCGTCGTCTACGACAGCCAGGGCGTGCGCACCTCGCCGCGAATCTGGTGGATGTTCCGCGTCTTCGGCCATGACAACGTGGTCGTGCTGGACGGCGGCCTGCCGAAATGGGAAGCCGAAGGCAAGCCGCTCGCCTCGGGCGAAGAAACGCCGGCGCCGGCGACCTTCAAGGCGAGCTTCCGGCCCGAGATGGTCCGCAGCATCGAGCAGATGATCGCAAACCTGCAATCGCACGCCGAGCTCGTGATTGACGCGCGTCCTGCCGGGCGCTTCGCCGGCAGCGCGCCGGAGCCCCGCCCCGGCATCCCGAGCGGCCACATGCCCGGCTCGGTCAGCATGCCGGTCGAACTCGTCGTGGACAACGCGACCGGCTGCGTCCTGCCCGCCGAAGCGATCGCCGCGAATTTCGAGAAGATCGGCGTCGCCGTCGGCAAGCCTGCCGTCACCACCTGCGGCTCCGGCGTCGCCGCCTGCACCACGGCGCTCGGGTTGTTCCTGTTGGGCCAGAAGGACGTGCCGGTCTATGACGGCTCGTGGAGCGAATGGGGCGCCCGCGCCGATACCGCCAAGCGGAAGGCCTGAATGCGGCCGCGCGCGGAAAGGCCGGCGTAGCCGATGCATAAGGCCGAGGATTATCTCGAC
>CAZPFL010000021.1:19685-36341 GCA_964585785.1 uncultured Rhodospirillaceae bacterium
GCCGCGCGCGGAAAGGCCGGCGTAGCCGATGCATAAGGCCGAGGATTATCTCGACGTGACGGTGACGCAGCTCGAATGCGGCCGGCCGACGATTCGCGCGCCCGCGCGGCCGCCGGTCACACGGCATCCGCTGACCTTCCTGCGGGCGCAGGAGCCCACGCCGTCCTTCTATCGCTACCTCTACCAGAATGTCGGCGAGCCCTGGCTCTGGTTCGAGCGCCGGCGGTTCGACGACGACGCGCTGCGCGCGATCATCCAGGACAAGAATATCGGCATCTACGTGCTCTATTGCGGCGGCGTGCCGGCCGGCTTCGCGGAGATCGACGCGCGCCTGCAGGGCAGCAAGCCGCGCGACGCCACCCTCCTCGCCTATTTCGGCCTGGTGCCCGACTTCATCGGCCGCGGGCTCGGGCGCTTCTTCCTGGACGCCACCATCGCGGTCGCCTGGGAGCAGTTTCCCGCCGACCGCCTGATCGTGCGCACCTGCACGCTCGACCACCCGGCCGCGCTGCCGCTCTACCAGAAATGCGGCTTCATGCCGACCGGCCAGCAATCGACCCGCATCCTCGACCCGCGCAAGGTGGGCCTGCTGCCGGCCGATGCCGGGCCGGGACGAATTCTCGCGCGGTAAGAAGGCCCAAAACAGACGCCGCGGCACGCATCGGGAGACGAAACACATGACCAGCACCGCCGCCTTGAAATCCCTGCCGGCCGGGGAGAAGCGCTACCGCTACGCGCCGATCGCCGACACGCCGGGGATCGAGCGCCTGCCCTTCTCGCTCCGCGTCGTGCTGGAGAACCTGGTGCGGCAGGCCGCGCTGGGCCTGCGCCCGGCCGCAGCCGCGGCAGCGGAGATCGACAGCCTGCTGAACCGCCGCGTCGGCGCGGGACTGTCGCTGTTCCCCAACCGCATCTTCGGCCAGGACATCCTGGGCCAGGTAATGCTGGTCGACATCGCCGCGCTGCGCGACGCGGTGGCCGAGGCCGGCGGCGACCCGGCCGCAATCGAGCCCAAGGTGCCGGTCGACATCATCATCGACCACTCGCTGCAGGTCGACGTCTTCGGAACGCCGGACGCGAGCGCGCGCAACCTCGCCATCGAATACGCGCGCAACGCCGAGCGCTTCGCCTTCCTCCGCTGGTGCCAGCGGAGCTTCAAGGGCGTCAAGGTGGTGCCGCCGGGCAAGGGCATCATGCACCAGCTCAACCTCGAGCATATCGGCCGCGTGGTGTGGACCGAGGAGACGCCGGACGGCACGCTCGCCTATCCCGACACGCTGGTCGGCACGGACAGCCATACGCCCATGATCAACGGCCTCGGCATCCTCGGCTGGGGCGTCGGCGGCATCGAGGCGGAAGCGGTGATGGTCGGCAAGCCGATCGCCTTCGCGCTGCCCGAGGTGGTGGGCGTCGAGATCACCGGCGCGCTGCGCGACGGCGTGACGCCGACCGACCTGGTGCTGGCGATCACGGAAAAGCTGCGCGGGCTCGGCGTGGTCAACAAATTCGTGGAGTTCTTCGGCCCGGGGCTCGACCTGCTGCCGGTCGCCGATCGCGGCACGATCGCCAACATGGCCCCCGAATACGGCGCGACGGCCGTCTATTTCCCGATCGACGCGCAGACCATCGCCTATCTCCGCATGACCGCGCGCGAGGATGCGCAGATCCGGCTGGTCGAAGCCTACGCCAAGGCGCAGAAGCTGTGGCGCGACACCACGACACCCAATCCCGTGTTCGAGACGGTCGTCACCCTCGACCTCGGCACGATCCGGCCTTGCGTCGCCGGCCCGCGCAACCCGGAGGACCGGGTCGATCTCGACACGGTCGCCGCGCGCTTCCCCGAGCATGTCCGGCTCGTCGCCGAGCGTCCGATCTCGGACAAGGCCGTGCCGGTCGCGGGCGCAGACTACGCGCTCAAGGACGGTCATGTGATCATCGCCGCGATCACGAGCTGCACGAATACCTCGAACCCGGCCGGCATGATCGCCGCCGGGCTGATCGCCCGGAATGCCGTCGCCAAGGGGCTTGCGTCGAAGCCCTGGGTCAAGACCTCGCTCGCGCCGGGCAGCCACGTGGTCGCCGCGGCGCTGGCCAAGGCCGGGCTGCAGGCGCCGCTCGACGCACTCGGCTTCAACGTCATCGGCTACGGCTGCACAACCTGCAACGGCGGCTCTGGGCCGCTCGCGAAGCCGATCGTGGACGCGATCGAGGGGGCGAAGCTGGTCACGCCGGCCGTGCTATCCGGCAACCGCAACTTCCCGGGCCGCACGCATCCGAACGCGCGCGCCGCCTATCTCGCCTCGCCCGCCCTCGTCGTCGCCTACGCCATCGCCGGGTCGATGACCGTCGACCTCACCAAGGACCCGCTCGGCCAGGGCAGCGACGGCAAGCCGGTCTATCTCCGCGACATCTGGCCGTCGGCCGCCGAAATCGCCCGCCTCGTCGAAGCGACCTACGAGCCGACCGTATTCCGCGAAAAATACGCCGACCTCTACGAAGGCAACGCGACCTGGAACGACCTGCCCGCCGGAAGCAGCGCCCGCTTCGGCTGGCGGCCCGACAGCACCTATATCCGCCGGCCGCCCTATTTCGACGCGCTGCCGGCCAAGCGTCCGCCGGTCGCCGACATCACCGGCCTTCGGCCGCTCGCCATCCTGGGCGATTCCGTCACCACCGATCACATCTCGCCCTCCGGCGCGATCAGCCTTGGCACGCCCGCCGCGGACTTCTTGCTCGGCCAGGGCGTCAAGCAGGAAGACTTCAACATCTACACGACGCGGCGCGGCAACCACGAGGTCGTCATCCGCGCCAGCTTCGCCAATATCCGCTTGAGAAACCGCATGGTGCCGGGCGTCGAGGGCGGCATGACCAAGCTGCAGCCCGACGGCACGGTGATGCGGATCTTCGAGGCGGCCGAGGAATACGGCCGGCGCGGGGTGCCGCTCGCCATCGTCGCGGGCAAGAACTACGGCTGCGGCTCGTCGCGGGATTCCGCTGCGAAAGGCGTGGCGCTGCTGGGCGTCAAGGCGGTGATCGCCGAGAGCTTCGAGCGCATCCACCGCACCAATTTAGTCGGCATGGGCGTGCTGCCGCTGCAGTTCGAGGACGGCACGGACGCGACGACGCTCGGCCTCGACGGCACGGAAGTGTTCGATCTCCAGAATCTCTCCGCTGACATCGGTGTCGGCGCGCGCGTCGCCTGTACGATCCACCGCGCCGACGGGCGAAGTGAGACCGTCCCTCTGATTGCCCGGCTCGATACCGAGGAGGACGTCGACTACTGGCGCAACGGCGGAATCCTACCCGCCGTCTGGCGCGACTGCGTCGCCGCCCGAGGATAGCGGCAGAAAAATGAGGTGACGGGCTTCGCGTTCCGCCCCGGCTCCGCTACCATGGCATCGGACGCCTCATGCCGAGCCTGTCGAAGCATGAGCGGCTCACTGTAACGGAGCGGTCTCATCCTTCGGCAGGCTCGGGATGAGGCGCGGATGAATGGTCGCCCCCTAGCCGTGCCCCTATCGGACTTCGACATCGACAAACAACTGCGCAAGGCGGAAACGCTCAGGGGCCAGCGGCGCTTCCGCGACGCGGCGGACATCTATCAGGCGATCCTGAAGGCCAAGCCGGAGCACGCGGAAACGTTGTACCAGCTCGGCGTGATGGCCAACATGACGGGACAGCATGCGCTGGCCGCCGATGTCCTGACGCGCGCGGTGCGCGCCGCCGGCAGCGCCGGCGTCCGCTACCTGCCCGAGCTCGCGCCGGCGCTCGCGCTCTCGGGCCGCCTCGAGGAGGCGCTCGCCGCCTTCCGCCGCGTAACCGACGCGCGACCGAGCGACCCGACCGCGCATTACAACATGGGCAACCTGCTCAACAGCATGGGCAAGCCGGACGAAGCCGCGAAGGCCTTCCGCAGGGCGGCGGCGCTGGCGCCGGACTTCGTCGAGGCGCACGCCAATCTCGGCGCGACGCTGCATCTGGCCAAGCGGTACGAGGAAGCCATCGCCGCCTACCGCCGGGCGCTGGAGAAGCTGCCCAACAACGCCGAGCTGCACCATAACCTGGGCGCCGTCTACCGCGCGCTCGGTCAGCACGCCAAGGCGGCGGAATGCTACCGGGAGGCGCTCCGTCTCGCGCCCGACCGGCGCGAATTCGCCGAGCGGCTCGCCGGCGCGCTCCAGGATCTCGGCGACTACGACGCGGCGGCGGAGGCGTTCGCGCGCGTGCTGGCGCGCACACCCGGCTCGGTGGATGCGACCAAGGGGCTGGCGGAGACGCTGATCGGGGCGGGCAAACCGGAGGAGGCGGTCGCGCTTTGCGACGACTACCTGTCCAGTCGCGGCTACAACAGCGCCGTGATCTGCTGCAAGGCGATCGCGCTCGGCGAGCGCGGGGAAGACGCGGCCGCACTCCGGATCATGGACCTCGACCGCTTCGTCCGGCCCTGCCACATCGAGCCGCCGACCGGCTTCCGCGACCTCGCTGCCTTCAACGCGGAGATCGAGCGCGAGATCCGCGCCCATGAAAGCCTCGAATTCGAGCCGCCCGGCATCGCCACCGCCGCGGGCTTTCAGACCGGCGATCTGCTCGAGCACCCGAGCTACGCCATCGGGCTGCTTGCACTGATGATCAACGGCGCGGTGCGCGGCTATATCGACTGCCTGCCGGACGATCCCAATCATCCCTTCGTCGCCAACGCGCCGGCCCGCTGGACCCTCAACGGCTGG
Source organism: uncultured Rhodospirillaceae bacterium (assembly GCA_964585785.1). Taxonomy (GTDB): domain Bacteria; phylum Pseudomonadota; class Alphaproteobacteria; order UBA8366; family UBA8366; genus WHUA01. The sequence continues at coordinate 24,413 of CAZPFL010000021.1, forward strand.
GGCGTGATCCTGAACGCGCAGGGCCATCAGCGCCCGCATATCCATCCCTCCGGATGGCTGAGCGGCGTCTACTATGTCCGGGTGCCGCGCAGCATCGTCGTCGGCTCGCAGCAAGGACTGATCGAGTTCGGCACACCGCCGGCGAATATCGGCTGCCGCCACACGCACCCGACCCGCCGCGTCACGCCCGAGGCCGGCCGGATGATGCTTTTCCCCTCCTACGTCTATCACCACACCATCCCCTTCGATGACAGCGAGAACCGCATCAGCTTCGCCTTCGACGTGGTGCCGGTGAAGGGAGACCGGCCGCCGCGCGCGTGATTTCGTGGCTTGATTGATTCTGATCTATAATTTCGATCAAGGCCTCCGCGCGGCTTAGTGAAGTCCGGTTGTCCGCGCATCCGTCATTGACATAGCGATGGCCCCGCCAGGGGCGTCAGGGAGTGTTGGCATGAGCAGCAAGATGCTTCGTGCGGCGATGATTATCGCCGCGAGCACGGTAATTACGGCGCCAGCCATGGCGCAGAAGGTCGATTTCGCGGGCAAACGGGTCGAAATCATCGTTCCCGGCCGCGAGGGCAGCGGCAACGACGTTTACGCGCGCATCTTTGCGCCCTTCTTCTCGAAGCATCTGCCGGGTCAGCCGACGGTGATCGTCCTCAACCTTCCCGGCTCGGGCACGATCGCCGGCGCGAACAAGTTCCAGCAGAGTGCGAAGCCGGACGGGATGCAGATCATCTCCGTCACCTCGTCGACCATCTCGAATTTCACGCTGCGGGATCCGCGGGTGCACTACAAGCTGCGGACCTGGATTCCGATCATCCTGTCGCCGCAGGGCTCGGTCTTCTACGTGTCGTCGAAGCTGGGCGTCAAAGGCCCGCAGGACCTGCCGAAGCTGAAGCATATGAAGCTGGTCTACGGCGGCAATAGCCCGACCTCGGCGGACCTGCGCATCACGTTGAGCCTGGGCCTGCTCGGCATCCTGCCCAAGACCACGGTCTGGGGCACCGACCGCGGCCCGGCGCGCATGGCGCTCGAGCGCGGCGAGCTCAACGCCAACTACGACACGACCCCGGGTTTCCTGAAGAACGCCAAGCCGCTGCTGGACGAAGGCAAGATCGTCCCGATGTTCACCTTGGGCGTGCTCGACAAGTCGGGCAACTTCGTGCGCGACCCGAACTTCCCGAACCTGCCGAGCTTCTACGAGGCCTATCAGACGATGAACGGCGGCAAGAAGCCGTCGGGCCCGTCCTTCGAGGCCTGGAAGAACCTGATCCAGATCGGCGTGATGGCGAACAAGTTCTTCGCCCTTCCGGCCGGCACACCGAAGGACATCGTCGAGACCTATCGTGAGACGGCGCGGGAAATCCTCAAAGACCCCGATTTCCGGAAACACGCCGAGATCATCGTCGGCGGCTACGACCAGGTGATCGGCGACCAGGCGCTACCGATCATCAAGGAGGCCACGACCTTCACCCCCGAGGCCTGGAACTGGCTCGACGGGTGGCTGAAGAAGAACTACGACGTGTCGCTGTCGAAGAAGAAGAAAAAGTAGCGCCGGCCTAAACGCGCTGCAGCGCATCGCCGCGACGGCCGTCTTTCTCGGACGGCCGGTCGCGGCGCGCCGCGCGTTGTGATAAGCAATCTCGTAGGGCGGCGGCGAAGTCGCCCCGCCGATAAGAAACAACGCAGAAGGACGGAACGCGTGCTGACGATCGATGCCCAGGTCCATGCCTATGAAAAGAACCATCCGGGGCGGCCCTGGGTCGGGACGCTCGCCGGCCCGCCGTCGGCCACCGGGGACGAAATGGTCGCGGCGATGGATGCCGTCGGCGTCGATGGCGCGCTGCTCGTCTCGCCCTATGCGATGTACCGCTACGATCCAAGCTACGCGCTCGAGGTCTACGCCAAGCATCCGGACCGCTTCGCCCTGATCAAGCCGTTCGACCTGACCGATCCTGCGGTCTCGGCGCAGATCGACGACTGGGCCGCGAAGAAGGGCACGGTGGGCGTCCGCCTCATGCTCGCCTATGGCGATCCGATCGACCCGGGGACGCCCGGCCTCAAGCGCGTCGCGGAGGGCGCCGCCCGCCACGGGATGCCGCTCAATATCCACTGCGCGGGCCGGCTGGAACTCGCCGATGCGATGGCCGCCCAATTCCCCGACACGCAGCTCGTCATCGATCACCTCGGCTTGAAGCAGCCGCACCATCCGCCCGCGCCGGAAAATCCGTTCGGCGACCTGCCGAGCGTCCTGAAGCTGGCAAAATACTCCAATGTCGCGATCAAGATCACCGGCGCCGGCACGCTGTCCCACGAGCCCTTTCCGTACAACGACATCTGGGATCCGCTCTGCCGCATCTTCGACGCCTTCGGCTTCGACCGCTGTCTTTGGGGCACCGACTGGACCCGCGCCATCAACCTGCTGACCTACAAGCAGGGCGTGGAGCCGTTCCGCCTCACCGACCGGATCTCGGACAGCGACCGCGCGATGCTGATGGGCGGCGCGCTGCAGAAGATCTACAAGTGGGCGCCGACGGGGAAGGCGCCGCGCTAGCGGCGGTCACCGGACAGGCCATGGCGATCACCAACAGCGCAACCCATTTCGGCCTGGTCAGCAAGTTCTTCCACTGGGCCGTCTTCCTGCTGTTCGCGAACCAGTATCTCACCGGCGTGCTGATGATGCGCATGGAGCGCGGGCATGCCGTGCTGGGCTACGCGCAGGGTGATTTCTACACCTGGCACAAGTCGGTCGGGCTCGTGATCCTGGCGCTCGTCCTGCTGCGCATCACCTGGCGCAAGACGACGCGGCTGCCGGACTGGCCGGCCACGCTCGCCTCCTGGGAGCAAAGCGCGATGAAATGGACCGAGCGCGTGCTTTACCTCTGCATGTTCCTGATGCCGCTCTCGGGCTACGTCTTCACGCTCGCCGGCGGGTTCAATTTCAAGCTGTTCGGGGTCGTGCCGTTGCCGCAGCTCATCGCCAAGGACCACGCGATCGCGACCACCGCCGAGTTCATCCACGCGGCGACCGCCTTCCTCATCGTCGCCACCGTGGCGCTGCATCTCGCGCTCGGCTTTAAGCGTCACCTCGTCGACAAGGACAGCTTCCTCCGCCGCATGCTGCCCTTCTGAAGCGGCTTCAGTCCTCCGAAAGCAGCCCGTGGTGGCGGTGCCAAGCTTCGAGGGATTCGTTGGGATAGCCCTCGAAGCTTTCGTCCTTGCGCCGGATATCAGGCTTGACCCAGCTCGCCTTCGAATCCAGCAGAATGTGAACGCTGGACGGCGGCGCGGGCAGCGGCGTGTCGATGGCGCTGGCGAAGGGATGCACGAGGTCGGGCCAGCTCGGGTCCCAGACCCAGAGCGCCGAGCCGCATTTCTTGCAGAAGCGGCGCTCGCCCTCGCTCTCGTAACCGTCGATCACGGCGTGGAACATGCCGATATGGCGCTTGCCCGTGACCTTGAGCGTATCCGCCTTGGCGCCGAGGTTGATGGCGTAGCCCCCGCCGCCCGCCGTCTTACGGCAAATCGAGCAATAGCAGCGCATGAACGGCACCGGGGCATAGGCCTCGACCGAGAATTTCACCGCGCCGCAATAGCAGGAACCGTCGAGATGCATGGGCTTTCTCCTCTCCACGTGGCTCAGCCGTCCGGCGTGAGAAAGCGATAGCCGACGCCGGGCTCGTTCTCGATATAACGGGGATTAGTCGGGTCGTCGCCCAGTTTCTGGCGGATATGGCCGACATAGATCCGGAGATAGTGGGTCTCCTGCTCCTGCGCCGGCCCCCAGAGTTGGCGCAGGATCTCCCTGTGCGTCACGATCCGACCGGCGTTCTGCGCCAGCAGCCGCAGCAGGTCGAATTCCTTCCGCGTCAGCTTGACGTCCTGATCCCGGAGCTTCACCCGGCGCGCGGGAATATTCATGACCAGATCGCCGACAACGATCTCCGTCTGTTCCGCCTCCTTGTCGGGCCGTGAGCGCAATGCTGCGCGCACCCGCGCCAGCAGCTCGGCGATACCGAACGGTTTCGTCAGGTAGTCGTTCGCGCCGGCATCCAGCGCCGCCACCTTCTCCTGCTCCGCGGCGCGCACCGAGAGCACGATGATCGGCACCTCCGACCACTCGCGGATGCGCTTGATCACCTGGCGGCCGTCGAGATCCGGCAGGCCCAGATCTAGAATGATCAGCGCGGGATGCGCCGCGGCGCAAGCGGCAATGCAGTCCTCGCCGCGCGCCGCCTCGACCACCTCATAGTCGTGCGCACCGAGGCTGATCCGAAGGAACTTGCGGATCTGCGGCTCGTCGTCGACCACGAGAATACGGGCCGAATTGCCGTTCATTGGGGTCCTTTGCGCTATTCCGCCGCCGCTTCGGCGTCCACGTCACCGCCTTCGACGACCTTGGGCATCGACGCCAGTGGCAGACGGATCTCCACCATGGTGCCCCGATCGCCCGGCCCGTCCTTGATTCGGATCTCGCCGCCATGCGCCTCGACGATACCGCGGCAGATCGACAGGCCCAGCCCTGTCCCCGCCGTCTGCTCGTCCGTCGAGCGCACGCGGTAAAACACGTCGAACACCGCTTGGCGCGCATCGGCCGGAATTCCAGGCCCGTCGTCGGTCACGCGGACGACAAGATCCTTCGCCTCGATCGCGGCGGACAAGCGGATGACGCCGTCCTTTCGGGTGTATTTTGCCGCATTGTCGAGCAGATTTACCAGGACCTGCTCTATCAGCACGGGGTCGAGCAGGACGGCGGGAAGCGTCTCGGGGAGGTCGAGCTTAAAGGCCCGCTCGCCGAGTTCGCGATGCAGGCGCCGTGCGGCGCGCCCGGCGACCTCCCGGACGTCTGACCATTCCTTTTTCGGCTGCAGCGCGCCGTATCCCAGCCGGGTCATGTCGAGCAGGTTCTGGACGAAGCGGTTGAGACGCTCGCTCTCGTCGAGGATCGTCAGGACGAGCTGGGCCCGGTCCTGATCGGACAGCCGGCCGCGGGAATCGGTCAGCGTCGTGGCGCTGCCGATGATCGAGACCAGCGGTGTCCGCAAGTCGTGCGACACCGAGGCCAGCAGCGCCGACCGAAGCCGCTCGGTTTCCGCCAGAACGCGCGCTTCCTCATAATCCGTGGCGAGATTGGCGCGCTCGATCGACACCGCGACCTGATCGGCCAACGCGTCGAGCAGCTGGCGCTGTTCGACGCTGAGCGCGACCGGCTTCTCCTCGAAGGAGATGCCGAGCAAGCCGACCGGCCCGCGGCCCGTCTTCAGCGGGAAGAACTGCCACTCCGCGGCAGGCAGCGTGTCCGAGCCCCAGCCCGCCGGCTTGCCGTTCTGCCACGACCATTTCGCCGCGCCCCAGTCGATCGCCGAAAGCTCGTCCTCGGGCGGATAGCCAGCGCCGATCCTGAGCCCGCCCTCTTCCTCCGGCAGCAGGACGAGCGCCCGGCATTGCAGGGTCGAGGCTACGTGATGGACAGCGGCCCAGAGCACGTCGTCAAGCGACGCCGCCGCAGCGACCCGCCGGCTGAAATCGAACAGGTTGCCCGTGCGCCGCGCCGTGGTCCGCATCGCCTCGACCTGCGCCTTAAGCCGCGCCGCTAGGTTACCGACGAGCGTCGCCACGACCAGGAAGAAAATAATTGTCAGGATGTCTTCCCGGTGGATGACCGTGAAGCTGTAATAGGGCCGCGTGAACAGGTAGTTGTAACAAAGGAAGCTGAGCAGGCTGGCATAGAGCGACGGCCACAGCCCGAAACGCAGCGCGACGACCAGCACCGCGGTGACGAAAGCAAGCGAGATGTTCGGTAGCGGCAGCAAGCGGTGGATCGGCAAGGCGATCGCCGTCGCCACCGCGACGGCGACCGTCGCCCAGCCATAGGCCTTGAGGTCGAAGCCGAAGCCGGGCTTGTGTCCCTCGATCCAGCCGCCCGCGCTCTGCGGCGCTTCCGGCGATACGACGGTCACCTCGAAGGCCGCGGCCTTTTTCAGCAGCCGCGCGGCGACATTCTCGCGGAGCATGCCCAACAGGCGCCGTCGCCTGGGCCGGCCAATCAGCAGCCGCGTTACGTTGCGGGCGCGCGCGTAGGTGATGACCTCGTCGGCGAGATGCGATTCCGCGTGCAGCGTCACGACCTCGCCGCCAAGGCTTTCTGCCAGCCGCAGCGCATCGGCGACGCGCGCCTTGTCGGCTTCGGGAAGACTCTCGAAGCGCGGCGTCTGCACGTTCAGCACAATCCATGGAATGCGCAGCCGGTCCGCCATCCGGCTCGCGGTGCGCACGAGCGTCTTGCCGACCGGCGCCTCGTTGACGCAGACGAGCAGCCGGTCCTGCGTCGGCCAGGGCCCGGGGATCGCATGCGCGCGCATATAGTCGACCATCTGGGCGTCGACGCGCGCGGCAGCCACCCGCATGGCGAGCTCGCGGAACGCCGTCAGGTTGCCCTTGGAGAAGAAATAGCGGATGGCGCGGCCGATCTGGTCGCGCACATAGACCTTTCCCTCGCGCAACCGCTGCAGCAGGTCGTCCGGTGGCAGGTCGATCAGCTCGATCTCGTCGGCCAGCTCGAGCACCTTGTCCGGCAAGGTCTCGCGCACGCGGACGCGGGATATCCGCGCGACGATGTCGTTGAGGCTTTCCAAATGCTGGATATTGAGGGTCGTGTAGACGTCGATGCCCGCGGCCAGCAGCTCCTCCACGTCCTGCCAGCGCTTCGGGTGGCGGGTGCCGGGAACGTTGGTGTGGGCGAGCTCGTCGACGATGGCGAGCTTGGGGCCGCGCCGGAGCACGGCGTCGAGATCCATCTCGCCGAAGGTCCGGCCGCGATAGTCGTGCTGCCTGCGCGGCACCACCTCGAGGCCGCGCATGACCGCCTCGGTCTCGACCCGGCCGTGGGTCTCGACGATGCCCACGACCGTGTCAACGCCCTCGCGGCGGCGCTCCTGGGCCGTCTCGAGCATGGAATAGGTCTTGCCCACGCCGGGATAAGCGCCGAGAAAGATCTTCAGGCGGCCACGCCCTTCTTTCTTGGCCTCTTCGAGAAGAACATCCGGTGCCGGTCGGTCCTGCTCTTCAGCCATGCGAGACTGTCGCCAATACCGTCAGCGCTACGGCCGGAGGCCGTCCAGCGCAAGGTTGAGACGCATCACGTTGACCCTGGGCTCACCCAGGAACCCCCAGGTCCGCTGCTCCGTGTGCTCGGCCACGAGCCGCCGAACCGCATCCTCCGACAGGCCGCGGGCCTTGGCAACCGCCGGCACCTGGAACAGCGCGGCGGCCGGCGAGATATCCGGGTCGAGCCCGCTGGCCGACGCGGTCACGAGGTCGACGGGGACCGCCGCCCCGCCATGCGCCTCGCTGAGCCGGGCCGCCCGGACGCGGACCTCCGCAATCAACGTCCGGTTCGTCGGGCCGAGGTTCGAGCCGCCCGAATTGTCTGCCGCGTATCCCGTGCCCGCCGCCGAAGGGCGCGATTGGAAGTATCGCGGCGCGGCGAATGCCTGACCGATCAGCGCCGAGCCGACCACATGGCCCGAGCGGGTCACGAGGCTGCCATGCGCGCGCACCGGGTAGAGCGCCTGCGCGAGCCCGGTCACGGCCAAAGGATAGATCAGGCCGGTTAGCAGCGTCATGACCGCCATGATCGCCAGCGCGGGGCGTATTTCATGTCGCATGTCCGGGTCTCCTTCCGCTCACGCGAGCCCGAGGCCCGCGATCACCAGGTCGATCGCCTTGATCGCCAGGAACGGCACGACCAGCCCGCCGACGCCATAGATCATCAGGTTGCGCCGCAGCAGCGCCGCCGCGCCCGCCGGCTGGTAGCGGACGCCGCGCAGCGCAAGCGGGATCAGGGCGACGATGATCAAGGCGTTGAAGATGACTGCCGACAGGATAGCGCTGTGCGGGCTCGCCAGATGCATGACGTTGAGCGCCTGGAGCTGCGGATAGGCCGCCACGAACATGGCCGGCAGGATGGCGAAATACTTCGCCACGTCGTTGGCGATCGAGAAGGTCGTGAGAGCGCCCCGGCTGATCAGGAGCTGCTTGCCCACGCGCACGACGTCGAGCAGCTTGGTGGGATCGCTGTCCAGATCGACCAGGTTGCCCGCCTCGCGCGCGGCCTGCGTGCCGTCGTTCATGGCGACCCCGACATCGGCCTGGGCGAGCGCCGGGGCGTCGTTCGAGCCGTCGCCGCACATCGCGACGAGGCGGCCGGCGGCCTGCTCCCGGCGAATCCACTCCAGCTTCCTTTCCGGCGTCGCCTGGGCGAGGAAATCGTCGACCCCGGCCTCGGCCGCGATCGCCGCCGCCGTCATGGGATTGTCGCCCGTGATCATGACGGTGCGGATGCCCATGCGCCGCAGCTCGGCGAACCGATCGCGGATGCCCGGCTTGACGACATCCTTGAGATGGATGACGCCGAGGATGCGGCGGTCCCGCGCCACCACCAGCGGCGTGCCGCCGGTGTGCGCGATCTCCTCGATCATCCGGTGAAGGCCGGCCGTCTCCGCCTGATCGGCCTGCAGCAGGATCGCGTCCGCGGCACCCTTGTACACCTCGCCGTCGTCGAGCATGGCGCCGCTGAGCCGCGTCTCGGCACTGAAGGGAATGGCCATCCGCACCCGCGACGGATCGGCGGTCACGCCGTAGCGGGTCCTGGCGAGTGCGACGACCGAGCGGCCTTCCGGCGTCTCGTCGCTCACCGACGCGAAGGCGGCCGCTTCCGCCAGCGCGTCCTCCGTCACGCCGCGCAGCGGCAGGAAGGCTTCCGCCATACGGTTGCCGAAGGTGATCGTGCCGGTCTTGTCGATGAGCAGCGTGTCCACGTCGCCCGCCGCCTCGACCGCGCGACCGGATTTGGCGATCACGTTCGCCTGGACCAGCCGGTCCATGCCGGCGATGCCAACCGCGGTCAGCAGCCCACCGATCGTTGTCGGGATGAGCGTCACGAGCAGCGCGGTCAGGGCGGCGACCGAAATCACCGTGCCGGAATAGACCGCGAAGGGCTCGAGCGTAACGACGACGACGAGGAAGATGATCGTCATGCCGACGAGCAGGATTGTGAGCGCGACCTCGTTCGGCGTCTTCTGGCGCCGGGCGCCCTCGACCATCGCGATCATGCGATCGAGGAAGCTTTCGCCCGGCTTTGCCGTCACCCGCAGCTTGAGCCAGTCGGACACCACCCGGGTGCCGCCGGTGACCGCGGACCGGTCGCCGCCGCTCTCGCGGATCACCGGCGCCGATTCCCCCGTGATGGCGGACTCATCGACCGACGCGATGCCCTCGATGACCTCGCCGTCGGCCGGGATGATGTCGCCCGCGTCGACGAGGACGATGTCGTCGGTCTTGAGCTCGCTGCTGCGGACGACGTCGTAATTGCTGCCGTCCCGGGAGAGCAGGCGCTTCGCCCCCGTGTCCTGGTGCATCACGCGCAGGCTGTCGGCGCGCGCCTTGCCGCGCCCTTCCGCGACCGCTTCCGCGAAATTCGCGAACAGCACCGTGAACCAGAGCCAGGCGGCGATTTGGCCGACGAACCCGGCGTCGGCGCCGGCTTCGATCACGGTGCGAATCCAGGCGAGCGACGCCAGCACGGCGACGACCTCGACCACGAACATCACCGGGTTTCGCCACAGCGTCCGCGGATCGAGCTTACGCAGTGCGACCAGCACCGCCTGGCCGGCCAGCCGGCCGTCGAGCAGAACGATGGAACGCGATTTGAGCATGGGATCCGCCTCCATCAGAACTGCCGTCCCGCCAGCATCGCGAAATGCTCCGCCAGAGGCCCGAGCGCTAGCGCCGGGAAGAAGGTCAGGCCGCCGACGATCACGATCACGGCGATCAGGAGCCCCACGAACAAAGCCGTGTGGGTGGGAAACGTGCCCGCGGTCGCCACCGTGGCCTTCTTGCCCGCCAGGCTGCCGCCGATCGCCAGCATCGGCAGGATGAAGGCGTAACGGCCGAGCATCATGCAGAGCCCGAGTGCCGTATTGTGGAACAGCGTGTTGGCATTAAATCCTGCGAAGGCGGACCCGTTGTTGCCAACCGCCGAGCTGTAGGCATAGAGAACCTCCGACAGGCCGTGCGGGCCGGGGTTCGCGATCGCGGCAGCGGCCGCGGGGATGGCGACGGCGAGCGCGCTGCCGCCGAGGATCCCCAAGGGCATCGAGAGCAGGGCGAGAACCGCCAGCTTGACCTCACGCGCCTCGATCTTCTTGCCGAGATACTCCGGCGTGCGGCCCACCATGAGCCCGGCCATGAACACGGTGAGGACGACGAACAGCAGCATGCCGTAGAAGCCCGCGCCGACGCCGCCGAAGACCACCTCGCCGAGCTGGATGTTGACCATCGCGACGAGCCCGCCGAGCGGCGTCAGGCTGTCATGCATGGCGTTCACCGAGCCGTTCGATGCCGCGGTCGTCGCGGCCGCCCAGAGCGCCGAGCCGCCGACGCCGAAGCGCACCTCCTTGCCCTCCATGTTGCCGGCGGACTGGTCGATCGGCGCCCCCGAGAGCAGCGGGTTGCCGCTCGCCTCGGCCCAATAGAGCGCCACGAGGCCGGCAACGAAGAGCGCGCCCATCGCGATGAAGATCGCCCGGCCCTGGCGCCGGTCTTCCGCCATCCGCCCGAAGGCGCTGCAGAAGGCGGCCGGGATCAGGAGGATGTAGACGAGCTCGAGCAAATTCGAGAGCGGCGTCGGGTTTTCATAGGGGTGCGCCGAATTGGCATTGAAGAACCCGCCGCCATTCGTGCCGAGCTGCTTGATCGCGACCTGCGAGGCGACAGGTCCCTGCGCGATTACCTGATGCGCGCCATCGAGCGTCGTCGCCGTGACATAGGGCGCGAAATTCTGCGGCACGCCCTGCCAGACCAGGAACAGGGCTGCGGCGATCGAAAGCGGCAGAAGCAGGTAGAGCACCGTGCGCGTGAGGTCGACGTAGAAGTTGCCGAGTCCCTTGAGGTTACGGCCGACGAAGCCGCGGATGACCGCGACGGCAACGGCGATGCCGGTCCCGGCGCTGATGAAGTTCTGCACCGTGAGGCCTGCCATCTGGCTGAAATAGCTCAGCGTCGTCTCGCCGCCATAGGCCTGCCAGTTGGTGTTGGTGACGAAGCTCACCGCCGTGTTGAAGGCGAGATCGGGCGCCATGCCCGGTAGCCCCTGCGGGTTCAACGGCAGCAGGTGCTGCAGGCGCAGGATCGCGTACAGCACCAGCCAGCCGATCGCGTTCACCGCAAGCACCGCCGACGCGTAGCGCGTCCAGTGCTGGTCCCGCTCGGGCGCGATGCCGGCCAGACGATAGAGGCGTCGCTCGACCGGCAGCAACACGGGCGTCAGCAGCGTCCGCTCGCCCGCGAAGACCCGGGCCATGTAGCCGCCGAGCACCGGCGCGCAGGCGAGCAGGATCGCGCCATAAAACAGGAATTGCAGCAGGTCGTAGGCCATCGCACCGCTCCTAGAACCGCTCCGGGCGGATCAGCGCGTAGACGAGATAGCCGAGCAGCGGCAGCGCGACCGCGCCGCCCACGATGAAATCGAGGGTCATGAGAGGCTCTTACAGATGCTCGCAGCCCCGCACGGCAATCTCGCAAAGTGCGAATCCGGCGAGTCCGAGGAAGATGAAAACCAGGTCCAGCATCAGCCGATCCTTTCGACGACAGAGCCGATCGCCCGTAGCCTCGCGCCGGACGCCGTAAATTTTCCATCTCGATTTCGCGGGAATAGCCGTGAAGCGCGCGTCAAAACTTTACGCCGCCTTTATCGCATGCGGGCGGTCTCGGGCCGCCTAGAACCCTACGTTGTCGCCGCCCTTGAGCGCCAGCATCTTGCGCGCCTCGGTCGGCGTCGCGACCTCGAGCGACAGGTCCTCGACGATGCGGCGGATCTTGGCGACCTGCTCGGCGTTGTTGTTGGCGAGCTTGCCCTTGGCGAGGT
>CAZPFL010000022.1:0-35965 GCA_964585785.1 uncultured Rhodospirillaceae bacterium
GGGCGCCCTGCAGGAGCGCATCACCTCCACCAAGAAGGGGTCGATCACCTCGGTGCAGGCGATCTACGTGCCCGCCGACGACTTGACCGACCCGGCGCCGGCAACCGCGTTCTCGCATCTTGACGCGACGACGGTGTTGTCGCGGCAGATCGCCGAGCTCGGCATCTATCCGGCGGTGGACCCGCTCGACTCGACCAGCCGAATTCTCGATCCGCGCATGGTCGGCGAAGAGCATTACCGGACCGCGCGCGACGTGCAGCAGGTGCTGCAGACCTACAAGTCGCTGCAGGAAATCATCGCCATTCTCGGCATGGACGAGCTGTCGGAAGACGACAAGCTGACGGTCGCGCGCGCGCGCAAGATCCAGCGTTTCCTCTCGCAGCCCTTCCACGTCGCCGAAGTCTTCACCGGGTCGCCGGGCAAGCTCGTTGACCTCGAGGATACGATCAAAGGGTTCCGCGCGATCGTCGATGGCGAATACGACGACCTGCCCGAGCAGGCCTTCTACATGGTCGGTCCGATCAGCGAAGCGGTCGAGCGCGCCAAGCGGCTTGCCGCAGAGGCGGCGTAAGCGCGGGGAACGCAACCGATGGCCGACAAGGTTAACTTCGAGCTGGTCTCGCCGCAGCGCCTGCTGCTGTCCGAAGCGGTCGACATGGTCGTCGTGCCGGGCGCGGAAGGCGACTTCGGCGTCCTGGCGGAGCACGCGCCGTTAATCTCGAGCGTCCGGCCGGGGACGATCACGGTTTTCCAGGACAACGCCGTTACGGAACGCATCTTCGTCGCCGGCGGGTTCGCCGAGGTCACGGCGGAGCGCTGCACGGTGCTGGCGGAAGAGGCCGAGCCGGTTGCGGACCTCGATCGGTCGGCGGTGGAGGGCGAGCTCCGTCTGTTGCGGGAAGATGTCGGCGCGGCGCGCTCGGAGGAAGAGCGGCAGCTCCTGGAAACCAAGATCGCCGTCGCCGAAGCCAAGATCGAGGCCATCGAGACGACGGTCTATTAAGAGACGCGCGCGGTCGTCGCCCGGCGGACCGCTTCGCGGCAAATCGGTATTTTCCTCGAGAGTTAAGCGACGAGATTGAACAGCGCGCCCGGATTGAGCGCCGGGCTGCGGCTCGCGGCGGTGCGCTGTACCGGGCTCGTCTTTTCGGCGCGGCCTGAGGCGGCGCCCTGGAGTCCCGAAACGGTGTTCGATCCGGCGTCTGTTTTGCCCCCGGCCTCCTTCGCCTTCTCGAGCGTCTTCTCTTCCTTCTGCTGCTTTTGCTCGCGCGCTTTCTGGATCTTCGCCTGGGCCTCGGCGGCGACCTGACGGTCCTGGGCCGACGGGTCGGACGGTGCCAGCGCCGCGCGGATCACCGTTTCCAGCTTGGTGATCGTCGCGTCGGGGTTGTTCGGCACCTCGCTCGTGTCGATCGGCACTTCGCCGCTCACCGCATAGGAATGGCCATCCGGGCCTTTGATGGTCTTGAAGCTCGGCTGGCCGGCATAGGGGCCGCCAGCAAGCTTGTGCGCGGCCTCGTGCGCGCGCACCGCCTGGTCGCGTTGCTGCAGCGCCTGAACCTTCTTCTTTTCCTCGTCGTTCAGCTCGCCCGGCTGATGGCCGCCGGCCGTGGACCCGCCCTGCGATGCCTGGCCGGACCCGGTTTTCGCGCCCGTTGGATCCTGTTGCGGATCCTGTTGCGCGGCGATCTGTGTTGCGCCGGCGAGCGGCGGCGTTTGCAGTGGGGCGGTGGACTCCCGCGATTTCGGCGCCGGGGTGTCGCGTTCCGGCTTTTTCGCTTCCGGCACGGCGGCCGCATCGGGGCGCCCCTGGGTGGTCCCGGAAGACGATCGTCCCGCGAATGGGACGAAACCGATTGTGGTCACCGGATCGATCATGCGTCGGCTACTGCCAGGGCTCCGTCGGCGGCAAATCCGGGCGCCCCGGCCCTCATGCGGCGCGCGCGGCGGATCCTATCACCAGACTTAGGGGAAGATCGTTAACAAGCGATGGATGCGGCGGGCCGAGGCGGGCGTCATCCGGCATCGCGAGGCGACGCTAAGCCTTGGAATTCACAGATAATTTCACGATAGACCTCGCGCTTGAAGCCGACGACCAGGTCGCTCAGCTCCGCGACGTCCGCCCAGCGCCAGTCTTCGAATTCCGCCTTGTGGACATTCAGGTCGATATCCCGGTCCTCGCCGGTGAAGCGAAAGGCGAACCAGCGTTGCGTCTGGCCGCGAAACCGGCCCTGCCAGATCTGCCGGGAAAGCGCCGGCGGCAGATCGTAGCTCAGCCAGCCGCTGCTGGCCGCCAGAAGCTCCGCCTTGTCCGTACCGACTTCTTCATAGAGCTCCCGCCTGGCCGCCTGCTCCGGGGTTTCGCCATCGTCGATACCGCCCTGCGGCATCTGCCAGTGGTCGCCGTCAACATCGATACGCTTGCCGACAAACACCTTGCCCGCGGCATTGAACAGCATGATCCCGACACAAGGCCGATAGGGACGGGGGTCTTCCGGATGCAGCGCCGTCATTGCCCCTGCTGTTGCATCGCCGGCAGCGCCGAAACCGGCGCCAGGGCGATGCCTTTCGCTTTGAGCGAAGCCGCCCAGTTCTTGAGATGATCGATGGTGACTGGGAACGGACGCCCGACGGCGAGCACGGCGCCGTGCTTGCGCGCCTGCGTTTCCAATTGGGCCAGCTGCTTGTCGATCTGGTCGCCCGCGAGCTCGCGGTCGATCATGCGATCGCTCTCGGCGACGGCAAGGTGCATTTGCTTGGCGAGATCGGAGGCGTGTCCCAGCGGGGTGTCCCGGGTATCGACGAGCATCAGGCCGCGCGCTTTCAGCGCCTCGAGGATCGGGTTGAGCGCTCGCGGCTTGGTGACCATTCCCGAGCCCATGTAGATCGAGACGCCGACATAGCCGGTGGCCCGGCTCAGGATCCAGCTGAGCCGCCGAATATTCTGGTCGATTGGTACGTTGGCCAGCAGCGTGTTGGGCCCGGGGTCGCTGCGCGGGTAGTCGATCGGCTCCATCGGCAGGTCGATCAGCACCTCATGCCCATGCGCGCGGCTCTTGTCGACCCAATCGCTGAGATTCTTCGTGAAGGGCGCGAACGAGAGCGTGATCGCGCCCGGCAGTGACTCGATCGCGCTTTTCGTGGCGTTTTCCGATACGCCGAGACCGGTGACGATGATGGCGATGCGGGGACGCGTGTCGATGCTGTTGAAGGGACGGGCATAGACGCGCCACGGCATGCGGCCGTCCTTGCCGATGATCGGCAGCGGGCCGAGGTCGCTTTTCTCGATGAGCAGCGGGTCGGGATTCGGATGCATCCCGGCCGCCGCCACCTTGGTTTCGATCGCGCCGGGCTGTGGCGTTCCACTGTTCCCGGCAGCGGCGCCGCCTTCATCGGTGGGGGCACCGGAGTCGACCGTTGCCCCCTTATTCGGCACTGGTTCGGTGTCACGGAAGCTATTGAGCGACATCGTGACCTGGGGCGATTGGACGCCCCCCGGCTGTGCATGGCCACCGGTCAGGATAAGCCATGCCGCGCCGCCGCCGATGGACATCAACGTGACGGCCCAGGCGGCGACCAGCAAGGTCGTCACCATGCCCCCGTCGCTGCTTTCCGCGTCGGGTGCTGACTCCGCCGTCACGTCCTGCGCGACGTCATCATCGCGCGATCTGAAGAATGGGAGTTTCAGGGTCCTTGTTTCCTAATTCACCATCCTACCCCGGTAGAGGGCGATGCCGTGCAGCAGGTCCAATGCCCGGGCAAGCTGGTAATCCTGAGGCTCGGCGGCTTTCTTGGTGGCGTCTTCGGCCACCGGAGCGCCTTCCTTGCCCCCATTCTTGGCGCCGGCGTCCGGCTTCGCCGGCTCTGTCTTGACGCCGTCCTTGTTCGACTCGCCGGGCGTAGCTCCCGTCTTCGGCTTGGGGGCGTTCGCGTCATCCGGGTTCGGCAATGCGCCGGGCAGGTCACGCTCGGACCGCATGGGCTCCGCAGACGCGATCGGCTCGATCTTCGCTTGCGGCACCAAGATGTCCGGTTCGATGCCCTTGGCCTGGATGGAGTGGCCGCTCGGCGTGTAGTACCGTTGGGTCGTCAACTTGATGGCGCCGGCGCGGCCAAGCGGAATGATCGTTTGCACGGAGCCTTTCCCGAAGGTCCGGGTGCCGAGCAGAATGGCGCGGCGATGGTCCTTCAGCGCGCCGGCAACGATCTCGGAGGCCGATGCGGAGCCGCCATTGACCAGCACGACCAGCGGCTTGCCGTCGATCAGGTCGCCGGCGGTCGCGTAGAAACGCTGGCCCGTATCCTCTTTCCGGCCACGGGTCGAGACGATCTCGCCTTGATCCAGAAACGTGTCAGCCACGGACACGGCCTGGTCGAGCAGGCCGCCCGGATTGTTGCGCAGGTCGAGGATGTAGCCGACGACGTTGTTGCTGCCGATCTCCTTCTTCAGACGCTCGATGGCGCGCTTCAGCCCCTTATCGGTCTGTTCGCTGAAGCTCGTGATGCGGATGTAGCCGACCTTACCTTCGGCGTGCGAGCGGACGGACTGGATCTTGATTCGATCTCGGGTCAGCGTCACGTCGAAGGCGGGCTTATTACCCCGCTGAATGGTCAGAACGATGTTCGTCTTGACCGGACCACGCATCTTTTCGACGGCTTGGCTCAATGTCAGCCCCTGAACCGGCTGCTTGTTGAGCTGCGTGATAAGGTCGCCGGCCTGCAGGCCGGCGCGCGCCGCCGGCGTGTCGTCGATCGGGGAAACGACCTTCACATAGCCCTTTTCCATCGTCACTTCGATCCCGAGACCGCCGAACTCGCCCTTGGTCTGGACCTGCATGTCGCGGAATCGTTGCTTGTTGAGATAGGTCGAATGCGGATCAAGATGCGACAACATGCCCTCGATCGCCGCTTCGATCAGCTCTTCGTCGGAAACCTTCTCGACGTAGTCACTGCGGACGCGTTCGAACACGTCCCCGAACAGCTCAAGCATGCGATAGGTGTCGGCCTTGCTGTCGCTCTCCTGAGCGGCAAATCCGGCCGGCACAGTCGCACCGGCTACAAAGCCTAAGATGACGCCACCGGCGACGGCCGTCACGACACTCGGCATAAGGCGCTTCATGCGTCTTAGATCCTTTCCAATTGACCTATGTTGTTCCTCGCCCCAAAGATCTCGTCTTTACACGCAAGCATGCATTCACCCCCGATCCTTGCCCCGGTATTCAGCGAACCAGGGTAGGGGGTTGATTGGCTGTCCATCTCGGCGGAGCTCAAAATACAGTCGCGGATTTCCATCACCCGCTTTGGCCATTACGCCAACAGGTTCGCCGGCAAGCAACCATTGGCCGACGCCAGTGTCAACACGTTCCATGCCGGAAAGCAGGCTATGATATCCGCCACGGTGCTCAATGATCAAGATTTGCCCGTAACCGCGGAACGGTCCCGCGAAGACGACCTTACCATCGTAGGGTGCAACCACGGTGGCGGCGGGGCGGGTAACGATCGTGATGCCCTTGGCGGTGCCGCCGTAGGACGTGCTCTCGCCATAGTGGCGGATTAGCTCGCCGCGTACCGGCAGCGTGATCGATCCATGGTCGGGAAAGCGGCGGAGCTCGCTGGGCGGCGGCAGGGTGAGCAGGGCGGTCTGCTGTTCCTTGCCCGGCTTCGCGGTTTGTTGGCTTTGCGCCGGCGCTTCCGGCGGCGGTGGCGGCCGCTCGGCCTCCAGCCGGTCAAACAGCTCTTTCAACGTCGCGGCCTGGCGGGTCAGCCGTTTCAGCCGCTGGGCGATGCGCTTGCGCTCGGCGTCGGTCTCCTGCAGCAGGTTGGCCTTGCGATCGATCAGGCTGTCGAGCAGATCCCGCTGGTCGGTGTAAAGCGCGGACGCGCCCTTCAGCTCCTTGAGCTGGTGGTCTATGTCATCGCGCGTCTTGGCGAGCTCGAGGACGTTTTCGCGCAGCTCTTCCGCCCGGTTCTGGATGATCGGCAGCGACGTCCGGAGCAGCATGGCCTGGTGTACGACCTCCATCGGCTTGCTCGGCGAGAGCAGAAGCGCGCGTGGCGGGTTGCGCGACAGCCGCTCGAGCGCGAGCAGTGTTCCGCCGATTTCCTTCCGGCGTTTGGCGAGCGATTCTTCCTGGCGCCGCAGGTCTTCTTTCGCCTGCCCCAGCTTGCGCTCGAGCCGCGTCAGCAGGGATTCGCTGTCCTGGGTGGCGCGCGCCGCGCCGATCGCCTTCTGCCGCAGGTCGGACAGCTCCGTGGCGAGCGCTTGTGACTTGCGCGTCAGCTCCGCTTGACGGCCTTGCTCGGCCTTTATCTCGCTTTCGAGGCGATTGAGATCGCCACGGTCTTGCGCAGCCGCACCCGCCGGGCTCAGGAGGGCAAGCGCCGCCCCGGCACAGGCCAGCCAAATGGGCGCCTGGGGTCGATCAGCCCGCTTCACGCTGCTCCTCGGCATGCACGATCAGGGACCGTCCGGTCATCTCGACGGGCTGCTCGAGCCCGAGCAGGTCCAAGACGGTCGGCGCAATGTCGGCCAGCTTGCCGTTGGAAAGCCGCGCGACGTTGAGGCCCTTACCAACGAGAATGAGCGGCACGAGGTTCGTCGTGTGCGCGGTATGCGGCTGGCCGGTGCTGTTGTCCATCATCTGTTCCGCGTTGCCGTGATCCGCGGTGATCAGCATGACGCCGCCAGCGGCGTGGACCGCCTTGTCCAGGCGTCCGAGGCAGCTGTCGACGGCCTCGACGGCCTTGATCGCGGCGCCGAGATCGCCCGTATGGCCGACCATGTCGGTGTTGGCGTAGTTGACCAGGATGAAGTCGAAGCTGCCGCGCCCGATCGCCTCGACAAGCCGGTCGGTGACTTCGTATGCGGACATTTCCGGCTTCAGGTCGTAAGTGGCCACTTTCGGCGAGGGGATGAGGATGCGCTCTTCGCCCGGAAAGACCGCTTCGTCGCCGCCGTTGAAGAAGAACGTGACATGCGCGTATTTCTCGGTCTCGGCGATGCGCAGCTGCGTGAGGCCCGACTCGGCAAGCACTTCGCCCAGCACGTGGCGGAGCGGTTGCGGCGGAAACAGCACGCCCATAAATCGGTTAAGCGCCTCGGAATACGCGACCATGCCGAGCGCTTTGGCGAAAGTCACCGTCCGCTCGCGCGCGAAGCCGTCGAAATCCGGGTCGAGCAGCGCGGTCAGGATCTCGCGCGCGCGATCGGCCCGGAAATTCGCCATCAGCAGCCCGTCGCCGTCCCGCATGCCGCTGTAGCCGCCGATCACCGCCGGGAGAACGAATTCGTCCGTGGTCTTTTCCGCATAGGAGGCTTCGATGGCTTCAATGGGGTCGCTCGCCGCGCGGCCCTCGCCGGCGACCAGCGCGCGATAGGCCTTCTCTACCCGATCCCAGCGCTTGTCCCGGTCCATCGCGTAGTAGCGGCCGATGACCGTGGCGACTTTCGCCCCGGGCGCATCCTTGAGGAATGTGCGCATATAATCGACGGCGCTCGACGGCGGCGTGTCGCGGCCGTCGAGCAGGGCGTGCACGACGCAGGGAATCTTCTCGGCGGCCAGCAGCCGTACCAAGCCGGCGATATGGGCCTGGTGGGAGTGCACGCCGCCGGGCGACATCAGGCCCATGACATGCGCCGTGCCGCCGCTCTTGCGCAGCGACGCCACGAATTCCTGAAAAGCCGGCAGCGCGGGAATCGATCCCTGCGCGAAGGCGTCGTCGATCCGCGGCAGGTCCTGCAGCACGACGCGCCCGGCGCCCAGGTTCATATGGCCCACTTCGGAGTTGCCCATCTGGCCGGCCGGCAGGCCGACATGCCGCTCCGACGCGTCGAGGCGGCCATGCGGACAGCTCGCCATCAACCGGTCCCAGACCGGCGTCCGGGCCATCGCAATGGCGTTGTTTGCCGTTTCCTTCCGCTCGCCCCAGCCGTCCAAGATGCACAAAAGAACAGGACGCCGTTTTGCCGATTTTTCCATGCGCGGTCCGGTCGATGATCCAGAATTGCAATAATGTGGGGCGGAGAATAACCGGATTCCAGCGCCAAGAAAACGTTATGTGGCTAGCCCTTATGATACGGGTGCCCGGCCAGAATCTGCTGTGCCCGGTAAATCTGCTCCATCAGCATGGCGCGCACCAGCATATGCGGCCAAGTCATTGTTCCAAATGCTATTTTCATCTCGACGCCATCCCGGAGCGCGGCATCCAGTCCGTCCGCGCCGCCGATCACGAAGGCGAGATCACGTAACCCCTTGTTCCGCCAAGCGCCGATCCATTGGGCGAATTGCCGGCTGTCCAGCTGGCTGCCGCCCTCGTCGAGCGCAACCACGGTAGCGCCGTCCGGCACGGCGCCGCGGAGCAATTCAGCTTCCCGCCGACGCCGTTCGGCCGGCGGCAGGGGCCGCCGTTCTTCGACCTCGCGAATGGCCACGGACCATTGCATACGGCGCCGATACGCTTCGAAAAGATCGAACTCGGGACCGCGGCGAAGGCGTCCGACGGCGGCGATGACGATGCGCATCGCCCGCCGGGTTAGAGCGCGGCGTGGCTGACCTGCTCAGGCCGCGACGCTGCTACGTTGCCCCAAAGCTTTTCCAGCTTGTAGAATTCGCGGACTTCCGGGCGGAAGAGATGGACCAGGACGTCGCCCGCGTCGATCAGCACCCAGTCGCAGTGCTTCTGACCTTCCACGGTCACGCCCTTGAAGCCCTTCTTCTTCAAGCGCTCCAGCAGATGATCGGCCATCGCGCCCACATGGCGGCTCGAGCGCCCCGACGCGATGACCATGCAATCCGCTATGGTGGTTTTTCCGCCGAGGTCTATCGAAACAACGTCGATAGCCTGGTCGTCGTCGAGGGATTCCTCGATCACTGACAGCATGGACCGGCTGTCCAGCGGTGTCGAACGATCAGCAGATATGGCTCATTTCCTCACGGTACGTTTCGCGCGCTTGGCAGTCGCATTGGCTTTTCCGGGCTTCTTCTTCTTGCTTCCGGCTGCGGCCCTGAGTGCCGTCGCCGATGCAGGATGGAGCCTGATCCGCAGAAACACCCAGGCCGGCGGCTGCCGTCGCGCCAGACACCGGGCCTGCCTCTCCGGCAGACGGTCGGCTGCAAATCGCCCCGCCGCCTGCCCTGCCAAAGCCTTAAGAGAATATGTCGGCCTCGCAAAAACCGCAACGGGTACCGAACGGAAGAGGGTTTGCCAGGCCTTCCATGCCGGAATCTGGAGGAGATTGTCCGCGCCGATCAGCCAAACGAAGGCGACATCCGGATATCGGCGCTTCAAGGCCCGGACGGTGTCCACGGTAAATCGGGTGTTGAGGCGCCGCTCGATATCGCTCACCCGGATGCGGGGGTGGCGCGCCACGGCGCGCGCGGACGCCATCCGGTGCGCCAGGGCCGCCATGCCCTTCACGGGCTTCAAAGGGTTCTGGGGCGAGACGAGCCACCACACTTCGTCCAGCCCGAGGCGCTGCAAGGCGAGCAGGCTTATGTGGCGATGGCCTTCATGCGCCGGGTTGAACGACCCGCCCAACAGGCCGATCCGCCGGCCGCGCCGGGCAAGCCGGCGTTTCCGATGCGTGTCGGTGTCGGGGGCGCGTGACGGGGAAGAAGGCTGCATTCGACCGGTCGAAAGTGGACAGAAGGAGGCGGTTCAGCGGAGACCACATAAACGGTACAGGCGCGATCGTCATTCGCCAAGCCGGGGCGCTTGGCGCGGTCGATGGAAGGGATGTTTTCAGACAGCTCGCCCGGTGCTGCCGATGCGATCCAGCTCCCGTCATCTCAGTCGGCGGCGTGCAGCGCCTCGGGTCCGGGCATCTCCTGGCTCAGGGCGAAGAAGCCCACGACAAGTCCGTTTTTGTCCTTATGCGGGATAAAATTGATATGGACCTTGCGTTTGCCCACGCCCGAAAAATCGATGACCTGATCGAGGCGCACATGCTCGCCGGCCAGCACCCGGTCGATATGCGGCTTGAGCCGCCGAAACTGCTCCAGATCGATGAAATCGGTCATGTGGCGTCCGACTATGTCCTCGCGTCTGACGCCATGCCACTCGTAATAGGGCCGATTGACGTATTGGAAGCGCAAGTTCCGGTCGCGGTAGGAGATTAGGGCGGGGATCGAGTCCATGACCAGCAGCAGCTGCTGCTCGCGCTCGACGAGCGCCCGCTCGACTTCCTTGAGCGCGGTAATATCCTGAACGAGCGAGTAGTACCCTTCGACTTCGCCCGATTCGTCCCGTTGCGGGATCAGCGTGGTCAGGAAGTCGCACATGCCGCGGCCGGGAAAGGTGCATGTGGTGTTGTATTGCACCGTTTCGCCGGACAGGACCTTGGCGCGGCGCTCCTTCATCATCTGGTAATGCGTCTCGTTGCGGACGTCGCAGACATGGTGACCGACGATCTGCTCGCGCGGCTGGCCGACCCAGGCGGCGTAGGCCTGGTTGACGTATGTGTAGCGCAGGTCGCGCGATTTATGCGCGAGCATGACGGGCAGCGAATCCATCAGTTCGCGCAGCAACGCCGTGTCATCGGATGCCGATGCCGCGTTGCCGGCGGCGCTGGTCTTGAGGGGCGCATGTCCATAGCGCGCCGGCGCCGGCCGCACGGAGAAACCCGGTGGAACACGGCGCCGCGCGTCGCGCTCGATCGTCAGCATCGTTGCCGCGGCGCCGCGCCAGGCGATCGAATGGCACCGTATAGCCAGATGAAGCGGCGCGCCGTCCGTGCGAAGCGCCTCGCAATAGACGGGCTGCGGTTGGCTGGGCTGCTTTCCGCCCGCGCCGTGAACGCTCGTCGCGAGGTCTTCCAGTGGCAGGTTCATCAGCGGGCTGATCTCACGCAATGCGGCCGCCATGCCTGAGTAGCCGAACAACGCGACATAGGCGTCATTGGCGAACAAGGGCTGTTTGTCGCGATAGATCAGGACCGCTTCGGTCAGATTGTTCGCGAGCGATTGGATCTGCGCCTCCGCCGGGTCGAGGTCGTGGCCCGCAGCCGTGCTATCGGCGCGGCCGCGCTGGATCGCGACGACATGGCGGCATTCGCCATCGCCGGCTATCGGGGTCAGGAACAGCTCTGCCCGAAACCGGCCGCCGTCCTTGCGGTTGTTCAGCAGCACGAAGCTGGCCTTTTCACCACGTTCGAACGCGGCGGCCATTTCGTCGACGACCTGCGGATTGTTGCCCGTGGCGCATAGAAAAGCCGGAGACTGGCCGGCGAGATCGGCAAGCGAATACCCGGTCCGCTGCGTGAAGGCTTCATTCACGAAGCAGATATGCTGTCTCGCTGCGCCATTCGGGTCGTTTTCGGTGACAAACAGGGGATCGCTGATGCCGTTGAGCACCGACTCTAGATATGCCAGACGCCGAGTGGCCAAGTCAGTTTGTGCCATTTCTTCCGTTCATCTGCTGGCGTCCATTTGCCACCTTATTATTATGGCGTGACTCGCTTCTGAAAATCAACAGGTGGTAGAAAATCCCCCTCCACATCAATCGCATTTGTCCGAATTGCATACTTATAGTTGTAATTATGCGGACAATTGGCGCTATGGACGTGTCTGTCCTCGCCCCCTGACCACATATTTGAAGCTTGTGAGCTGCTCCGCACCGACCGGCCCGCGCGCATGCAGCTTGCCGGTCGAGATACCGATCTCGGCGCCCATGCCGAACTCGCCGCCGTCGGCGAACTGGGTCGAGGCATTGTGCAGGACGATGGCGCTGTCGACTTGCGCCAGAAAGCGATCCGCGGCTGCCTGATCCTCGGTGACGATCGCGTCGGTATGGTGCGAGCCGTGCCGGTTCACGTGGTCGATCGCTTCCGCCAGCCCGTCCACGACCTTGAGCGAGATGATCGCGTCGAGATATTCCGTGTCCCAGTCCGTCTCGCTGGCGGGCACGATGCGCCGGTCGATCGATTGCGCGGCCTGGTCGCCACGGATCTCACAACCCGCGTTCGTCAGCGCGTCCACAATTGGGGACAGTTGCTCGGTCGCGATCTTGCGGTCGATGACCAACGACTCGGCCGCGCCGCAAACCCCGGTCCGACGCATCTTCGCGTTCAGGGTGACGCGGCGCGCCATTTCGGGATCGGCCTTTTCGTGGATGTAAACGTGGCAGTTTCCCTCGAGATGCGCGATGACCGGGATACGCGATTCCGCCATGACGCGCTCGATCAGGGATTTGCCGCCGCGCGGGACGATGATGTCGATGAGGTCGGCCATGCGCAGCATGGCGCCCACGGCCGCCCGGTCGCGCGTCGGCACGAGCTGGATGGCATCGGCCGGCAGGTTGCTGCTGCGCAGCCCGTCCCGCAGGCATTCGGCGATGATTGTCGAGGAATGAAAGCTTTCCGAGCCGCCCCGCAAGATCGCGGCGTTGCCCGACTTCAGGCACAAGCCGCCCGCGTCGGCGGTCACGTTGGGCCGGGATTCGTAGATGATGCCGATAACGCCGAGCGGCACACGCACGCGCGCGATATGGAGGCCGTTCGGCCGGTCCCATTCGGCGATCGTCTGGCCGACCGGATCGGGCAGGTCGGCGACCGCTTCGAGCCCCCGGGCGATGTCCTCGATCCGTTGGTCGTTGAGCAACAGCCGGTCGGTCATCGCCGCGCTCAACCCTTTCTGGCCCGCGAACTGGAGGTCCTTGGCGTTTTCGATCTTGATCTTGGCGGCATGTGCCCGGATCGAGTCGGCGGCAGCGCGCAACGCCGCGTCCTTGGTCGCCCGGTCGGCCAGTGCCAGCGCCGGCAGCGTTTGGCGGGCCGCCGTGGCGATGCGGCGCACCTCCGCTTCAACGGAATCCCGGGTGTCTCCGGCTAGATCAACCATTGCGAACGCTCCTCGATGGTGCGCCCAGCGCCAAATCGTCGCGGTGGATTATTTCGTCACGCCCACGATAGCCAAGTATTGCCTCGATTTCACGGCTATTATGGCCGGCGATCCGCGCGGCGTCCTCGCTGGAATAGGCGGAAAGCCCCTTGCCGATCTCCCGCCCGTCGAGGGTCAAAATCGACACCGCATCGCCCCGTTCGAACCGGCCGGTGACGGCGCGCACGCCGACCGGCAGCAGGCTTCGCCCGCTCTGCAGGGCGCGCTCGGCGCCCTGGTCCACGGTGACCGCGCCGACCGGGTTGAGCACGCCGGCAATCCAGGTCTTGCGCGCCGTCATCGGCGTCGCCGCCGCGAGGAACCAGGTGCAGGCGCCGCCTTCATCGAGCCGTCTCAGCGGATGAAGGTCGCGCCCATCGGCGATCGCCATACGGCAGCCGCTCGCGGTGGCGATCTTCGCCGCTTGCAGCTTCGTCACCATGCCGCCCGACGAATAACCCAGCGGTGCGGCGCCGGCCATCGCCTCGATCTCGGGCGTGATGGCGGCGACTTCGGCGAGCCGTCGCGCCTCGGGGTCCCGGCGTGGATCGCGCTCATATAGCCCGTCGATGTCCGACAGCAGGACCAGAGTGTCGGCG
This sequence comes from uncultured Rhodospirillaceae bacterium, assembly GCA_964585785.1. Lineage (GTDB taxonomy): Bacteria > Pseudomonadota > Alphaproteobacteria > UBA8366 > UBA8366 > WHUA01. The sequence goes on from CAZPFL010000022.1 coordinate 13,475, forward strand.
CTGACCATGGCCGCGACCCGGGCGGCGAGCCGGTCGTTGTCGCCGAAGCGGATCTCCGCGGTGCCCACGGTGTCGTTCTCGTTGATCACCGGAATGGCGCCGAAGGATAAGAGCTGCATCAGCGTGTTGCGTGCGTTGAGGTGCCGGCGGCGCTCCTCGGTGTCGTCGGGGGTCACCAGGATCTGCGCGACGGTGATGCCGTGCCGCGCCAGCGCCTGTTCGTAAGCGTGGGCGAGGCGGATCTGACCTGCCGCGGCGGCCGCTTGCTTCTCCTCGAGGCGCAGCGCGCGGTCCTTGTTGATGAGGCCGAGGCGGCGGCGGCCGACCGCGATCGCGCCGGAGGAGACGATCAGGATCTGCTGACCGCGGCGCTGATACGCGGCGACGTCGTCGGCCAGCGCGTCGAGCCAGCCGTGCCGCAGATCGCCGCTGTCCTCGTCGACCAGCAGCGCCGAGCCGATCTTGATGACCAGCCGCTTGGCGGAACGCACGGCTTCGTTCACGGCGTCCACGCCTTCGCGGTCTGATTGGCTTGCGCCGCCGCCAGCGCCGCGGCCTTGCCGCGGTCCCGGTCGATCGCGGCGAGAAGGGCGCGGAGGATCGGCGTGACGCCGGCCCCGGTGACGCCCGATAGGGTGAAGACCCGCTGGCCGCACGCTTTTTTCAATGCCGCCAACCGCGCCTTGATCGTCGCGTCGTCCAGCGCGTCGCACTTGTTGAGCGCCACGATCTCCGGCTTATTCGGCAGGCCGGCGTCGTAGGCCTCGAGCTCGCCCCGTATGGTGTGGTAAGCGCCCGCCACATCCGCCTGCGTCCCGTCGACGAGGTGCAGCAGCACGCCGCAGCGCTCGATATGGCCGAGGAAGCGGTCGCCGAGGCCATGGCCTTCATGCGCGCCCTCGATCAGCCCGGGAATGTCCGCGAGCACGAACTCGCGCTCGTCGACATAGACCACGCCGAGCTGCGGATGGAGGGTGGTGAAGGGGTAGTCGGCGATCTTCGGCTTCGCCCGGGTAACGGCGGCCAGGAAGGTCGATTTCCCGGCATTGGGCAGCCCGACCAGCCCGGCGTCCGCGAGCAGCTTGAGGCGCAGCCAGACCCACATATCCTGCCCCGGAAAGCCCGGGTCGGCGCGCCGCGGCGCCCGAATGGTCGCGCTCTTGTAATGCAGGTTGCCGAAGCCGCCGTCGCCGCCCTTCAGCAAGACGACCCGCTGACCGGGCCGCGTCAGGTCCGCGATCAAGGTCTCGTTGTCCTCGGCGAGGATCTGCGTTCCGGCGGGGACCAGCAAGGTGACGGTCTCCCCGGCCGCGCCCGAGCGCTGCTTCCCCTTGCCGTTCTCGCCGTTGCCGGCCTTGAAATGCTGGCGATAGCGGAAATCGATCAGCGTGTTGAGGCCGTCGACCGCCTCGGCGATGACATCGCCGCCGCGCCCGCCGTCGCCGCCGTCCGGGCCGCCGCGCGGGATGTTGCGCTCGCGCCGGAACGACGTGCAGCCGGGTCCGCCGTCGCCGCTTTTCAGGTATATCTTGGCTTGGTCGAGGAACTTCATCGCAACGCCAACTCGCTAGCCGGCCGCCGGCGGTCCGCCGTCAGGGTCAGGCGGTGGCACTTTACCGCCTGTCCGCGTGCTTCGCACCATTGCATCATCTCACCCGTCCGGACGAAGCCGCATTTGGCGAGAACGCGGCCCGACGCCGGGTTATCGAACAGCCAGCCGGCTTCCAAGCTATCCGCGCCGAGGGCCGCGAAGGCGAAGCGGACGGCCGCGCCCGCGGCCTCGGTCGCAAATCCTTGCCCCCACCAGGGCTCGCCGATCCAGTAGCCCAGCTCGAACCGGCCGCCGTCTTGGTGCTCGAGGCCGACCAGACCGACGAGCCGGCCCTCGAGCAGGATCGCGAAAGCGAACGCGTCGCCGTTTTCCCGGGCGACTGCCTGCTCCGCGATCCACCGCTTCGCCAATCCTTCCGGATAGGGATGCGGTATGCGGGCCGTCATGCGAGCCACGTCCCAGTTCCCGGCCAGCGCCGTCAGGGCCTCGGCATCGGTATCCCGGAGCGGCCTCAAAAGCAGCCGCGCCGTTTGGATTTCTGCAAACATCGCCGGTTAGTCCTCGGGAGGGCATGAAAAGAGGGAGATGGTCTCCCATCTCCCTCCTTGAACCGGTCGATGTCGATGGGAGCCACCGTCGGTGGCTCAACCACCGAGGCTATTCTGCAGCAGCCGGGACGGCCGACGGGTCGATATGCACGGTCGTGCGCGTCCGCGTCTTGTGGAACTTCACAGTCCCTTCGGTGAGCGCGAACAGCGTGTGATCCCGGCCCATGCCGACATTGCGCCCGGGGTGCACCTTGGTGCCGCGCTGGCGCACGATGATGTTGCCGGCGAGCACGTCTTCGCCGCCGAACTTCTTCACGCCGAGGCGCCGGCCCGCTGAATCGCGGCCGTTGCGAGAACTGCCGCCCGCTTTCTTGTGTGCCATGCTGCCTTACTCCTCGCTCTTCTTCGCCCGGGGCTTGCGCGCCGCCGGCTTCTTGGCCTCGGCCTTCGGCGTCTCGGCCGCCGCTTCGTCCGCCGCCGTCGCCGCGGGCTTAACCTCGGCCTTCGTCTCCGCCTTCGCGGCCGCCCGCTTCGTCGGCTTCTTGCCGTCGGTCAAAATCTCGGTGATGCGCAGCACGGTAAGATGCTGCTTGTGGCCGAGCGTGCGGCGGTAGTCCTTGCGGCGCTTCTTCTTGAAGACGACGACCTTCTTGGCGCGCGTCTGCTTGACGACCTCGGCCGCCACCGTCGCGCCGGCCACCAGGGGCGTACCCGCCGTCTGCGCCGCGTCGTCGCCGACCATCAGCACGTCGGTCAGCTCAACCGTCGCGCCGGGCTCGGCCTCCAGCTTCTCGACCGCAATAATGTCGTTCGCGGCGACCCGGTACTGCTTGCCGCCCGTCTTGACTACTGCAAACATAATTCTGCTTCTCGCTTTTTCGATCCCGGCCGCTTGTCGCCCGGTCCGTTCGTTGCTTCCAATGCCGGGGGATCCGGGACGCTCGGGGCTCCTGGACTCGCGGCGCGACTATACTCAGGCGGTCTCTCAAGTCAACGGAGAAGTGCCGCTTCCCGGCGGGCTCCCGCGGTTGCGGACGGCTCCTGGTGATCCAGCACCGCCGTGGCCGCGCCGTCCGCCTCCCAGCCCTGGACCAGGATATGGCCCGTCGCCGGGTTGGCGACCACCCCCAGCCGGGTATCCTTGTTGCGGACCGGCTCGATCATCCAGTCGAAGGCCGGCGACGGCAGCCGGCTAAGGCCGTTCATCAGGCGATGCCGCCGCCGGCTGTCGATGCCGCGTGGCCGGCCCTTGAGGCCGCGGGTGAGCCAATGGTTGGCGACGGCGGCGGGGGCGGGATGGGTCCAGGCCTCGCGTTCGGTCCGCTCGATGACGCAGCCCTCGCCGGGCGCGGTTCCCGCGAGGGTGAAGAAGGCGGGCAGGGCCAGCGGCGTCGATTCCAGCACCTCCTTGGCCTCGTCGTAGGTCCGGCAGGATTCCATGACCTGGCGCGCGAGATGCGCCGGCGGCAGGTGCCGGCTGGAGAAGACGCGGACGCGATTGAACAGCCAGTCCAGCGCAAGCGGCAGGTAGCCCTGGCGCACTAGCGGCGCCTGGTTGATGGCGAGCGCGAAACGCCCGGGCGCCACTGCGGTGATGACGCCGACGAAACCGGGCCAGGTAACATTCAGGAAGGCGCCGGCCGGGCCCTGTTGCCGGGCGACCAGCACGTGCCGGCCGACGCCGTGGAACGGCCAGTCGAGGGTGCGCAGCATGCGCATGCCGGGGCCGCGCGGGTCGCGGGCGACGCCAGTGGTGCAGCCCCATTCGAAGCAGAAATTCATGAACCAGGCGCCCGCGCCGAGATGGGCCGCGAGGCGCGCGACCTCGCCGCGATAGGGGTTGGCGGACCGCATCGCCCAGCGCCGCGAAAGCCCGTCGAGCAGCGGCAGCAGCGGGCCCGGCAGCATCCGCTTCGCCGCGGCGACCAGGGCCCGGGCATCGTCGCCATGCCGCTCGGCCAGCGCCTCGGGGGAGGCGCCGCTCAAGTCGATGACGGGGATGGCCGGCTTGTTCGCGTCCATGGTCATAATGTCGGATGCGGCCGCGGCGAAAGCAATAATACCGGTGGGTTGCTAGCGCTTGCGGCTGGGCGAGGCATCGGGTAGGGTCCGCCGCGTTCAAACGGGGCCGGCATCGCCGGCACCGCCCGCGGAGAGGTGCCGGAGTGGTCGAACGGGGCGGTCTCGAAAACCGTTGTGCGCGCAAGCGTACCGAGGGTTCGAATCCCTCCCTCTCCGCCAGATTTTAGCGCTCTTTCTGAACCGTCGGTGGCGCATCGTCAGGAGCGCCGGGCCTCTGCAGGCCCGAAATCCGTGTGCATTTGCTCTATTTCACGGGAAGGGCGTTTCTGTTGTATTCTCCGACGTAGTCAGGACACGCAGCCAGGAGAGAAGCCCTATGGGTATGACGATCGAGGAATTTGGCCATAAATGCCATGACTTGCTGAAGGCGGAACCGGGCACGGCCGGGCGCGCGAAGGTTCGCGACCTTCTGAAGCAGGTGCTGATGGATGACGACTTCATCGCCACGCATTTTGGCCCGGACAACACCAATCCGCGTAAGTGCCTTTACGAGGATCCGGAGCTCAAATTCTGCATCTTCGCCCATGTCCACACGGGCGCGAAGGACAGCCCGCCGCACGACCATGGGCCGTCCTGGGCAATCTACGGCCAGGCCGATGGCAAGACGGTGATGAACGAATGGGACGTGATTTCGCGGCCGACGGACGGCAGGCCGGGCAAGGTCAAGCTCAACAAGAATTACGAGATGAAGCGGGGCGACGCCTATATGTACGACATCGGCCAGCTTCACTCCCCGCACCGCACCGCCGCGACGAAGCTGATCCGCATCGAGGGCGAGAACCTCGATTTTGTGAAGCGCGACCGGTACGAGGCGGTCGAAGGCGCTGAAGCGGCCGAATAGCGGACGCAATCACGAGAGTTTCGCGTGGGACAGGCCGGGCGGCGATCTGCGTCGCCTGGCCTTTTCGTGGCGCCTTCCGGAATGCGGGTGCCGATCGGACTGCCCCGCCGTCAGCACGCGCTGTTCGTTCAGGCCGCGCTATTGATCTCGCCGAAAATCAATCCACCAGCGGCAGCCCGGCATCGCGCCGGATATCGTTGATCACTTCCTTCACACGCTGGCGCAAGGGCGCGTACTGCACGCCGAACTCGTTCACCACACGGCTGTTGTCGATCAGGAAATTGCCGGAGGTGGCCCGGCCGCCTTCCTCTTTCTCGAAGCGGATATCCGCGTCCGGCAGGAACTCGGTCACGAGCGCCGCGAGCTCGCCGAGGCTGACGGTGGCGCCGCCCGAATTGTAGGTTTCGTGTTCGGGCTTGTCCGTGAGCAGGACGCGCCGGAACACCTCGGCCATGTCCTCGACGTGGATGACGCAACGCATCGTGTCGCGGTAGGGGAAGCTCACCGACGATCCGCGCGCCGGCTGGCACATGCAGTTCACGTGATCGATCGACCCGAACTTCTTGTCCGGTCCGGTCACGTTCGCCGGCCGCACGCAGGTGATCGTCATGCCGTATTTGCGCCGGTAATCATGCGCCTGCCATTCGTTGATCGTCTTGTTCACCGCGTATTGCGAATCGCCATGGCGCGGATCGTCCTCGTTCACCAGGCGTTCGCCGAACTTCGCCTGCTGGCCGCTGACGGCAACGGAGCTTGCGAACACCGTGTGCTTGACGCCCGTGCGCCGCGCGGCTTCGAAGCAGTTGTCCATGCCCTGGATGTCGAGCTTGAAGGCGACGTGCGGCTCCAGCTCGCCGATGAAATAGGACAGGTTTGCGACTCGCTCCGCCTTCGATTCGATTATCGCGCCGATGACGTCGTCGAAGGCCGTGACGTCCCCGCGGACGACTTTCACCTTGTCCCCGAACTTGCTGAAGGCGGCGGTCGCGCTGGCCATATCGATGTCCATACAGGTGACAGCCTGGTTGTCCGCGACCAGCAATGGAATGAGCCGGCGGCCGATGAAGCCCGCGCCGCCGATTACAAGTATGGACATGTCCGCTCCCTCTATCTTCGTTGTTGCACCGTCTCGAGATCCTGTTGCCTCTTCAAAATACGATCACGAGCCGCCCGCGCGTGCCGCCCGCCTCGAGCCGCCGGTGCGCCTCGCCGGCGCGTTCGGGCGGATAGGTGTCGGCGACGCGCAGCGTGAGGATTCCCGCCTCCGCCTGCTGACGCAGACGGTCGAGCTTCTCATGCTCGCAATCATAGTTGCGTACAAAGGTTTGCGTGAACCGGATGTCCCGCTGGGGCTTCCCCATGAAGCCGCGCACGGACGTGAAGGCGCCCCCATCCCGAACCGCCGGTATGACATGCTCGTTTAGAACCGCCCCGTCGGCGAGACCGTCCACGCCGTCTGGGAAGTGCTCGCGGATACGCGCGGCGACGTCATCTCCCCGAAGGACGACGATGTCCGCGCCGAGCGCGGAAACGAGATCACGATCTTTCTCGGAGGCATCCGCAATGACGGTCAGCCCTTCGGCCTTGGCAAGCTCAATGACATAGCCGCCATAGGCGCCGGCCGCGCCGGTCACGGCCAGCGTCTGGCCCGGTGACAGGGCGAGCAGGTCGAGCGACTGCCGCGCGGTCAATCCGTTCATCGGCAGCGTGCACGCCTCGACATGTGTCGTGCCTTTCGGCGCGCGAACCACCGCCCGGGCGTCGAGGACGATCTGCTCGCGGTACGCGCCATGGCTGCCTTTCGGCACGACCATGGCCATGGCCGCGTCTCCGACCCGGATCCCCGTGGAGACGCCGTCGCCTACCTCATCGACGATGCCGGCGGCGTCCATGCCCGGTATGTAGGGCGGCGGATCGACCTTCTGCTGCTGGGCGCGCGATCCGTTCCGCGCCATTGTATCGGTGGGGTTCACCGCCGCCGCGTGGACGCGCAGGCGCACCTGTCCGGGACCGGCGTGGACCTCGGGGAGATCGAGCACCTCGAGAACCTCCGGGCCGCCGTGCTTCATCAGTCCCACTGCGCGCATGATGTTCTCCCTGGCCAAAGATCACGCGTTTTCAGCTTCGCACACCGTCCGCGTCGGGAACAAACGGCGCGGTTCCGTTTGGCTAGCGCAGGCGCGCCGCGATCCGTCCCACGCGCCGGATGCATTCGATGACATCGGATTGCGGCAGGCCGGGCCATTGGATGCGCAGGATCATATGATCGACGCCGAAGCGATCCCGGTATTCCGCGAAGGCATCCGCCGCTTCGGCTTCGTCCGCAACGATGAACCGGTTCGCCATGAAATCGTCGAAGCCGTCGGCGAGACTCGTTTCGCTCCCGGTGCTTCCGGTTTCGCCCCAGGACGCATAGGATTCGTATTTCGCGAGCAGGGGCCCGCGGGCGACGCGCATGGCGGCTTCGCGCGTCGCGCCGACAAAGCATTCGCGGATCAGCGGCTGTGATTCCGGCATGGCCAGCCCGGCTTCGCCGCGGGCTTCGCGGTAAATGCGGAAATAGCGCTCCAGGACGTCGAGATCCGGCGTTGGCGACGGCAGCCAGACATCGCCCAGACGCGCCGCGCGGCGCACCGCCCTCGGGACCTGCGCGCCGATCCAGATGGGTAGAGCGCTGCCGTTACGCGGCCGGATGCTGGCGCCGAGATTGCGGACCGTGAAATGCGCGCCGGTATGCGTCACCCATTCCTCGGCCCACAGGCGGCGGATCAGCGGGACGGCTTCCTCGAACCGGCCGACACGATCCTCGAAGGGGACATTCAGCGAGTCGAACTCTTCCTTCCGGTAACCGATCCCGACACCGAGCACGAAATTTCCGCCCGTGATCCAGTCGAGGCTGGCGGCCTCTTCCGCCACCATCACCGGGTTCATCATGCCGAGCAGGATGATGCAGGAGCCGAAGGTCATGCCCTCGCCTTCGACCGCCAGCCGCGCCAGCAGGGGCGTCGTCTGAACCATTTGCAACGGGCGCGTCAGCACGTGTTGCCCGACCCAGATCGACGAAAGGCCGTTGTCCTTTGCGGCGCGGACTTGCGCGGCAAGATTGCCGATCTCCTGCTCCAGGCTTGCTTGTTCCGGCCATTGCGTCGCGAGAAAGATTCCGAACTTCATCGGTTCCAGCTCCTTTTCCCTGTGCGGATGCCCGGTTCTGGCTCGTTGCCGACATTGCCGGTCTGCCGGGTCACCCTCTGCCCTGACCGCAGTATCGGACATTCCGGCGCCAATGTCCGCCTTCTGTGCCGAGCCTAACGTTCGAATTCTGAGCCTTTTCAGACATCAGGCTAAAGGCTGACCGTCCTCGTCGAGAAACGTCTAAGGCTTTGTGTGCCGCCGCAGTCCAGGCCATGGCGCCAGCATCGTGAACGCGCTAGCCTTTGTCGCGCCCTCCGGCCGTGTGATCGAAAGCGAAATCACCATTCCAATTATGGAAGCGCGACAGGTGAAAACGTGAAGCCGGCACAAATCGGACAAGTCTATCAGCTGCTGCGGATCGGATTGATCGTCGGCTTCCTAATTTTACTGGTTTGGCTGACCGGGCATGTATTGCTGGAGATTTTTGCCGGCTTGCTTCTCGCCGTCATGGTCAATGGGTTGGCGGCGCGCCTCGCACGGCTTGTACGGCTCTCCTATGGTTGGGCGTTCTTGTGCGTGATGGTCGTCATCGTCGCCGGGTCATCAGCAACGATTTATTTCGCCGCGCCGCGTGTCGTCGGGCAGAGCTATCAGATCTTTAACGAAGCCTCCCTTGCGCTGGAGCAGCTCTTTCAAAAGCTGTCGCACGCGCTGCCAAGTCTGCAACTCTCCTCCGAGCAGCTCCCGAACCTGCGCGAGCTGACCTCGAGCTTCGTCAATCTCGGCACGATGATGACAAGCAGCGTCATCACGCTGATCATCGTTCTCTTCGTCGGATTTTACGCCGCATTGAATCCTCCTTGGTACATCGACGGGTTTATCCGGCTGTTTCCGCAGGGGCACCGCCCCCGCATTCGGGAGGTTCTCGGTGAGATCGGCCACTCCTTGCAGCTGTGGCTACTGGGCCGCGCCATCATGATGGTCTCGGTCGCCCTTCTGACGCTGATCTGCCTCTCGCTGCTCTCCATCCCGCTGGCCTTTACGCTCAGTCTGATCGCGGGATTATTGACCTTCGTTCCGTATTTCGGTGCCCTTGTCTCCGCTGTTCCCGCGGTGCTGATCGCCTTTGTCCAAAGCCCCGTCTACGCGGCCTATGTCGTTCTCATCTATCTCGGGGCGCACGCCATCGAAGGTTACATTCTGGCGCCTCTCGTGCAGCAGCGCACGGTGCATCTGCCACCAGCGCTCATGCTGAGTGCCCAGGCGTTGATGGGGACGCTTTTCGGCATAACCGGGGCGGCATTGGCCGCACCAATTCTCGTCGTCATGATGACGCTCACGCGAATCCTCTATCAACGGGATATCCTGCACGATGAGGAGACGGACCTCCGGCGTTGCTCAGTGAGCCGCGAGTAATCCGTGTTCCGCGTCGACTGTCGGGCTGGAACAGCTCTGCCGGAACGGACAGGAACGGTGGCGGTCCCAACGATTTCCGCCTGCGGTAACCGCTTTGACGCAGGAGGCGGACATGCAGGCGCCTAACGCCGACGTCGGCTCGTGACGCAATCGCGGCAGACCCAAACATCGCTGCGCTCGCTTGCGGCGTCCTTCAATCCAGGCTTACGCTGCATGTCCGCCAACACGACATTTTTAAAAGCCACGTCAATTTCATTCATTGGCGCAGAACAAATTTGTCGGGAGGAATTTCAACCGTGGCCGCCGGACCGGACAAACGACAGCGTCGCGAACGCCGATGGCTCGCGGCACAGATCATCGGCACGGTGATCTTTTCCGTCGGCATCGTCGTCTTCTCCTGGCTGAATCCCGGTCTGCAACCCTTTTGGGAGAGAAAGCCCGCGGAACCGAAATCCACCGGGGCCGATGCCGGTCCGGCGAAAGGCGCGCAGCAGTCGAATCAGGCGTCATCGGGGACGATGGGGCCGGAGCGACTCCGCGCCATACTCCAAGACGCGCAACGGCAAGTCGATGCGGGCGATCCGGTTACAGGCGCGCTGCTTGTCCTGGAAATTCTGCCCTACGACAACGACGCAAGCGATCTTCTGTCGGCGAGTCGAATTCTCTACGAAGCGCATTTCAACCGTAAGGAACGTCTGGTCCTGCAGGGCCAGATCGGGATCGTCCACACGGCTGTGTTCAGCCCGGATGGAACGCGCGTCGCAACCGCCGCGTCGGACAAGACGGTGTGCCTGTGGCGGGTCGGTGATGGCGCGATGATCGCAAAGCTGACCGGCCATGACGACGATGTCTGGTCCGCTGTTTTCAGCCCCGACGGCAAGTTGATCGCATCGGCCTCTTCGGACGGAACGGTGCGGCTTTGGAACGCCGCCGACGGCAGCGAGGTAAGCGTTCTTCGCGGCCATTCCGACAAGGTCGTCGCCGTTGCTTTCAGTCCCGACGGACGGCGCCTCGTCAGCGCCTCGCACGACCGCACGGCGCGAATTTGGGATGTCGAAAAGGGAACGGCGATCGCCGTGCTCACGGGGCATCGCGATAAGGTATTGAGCGCCGCCTTCAGCCCCGACGGCAAACGCATCGTGACGGCTTCCGAAGATGCGACGGCACGGCTTTGGAATGCGACAAGCGGCGAAACGATCGCGGTCTTGCGAGGGCATACCGGCGGCGTGGTGTCCGCCCGGTTTAGCGCCGATGGTCGGCAGGTGGTGACGGCGTCCAGGGACGGCACGGCGCGGCTGTGGAACGGCATCACGGGCGCGCCCGGCCCGATCTTGCGGGGACATACCAATCAGCTGATCTCGGCGCGGTTCAGCCCCGACGGATCGATGGTCGCGACGGCGTCGAGAGACGATACGGTCCGGCTCTGGAACGCGGCGGCGGGTGCGCAGATGGCCGTGCTTCGCGGCCATCGCTCCTGGGTCAACGACGCCGTTTTCAGTCCGGACGGACGGCAAGTGGCATCCGTATCGGTGGATTGGCAGGTGCGGCTGTGGAATGTGGCGGACGGCTCCAGCCGCGCGATTCTAGCCGGCCACCAGAACGACGTGCGCGGCGTGGTTTTCAGCAAGGACGGGCGATACCTTCTCACCGCGTCCACCGACGGCACCGCGAGGCTCTGGGACACCGAGGGCGCGGTCGAGACGAAAGTCACGCGCGGCTGGTCCGGCAAGATCGGCGGCACGCCCTACAGCCCCGACGGGACCTCTATCGTTCGGGCGGGGCCGGGCAACGTCGCGCGCGTCGTCGATACCAAGAGCCAGGCCGAGCAGGTCGTTCTCAAGGGTCATTTGGCGCCGGTGACGGCCGCGGTCTTCAGTCCCGACGGCCATCGCATCCTGACCGGATCCGAAGACGGGACCGCGCGGCTTTGGGATGTCGAGACCGGACACGAACTCGGCGTCATGCGGGGCGCCCGCTCCGCAATACGGAGTGTTGCCTTCAGTGGCGGGGGAAGCGAGGCCATGGTTCTGTCGAACAACGGCACGATGCGGCAATACAGGGTCTTCGAGGGCCTGCATGACCTCGCCGCGCATGCGAAGGCGGCCTTGCCGCGGCGCCTCACCTGGGCCCAGCGCCGGCAATCCTGGCTGCCGCTCGGCGACAACAAGTGAACCGCGCTGGCGACGATCGAAGAATGGCAACTGTCGCTTCACGGCTCAAAGCGGACTCGCCGGCATTGCCGTTCCCCCGCCATTGACAGCGCGCGCCGTCTGGTTCGCAATACTGGCGGGAGGAACGCCATGGAGACGCCCAACCCTACGTTGGCGCGTGCCCGTGCGCTTGGCGACGATATCGCCGCGGCCGCGGACGAGATCGAGCGGACCCGGCGCATGCCGGCCGACCTGCTCGACAAGCTTCACCGTGCGCGGCTCTGCCGCATGCTGTTGCCGCGCGCCTTCGACGGCGACGAAGTCGATCCGGGAACCTATCTGCTGGCGCTCGAGGCTGTGGCGCGGCACGACGCGTCGGTCGCCTGGAACCTGTTCACCGCGAACAGCGCCGCGTTGATCGCCCCCCATCTCGAGCCGGAGACGGCGCGGACCATCTTCGGCCCGGCGAATGCGGTGGTCGCCTGGGGGCCGCCGAACGCGACCTTTGCGAAAGTTGAACCAGGCGGCTATCGGGTCAGCGGCCGCTGGAATTTCGCCAGCGGCTGCCGCGCCGCGACCTGGATGGGCCTGCATTGCCAGGTCGCGGAGCCCGACGGCACGATCCGGTTGAATAAGGCCGGCCACCCGGCGATCCGCACCATGCTGTTTCCGGTAGAGAAGGCGCGGCTGATCGATACCTGGGACACGATCGGCCTGCGCGGCACCGCGTCGGACTCCTACAGCGTCGAGGATCTGTTCGTCGCCGACGCCTTCACCGGCACGCGCGAGGAGCCGGAATCCCGCCGCGACCCCGGACGGCTCTATGCCATCCCGATGCAAGGGCTCTATGCCGTCGGTGTCGCCGGCGTCGCGCTGGGAACGGCGGGCGCGATGCTCGCCGCCTTCCGGGCGCTTGCCACCGCCAAGACGCCGCGCGGGCTCAACCGCCTCGCCGACAGCCCCGCCATCCAAAGCGGGGTGGCCCTGGCGGAAGCTCGCCTCGGGGCCGCCCGCGCCTATGCGCTGGAAACCCTCGCCGACGTCTATGCGCACGCCGGCGCCGATGGCGCGATCGACTTCGCGGAGCGGGCGCGCGTCCGTCTTGCGACGAGCAACGCGATCCAGGGCGCGATCGAGGTCGCCGACTGGACCTATAAGCGCGCCGGCGTCGACGCGATCTTTCCCGGCGGCGCCTTCCAGCGCCGTTTCCGCGACATCCATACGCTGTCGCAGCAGATGCAATCGCGCGACGCGCATTTCGAGGCGGTAGGCCAGGTGATGCTCGGCCGCCCGCCGGCCGTATTTTACTGATTTGTTGGTCGGCTCTTATCGCCCTCGGCTGCTTTCCGCGGCAACGGCCCCGTCGGCCATCGGCGTGATCGCCCTCCCGAAATCCAGCACCGCATCGACGAGCGTGTCCACGTCGCGCCGTTGCGTGCGGTGATTGAACAGCGCCGCGCGGATGGCGAGCCGACCATCGACGACCGTTGTTGACGGCGCGGCGATGCCGGACTCCTGGACATCCGCGACGATCTTGGCGTTGACCGTATCGGCGTCCGCGGCGCGGTAGCGGAAGCAGACGATGTTGATCTGCGCCGGGGCGAGCAGCTCCAGCTCGGGCTCCGCGCGGACACGCTTTTCGAGATAGCGCGCCAGCCCGCAACTCCGCGCGATGACCGCGCCGAGCTGCTCGGTGCCGTAAGCCTTGAGGGTGAACCATGTCTTGAGCGCCCGGAAGCCGCGCGACAGGTCCGGGCCGTAATCGCAGGGCCAGTCGGTGCCGGCCGCCAGACCGTGCGTCTCGCGGCGGAGATAGGCGGCCGGCGAGGCGAAGGTGTCGCGCTGCCGCGCGCCGTCGCGCACGAGAATGAAGCCCGCGTCATAAGGCACCTGGCCCCATTTGTGGAAGTCGAAGGCGATCGAGTCGGCCGTCTCGATGCCGGCGAGGCGCGGCGCCAGCACGGGCGACAGCATGGCCAGCGCGCCATAAGCGCCATCGACATGGAACCACAGCCCTTCGTCGCGGCAGATATCGTGTAGCGCTGCAAGGTCGTCGATCGCGCCGATATCGACAGTGCCGGCCGACCCGACGACGAGGAAGGGCTGAAGGCCGGCCTTTCGATCCGCCGCGATGGCGTCGCGCAGCGCGGCGATGTCGATGCGGTGGCGCGTGTCCGTCGGGATGCGCCGCAACGAGCCGGTGCCGAGCCCGGAGAGGTCCATCGCCTGCGCAATGCAGAGATGCGCGGTTTCTGAGGTGTAGGCGCGGAGCCGCGCGCCCGCTTCCGTCAAGCCGACATGACGCGTCTCTTTGCCGAGCGCGGCCGTGCGCGCGACCAGCACGCCGATGAGATTCGCCATCGATGTTCCGGTGACGAAGAGGCCACTCGCGCCTTTGGGAAAGCCGAAAATCTGCCGCGTCCATTCGGCGATCTGCCGCTCGACCTCGATCGGCGCGTGGTCGCGGCCGCCGAGATTGGCGTTGAGGCCCGCCGCGAGCATCTCGGCCAGCATGCCGACCGCGGTGCCGCCGCCGTGGACCCAGCCCATGAAGCCTGGATGGGTGTTCCCCGTCGCGTAAGGCAGAATGAACTGCGCGAATTCCTCGTAGATGGCGGCGAGGGGCTCGGGCGCCTGCGGCAGCGCCGCGTGAAAATGTGCCCGGACATTGTCGGGCATGGGCCGCCATGTGGGGCGGTCGCGGATATGCTCGAGGTAGTCGAGCATGTCGTCGAGCATCCGGTGGCCTTGAGCCCGGATGTCGTTCCAATCCGCGGGGTCGAGGGTGACCTCCGGGCCGGGCGCTGGATCGGGTTCCTCGGTCTCGTCGGCTTGGGGCGGCCCTTCCGCGCGGGCATGCAACATCGCGGTGAAGGCGTCGAAGAGCCGCCGCATCTGCGGCTGCTTGTAAGGAAAGACGTCCACGGGATCCATGTCGTGGACGATCATCGCGTTATGGCCTTCGAAGACCAGCAGCTTGCCGTCCTTGGTCTCCGCGCAGTCGATCGCGAAATATTCCAGCCCGACCCGCTTGGTCATCTCCGCCAGCGCGTCCGCGTGGCGCCTCGCAAAGCCGTCGTCGAAGGTCGCCATGAAGCGGGCTTCTTCGGCGCGCTTCGCGGCGTTCTCCGCCATGTCGGCGTTGAGGTACCAGATCTTCCATTCGGCGGCGATCGCCATGTGGGAGGGAAAGGGCCGCCCGTCGATCATGACGACGCGATACTTGCGGAACAATCCGTCCTTGTCGCGATAGTCGACGTAGCGGGAGATGAAGAAGTCGGCCTCCGGCTGCTGCCGCAGATACGCGTCGATGTCGGACGGCGCGTCGAGCTTGCCGAGGCCGCGGCCCGCATGGGAATCGAGCGGCCGGACGACCAGCGGGAAAACGCCGTCCGCGAGGCTTTCGCGAAGCGGCGCCTCTTCCCGGCCGATCTCGGCGAGGCGCGCCCGCGAAACGCGCGCGGTCATGGGGATGTGAAGACCGGGGACGGACGCCAGCAGCCTGGATAGCCCGTCTCGGTTCATTACCGCGATGTTTTGCGGCCGGTTCAGGACCGGGCGCGGCCAATTCTCGACCCACCGCGTGACGGTCGCCAGCGTGTCGCGCGTTTCCTCGGATTCCGGCACTGCGACGAAGGCGATATCGTGCTCGGGAAGCGGGTCGGGAAAGGGCTGGTTCGGGGCGACATAGAGCGTGTAGAGCTCGATATCCGAATCCTGCAGCAGGAACTCGATCGGCGTGTTCGCGCCCATGTCGACTTCGGCCGACAACGCCAGCACCCGCAGGCGTGGCGTCGGGGTGGCGGCGGGCAGCCGGAACAGGCGCTGGCTTTTCAACGCCACGGACTGCAACGCGAGGCCGCTCTCCCGATCACCGAGCAGCTGCACCACGACCGACAGGTCCATGGCCGCCGCCGCGTTGCGCGGGTTTCGGGTCACCTCGTCCAGGAGGCTCTTCCAGAGCGGCTTGAGGTCGGTACCGCTGTAGGCAAGCTTCGTCAGCTTTGCGAGCCCCATTCGCGTCGGGGGAGGGTCCGCGTCGTCGCGCGGCAGGCTGGAGCGCTGGGCCGTCATTTAGTAGCTTTCAAGAACGGCGACACTACAAATTGTGACGCGAACCTGGGAAAGCTATAGCCTGTCCATGGGTCGAACCTCAACACCTTCGCGGCAATGCGACCGGACCGCGAAGATTTGTCGCTGAGGCGAAGGGCGGGTCTTGAACGGCGAGACACCCCGCCGGAACGGCTATGGCTGCGTGCCGGCGGCGCCCTGCGGACGATCGTAAATCCATGCGGCCACCAGAGACCGCGCGCTTTTCACATCCGCTTCGGGATGGTGCGTGCGATAGACCCGCGCCGCGGCCAGGAAAGCGTTGCGGTCCGCCATGCCCGCCGCCCGAAGGTTGTCATAGGCGCGAATGACGGCGCCGCGGCAGCGCGGCATGCGCTTGATCACCGGCGCGCCGGTGCTGCTGCTCGAGGTCATGGTTGCTCGCTGCGTCCCTTGCTTCTGTTCCTTAGCGCTAAAAACCCACCCGAGTGGAGGCCCGAAATGACCTGGGGTGGGGTCGGTCCCGTTTGCGCAAATGATAATAATTCGCCGGATGCACTGCAAATTGGGATGTACCGCGGCGGCGAACGCCACGGCAGCCGGCTCCGTTACCGCGGAGCGAGGACGGACGGAAGCGTTCGGGTTACCAGCCGAAAGAAATCGGGTGGGAATAATAGAGGGTGAGCAGCTCGGTGCCCGGGTTGTGGTCGTAGATATTCGCGTTCGAGATATGGTGGAACCCGAGCCCGATGCGCGAGTGATTGTCGAAGCGCCACGCCAGCGTCGCTCCGGTCTTGAACTCGAGCGTGCCGCCGAGATCCTGGCCGTCCCCCGCGCTGTAGCCGCCCACCGCGGCCTGCGGCGTCAGCACGATGCGTCGCCCGAAGAAGATATCGCCGCTCAGGCAGAAATATCCGTAAAGCGATTTGTCGGTCGTCGCGATGATGCCGAGCGACGGGCGGATATAGAAGAGCTCGAGCTTCGGCCCGGCGCGGTATTCCGCGCTGAAGAGAACGGCGTCGTTGCGCTTCGTGACAATGTTCCCGATGCTGCCGACGCCGACGGTCAGCAACGCCGGCTCGCCGTTGGTGCCATGCAGCATGCTGTCTTTGGCAAGCGCCGGCCCTCCGCTCAAGCACCCGGCAATCAAGCCGAATGCGATCAGCACACGCCGGCAACGCACGTAGACCCACCCCTGCATGACGCTCCCCCGTCTCGTTGGCCCATATTCTTTTGGGAATAATCGATGAAGTCAAAAAGAATTGCCGGCCCCGGGGCGCCGTCGCCGGACGCACCGGCACGGCAATCGGCGGAAAAATGCGAATGCCTGGCGGAAGTGGGGCGGCCGCGCCGCCCTGTGGCAATTTGTATCACCCGCGTCGGCGGTCGGCGATCCGGCCGGCTGTCACGGCGCCGATTTGGGGAAGACGTGCCGGCGGACGTATCATCAATTGTGACCACTGGAGCTGCCGTGCGGGCGGGTTTCCTGCCGGATCGATCCCGATGCGGAACCGTCCGGGTGGAAGGGCACGGCAGCGAAACAGGCCAAGGCCGCCGTTGCGCGGCGGCATCGCCAAAAGGATACGGTGTCATGGATTTTGCGATCGAGGATTCTCCCGAACAGAGCGCGTTCCGGGCGGAGGTGCGTGGCTGGCTAGCGCGCAACCTGCCCGCGGAGCTCGACCATCCCGTGGACGCCGTCGACCTGACCTTCGAGCAGTACCAGCTGCGCCGGATCCTTGGCCGGCGGCTGGGCGAGCGCGGCTGGCTTTATCCCACCATGCCGACCGACTATGGCGGCGGCGATCTGCCGGTCGAGAAGACGGTGATTCTGTACGACGAGATGGCGCGGATCGGGTTGACGCTGCCGCCTTACTATGACGCGGGCGGGCGCATGGCCGCGCCGACGATTCTGGTCTGGGGGACGGACGAGCATAAGAAGCGCTTCCTGCCGCCAATTTGCAGGGGCGAGGTGCGTAGCTGGCAGCTCCTGAGCGAGCCGGGTGCCGGCTCCGATCTGGCCAGTGTCAAGACCACCGCCATTCGCGACGGCGACGCCTATGTCGTGAACGGGCAGAAGGTGTTCGTCGGCAGCGCGCATGGCGCCGACCAATCCTGGACGATTGTCGTCACCGACCCCAAGGGCGAGCGACACAAGAACCTTTCCTGGCTGATGATCCCGATGGACTTGCCCGGGATCAGCGTCGTGCCGATGGACCTGTTGACCGCGGGCGGCGAGGGCGCCGGCGGCTGCGGCGTCAAGAACTCGGTCTTCTTCGACGACGTGCGCGTCCCGGCCGAGAACCTGGTCGGCGGCGAGAATAACGGCTGGCGTGTCGCGACCACCCATCTCGAGGTCGAGCACGGCGGTGTCGGCCGGCTGGCCGATCGCCGGATCATCTACGAGTTCATCGGCTACTGCCAAGAGCGGCAGGATGGGCACGCGATTATCGACGACCCGGAAGCGCGCGCCGATCTGGTCGAGATGTTCATCGAGGCCGAGATCACGCGTCTCTTCGCGTTGCGCAATCACTGGCTGTCCCACACCGATCAGCCGCGCTCTTATGAGGGCGCGCAATACAGCCTGCGGCGCAAGCTGTCCGGACTCGACATCGCCGAGAGGATGCTGCGCATCGCCGGCCCCTGTGTCCTCACCAAGGATGCGCGGTGGGGCCCGTTGCGCGGCGCGATCGAATATTTCCAGCGCGATGCGATCACCGCGCTGCACCCGGGCGCTACGACCGATATCCAGCGGGTCATCATGGCGCGGCGGATCGGCATCGGCCGGCGCGAGCGCGAAAAAGCCGGCGTGCTGCGATAAGGCGGAGGAAACGGCGATGGATCTCTCGCTCGACGAAACCCAGCAGCTGATCCAGGAATCGGTCAGGGGTTTCGTGCGCTCGGACTGCAGCAAGGATGTGTTGCTCGACCTTGACCGCAATCCGGCGCGCATGATGGACGGGCTGTGGCAAAAGATGGCCCAGCTCGGCTGGACCGGGATGGCGATCCCGGAGGCTTACGACGGCACGGGCAACACGATGACTGACGTCGCCGTCCTGTTCGAGGAGCTCGGCGCCGGGCCGGTGCCGGGACCGCTCTTCTCCTCCGCCGTTCTCGGCGCGCGGATGCTGCTGGAGGGGGCAACGGATGGGCAGAAGAAGGCGTGGCTGCCGGAGGTCGCGCGGGGGGAGCGGGTGCTGGCGCTTGCGGTAACCGAGGCGCAGTACGGATGGTCGGCGGATCATATCCGGCTGGTGGCGCAGCGGGACGGTTCGGGCTATCGGCTCGGCGGCACCAAGCTTTTCGTGCATGACGCAGGCCTCGCAACGGATCTGCTCGTATTCGTCCGCACCGACGACGTCGACGGAATCAGCGCGCTCCGCGTCGACGCACGGGCGCCGGGTGTGGCCATCCGCCCGCTTGACGGCTTTCTTACGGGGCTGAGCGAGGTGCGGTTGGACGATGTCCGGGTGGACGCTGCCGATCGGGTCGGGTCCGGCGGCGCCGCGTGGGAGGCGCTCGAGCGCGCCATGCTGTCGGCCGTTCCCGTGCTCTGTGCCTACAAGGTCGGCGGCTGCCGGGCCGTGTATGACCTTTCAGTCGACTATTCCCGGGAGCGCGCGCAGTTCGGTCAGCCCATCGGCCGTTTTCAGCGCGTACAGGATCACATCATCCACATCGTCAACTATCTGGATGCCGCACGCTGGACGACCTACGAGGCGCTGTGGAAGCTGGACAGCGGCGCCGACGCCGCGACGAGCGTCCACATGGCGAAATCCGTTGCGTCGGAGAGCTATCTGCGCGCGTGCGATTACGGGCATGAAGTGCATGCGGGTATCGGGGTCGTGCGCGAATACGGGCTGACGCTCCATACCAAGATGTCGCGCGCGCTCTATCATTGCCTGGGCGCGCCGAAGCTTCATCGAAAACAAATGGAAAGTGCGCTCGGGCTCGTGCCGGCGTGATCGGCCATTCATCTCGCGGGAGGGAACGGGACAATGCAACCACTCAAGGACGTTCGCGTGCTCGCGGTGACCGTGTTCCTCGCCGGGCCGTTTCTCAGCACGACGCTAGCCCGCTTCGGCGCGGAGGTGATCAAGGTCGAGATTCCCGGGACCGGCGATTCGGTGCGCGGCATCGGTCCTTTCGCCGGGCCGGCGGGCGTTCACACGAAGCCCCAGAGCGAACAGGATATCGCGACCAAGTTTCTCAAGCGGACCCAGGGCGTTAAGAGCATCACGCTCAACCTCAAGGATCCGGAAGGCAGGCGGCTGTTCCTTGAGCTGGCGAAGGAATCCGACATCGTTGTCGAAAACCTCGCGCCGGGAACGATGAAGCGCCTCGGTCTCGGCTATGCGGACGTCTCGGCCGTCAATCCGGGCATCATCTACTGCTCGATCTCCGGCTACGGGCAGGAGGGACCCTATTCCGGCGACCCGGCGCACGACCACCAGATTCAGGCGATGGCGGGCATGATGGATATCAACGGCCAGCCGGACGGCCCGCCGACCCGCATGGGCATCTTCGTCAGCGACCTGGTCACGCCGCTCTACGCCGCCTATTCGATCATGGGGGCGCTGCGCCACCGGGACCAGACCGGCGAAGGCCAGTATCTCGACGCCTCGATGATGGATACGCTGGCGACGCTGATGTTCATGGAGCCGCTCGAGGAGGCGGTGGCGGCGGGTCAGCCGGTTCGCGCCGGCAACGACAGCCGGACCAGCCCGACCGGGCTCTACAGCACCAAGGATGCCGACATCATCGTCACCTCGGCAAATCTCGGGCAATGGACGGGGCTGTGCAAAGCGCTCGACGCGCCGGAACTGCTCGCCGATCAGCGCTTCGCGCCCGGCGGCGAGCGGGCCAAGCACATGGCGGAGCTGCGAGGTGAGATCCAGAAGCGGATCGGTAAACTGACCTGCGCGGAAGCGGTCGCGCGTCTGAAGGCGGCCGACGTGCCCGTCGCACCGATTCGCAACCTCGGGGAGGTTATGGCCGACGATCATTTCTATCGGCGCGGGACGCTGAAGCCGATGCGCCACGGCGCGACGAACGAGACCGTCGAAGGCGGCATCGTCGTCGGCTTTCCAGTGGTGTTTTCCAGCGGACCGCTGCCGGATTTGCCCGGCGCGCCGACCCTCGGCATGCATAACGAGGACATTTACGGTCGTGTGCTCGGCCTGGATTCTGATAAACTGCGGGACCTCAAAAATCGCGGCGTAATCTGACGATCCACGGGATCGTCCGGCCCGCGATTTCCCTTATGGCGCAATAATTTGTATCCTGAACTGCCCGATTCCGGGCGGATGACACGCCGAATTCGAAAGGACTGACTATGAAGAGCAAGGGCAAACGCCTGAAGGAGCTAATGGCGGGACCTGAGATCGTCATCATCCCCGGCGCCTATGACGGCTATAGCGCCCGGCTGGTCGAGGCGGCGGGCTTTCAGGTCGCCTCCGCCTCCGGCGCCGGCATCTCCGAATCGCATCTCGGCTGGGCCGATAAGGGCGTGATGTCGTTCAAGGACAATCTCGAAGCCTGCCGCGACATGGCGTCCTTCTCGAACCTGTTGTTCATCGCCGACGCGGACACCGGCTATGGCAACGCGGTGACGGTGCATTTCGTCGCCCGCGCCTTCGAGGACGCGGGCATGGCCGGCGTGATGATCGAGGACCAGGTCTGGCCGAAGCGCTGTGGCCACATGGCCGGCAAGCAGGTCATCACGGCGGAAGAGATGGTGCAGAAGGTGAGATCCGCCGCCGACGCGCGCCGCGATCCGGATTTCTGCATCCGCGCCCGGACCGATGCGGCCGGGCCGCTCGGCATCAACGCGGCGATCGACCGGCTCAACATGTACGCCGAGGCGGGCGCCGACCTGTTGTTCGCCGATGCGCTGTTGTCGGCGGAGGATATCGCGAAGCTCGCCCGCGCCGTGCCGAAGCCGCTCACCGTCAACATGGGGCTCGGCATCCGCTCGCGGAAGACGACGCCGCTGATCCATCCGAAGAAGCTGCAGGCGATGGGCGTGGCGGCGGTGAGCTATCCGCGGCTGCTCTCGACCTCGGCGATGCGCGGCATGATGAACGCGATGGAGGCTTTCAAGGAGATGCTCGCCGGCGACCAGCCGATCGACCGGCCCGACTTGCTGGTCAGCTTCGAGGACCTCAACAAGCTGACCGGCTTCGACGAGCTGACGGCGATGGACGAGCGGTACGCGACGCAGCCCGCGCCGCGCGCGGCGGAATAGGGCGGAGGCACGGCGCATGGGCATGACGGCAATCGAAAAGATCCTCGCCCGCAACGGGGATTTGAAAGAGGTGCGGCCGGGCGACGTGGTCACCGTCCGGGTCGAGACCTCGATCCTGTTCGACAACAACCTGATGGATTCGGTCTGGCGCGAGATCCTCGAGGTGCATGACCCGAGCAAGGTCGTCGTCGTCATCGACCACCGGGCGCCGGCGGCGCATGTGCTGAGCGCCAAGGGACACAAGCGCGGCCGTGAGTTCGTGCGCAAGTTCGGCATCACGCGCTTCCATGACATCGGCCGCGAGCAGGGCATCAGCCATGTGCTGGTCGCCGATCACGGCTACGGTCTGCCGGGCACCGTGCTGTTGTGCAGCGATTCGCATACCTGCAGCGCCGGCGTCTTCAATGTGGCGGCCCGCGGCGTCGGCTCGCCCGACATCACCTATTCCATCTGCAAGGGCGAGACCTGGTTCC
>CAZPFL010000023.1:0-34167 GCA_964585785.1 uncultured Rhodospirillaceae bacterium
CGGACCGCAGATTTTCCTGTCGCGTACGCATCCGCAGTTCATGGCGAAGCTGTTCGCCCAGGAAGTGCCGGAGATCTACGATGGCATTATCGAGATCAGGGCCGTCGCACGCGATCCGGGCAGCCGCGCCAAGATCGCGGTGATTTCGAACGACAGCAGCATCGATCCCGTCGGCGCCTGCGTCGGCATGCGCGGCAGCCGGGTGCAGGCGGTGGTCGCCGAGCTGCAGGGCGAGAAGATCGACATCATTCCCTGGTCGCCCGACCCGGCGACCTTCGTGGTCAATGCGCTTGCCCCTGCCGAGGTTACGAAAGTCGTGCTCGATGAGGACACGCGCAAGATCGAGGTCGTCGTTCCGGACGAGCAGCAGAGCCTGGCGATCGGTCGGCGCGGGCAGAATGTGCGGCTCGCGTCGATGCTGACCGGGTGGGAAATCGACATCATGACCGAGCAGCGCGAGTCCGAGCGCCGGCAGACGGAGTTCAGGACGCGCAGCGATAATTTCATCAATGCGCTGGACGTCGAGGACGTGATTGCCCATCTCCTCGTCACGGAAGGCTTCACCACGGTCGAGGAGGTCGCCTTCGTGCCGATCGACGAGCTTGCCTCGATCGAGGGCTTCGACGAGGGTATCGCGACCGAGCTGCAGCGCCGCGCCCGCAGCTACCTCGAAGCGGAGAACGAGCGACTGACTCAGCAAGCGCGCGATTTTGGTGTTCAAGACGACCTGGTCGGGGTGACCGGACTGACGCCGGCAATGCTGGTGACGCTCGGCGAGCGCGGCATCAAGACGCTTGAGGATTTCGCCGATCTCGCCTCCGATGAGGTCTCCGACCCGGCGGAAGGGGTCTTGCGGGAGTACGGGATGAGCGAGTCCGACGCCAGCGACATCATCATGCGTGCGCGCGTGGCGGCCGGCTGGTTCACCGAAGAAGAATTGGCGGCGGCACGCGCCGAGGAAGCAGCGCGGCGGGAGGCGGCCGCGGCGGCCGCCGAAGCGAGTGCTGCAAGCGACGCCAACGCGCCGCAACAGTAAACGCGTAGGATTGACGAGAGGGCGAATCCCGACCGGATGATGCTTCAGGCAACCCAAGAACCGATGACCGTGACCGAGCGACGGCAGCCAACCGCGGAAGACGACGCGGCGACGGAACGCCGCTGCATCGTTACGCGCGAGAGCAAGCCTGTGGCGGCGCTGCTGCGTTTCGTCGTGGGACCGGATGGCGCGGTTGTTCCGGACATCGCGGGGACCCTTCCGGGGCGTGGCATTTGGGTCACGGCGGACCGGGCCTCGGTTGAAACCGCAGTGGCGAAGCATTTGTTCTCGCGCGCGGCGCAGCGGCAGGTCACGGCCGACCCGCGGCTTGCCGACCTCGTGGAGGCGCAGCTTCGGCGCCGCTGCCTGGAGCTGATCGGGCTTGCGCGCCGCGGCGGCGGCGCGGTTTCGGGCTTCGAGAAGGTTCGGGCTTTTCTGGCCGGCGGCTCGGCCGGGTTGTTGCTGGCCGCGGCGGATGGCGCCGAGGACGGCCGGGAGAAAATTGAGCGCCTGGGCCACGGGCTTCCAGTCGTCTCGGCATTGAGCCGGCAGGAGCTGGGGCAGGCGTTCGGACGGGACCAAGCGGTGCATGCGGTCGTTGCATCGGGAAGAATTGCAGATCAGTTGGAAGCCGCGGCGCGGCGGCTTTTGGGATTCCGGCAGCAGACTGCCGAATGAGGAACGGGATGACGCAAAATAACGAACAAGACGGAAAACTCACGCTGAGCCGGCCAGGGCGCCTGGAGCTCAAGAAGACGGTCGAGACCGGACAGGTCCGACAGAGCTTCAGCCATGGCCGCACGAAATCGGTAACCGTCGAAGTGCGCAAGAAACGGACATTCGAGCGCGGCGCCGGCGGCAGTATGCACGTGGTGCAGGAGGTGGAGCCGCTGCAGCTCGATTCCGCCTTGCAGATCGAGGAAAACCGGACCCTGACGGAACGCGAGCGTGCCGCCCGCGTCCGCGCCCTCCACGACGCCGCCGCCGCCGACGAAGAGCGCCGCCGCATCGACGAGTTGGAGGAAGAGCGGCAACGGCTTGCCGAGGCGGAGGCCAAGCGCAAACGTCAGGAGGCGGAAGAGCGCCGCCGGACCGAAGAAGAGGCGCGTCACCGCGTCGAAGAGGAAAGCCGGCGCAAGGGCGGGGAGCCCGAAGAAGCCGCGCCTCGCAGCCCTGAGGCCGAGGCCCCGGCGGCGCGCGAGCCGGTCAAGGAGGCCAAAGAAACCAAGGAGGCCGAGGAGACCGAGGACGAAGAGAGCGCTCGTCGCCCGGGCCGCAAGGTGCGGGGCGAAGTCAAGCGTCCGACGCCCGGCCGTGGCCGCGACATGCCGCGCCGCCGCGACAGCGGCCGCTTGACGATCAGCCAGGCGCTTGCCGAGGCGGAAGGCGACGGCACGTCGGAACGGGCGCGCAGCCTAGCGTCGATGCGCCGGGCGCGCGAGCGCGAGCGTCAGCGCCTGCTGGCGGAGCAGCGCCGCAACGATCCGCAGCGCGTCGTCCGCGAGGTGGTCATCCCCGATACGATCACCGTGTCCGATCTCGCCAACCGCATGGCGACGCGTGTGGCCGAGGTCGTGAAATCGCTCATGAAGAGCGGTGTCATGGCGACGGCCAATCACGTGATCGATGGCGATACGGCGGAGCTGCTCGCTACGGAATTCGGCCACAAGGTCAAGCGCGTCTCGGAAGCCGATGTCGAGCTCGGCATCGGCGTCGAGCCGGAAGAGGCGACGGACCTCATGCCGCGGCCGCCGGTCGTGACAATCATGGGCCATGTCGACCACGGCAAAACGTCCCTGCTCGACGCGCTGCGGTCGACCGACGTGGCCGCGGGCGAAGCGGGCGGCATTACGCAGCATATCGGTGCCTATCAGGTCGAATTGTCGGGCGGGCAGCGGATTACCTTCCTCGATACGCCGGGCCACGAGGCGTTCACCGCCATGCGGTCACGCGGCGCGAAGGTCACCGATATCGTCGTGCTTGTGGTTGCCGCGGATGACGGTGTGCAGCCGCAGACGATCGAGGCGATTGCCCATGCCAAGGCGGCGGGCGTGCCGATCATCGTCGCGATCAACAAGATGGATAAGGTCGGCGCAAACCCGGACCGCGTGCGCAACGAGATGCTCAACCACGAGATCGTCGTCGAAAAACTGGGCGGCGACGTCCTGGATGTCGAGGTCTCCGCAATCCAGAAGACCAATCTGGACAAGCTCGAAGAGGCGATCCTGCTGCAGGCGGAAGTGCTGGAGCTGACGGCGAGCCCGTCCACCAAGGCGCATGGTGCGATCATCGAAGCGAAGATGGAGCAAGGGCGCGGCTCGGTCGCAACCGTGCTGGTGCAGCGCGGCACCTTGCGGCGTGGCGATGTGTTCGTCGCCGGCGCCGAATGGGGCCGTGTCCGTGCGCTGGTCGACGATCACGGCAACCAGATCGAAGAGGCCGGTCCTTCGCAGCCGGTGGAGGTCGTCGGCCTGCAGGGTACGCCGTCGGCGGGCGACGATTTCAACGTGATTGAGGACGAAGCGCGGGCGCGCGAGATTTCCGAATACCGGCGCCGCCAGCTTCAGCGCGTCACCCACGCTGCCGGCGCGCGCGGCACGCTCGAGCAGATGTTCAATCAGATCAAGGCCGGCGAGGCGGCGGAGCTTGCGATTGTGGTCAAGGGCGATGTCCAGGGCTCGGTCGAAGCGATCATCGGCTCGCTGCAGAAGATCGAAACGGACGAAGCCAAAATGCGCGTGCTGCACAGTGCGGTCGGCGGCATCACGGAATCGGACGTGATCCTGGCCAAGGCGTCGGGTGGCATCATCATCGGCTTCAACGTGCGCGCCAACCCGCAGGCCCGCGATCTTGCCCGGCGCGACAACGTGGACATCCGCTACTACTCGATCATCTATGACGTGATCGACGACATGAAGAAAATGCTGGGTGGCCTGCTGGCGCCGGAGAAGCGCGAGACGCAGATCGGCTACGCCGAAATCCGGCAGGTTTTCAGCATCACCAAGGCCGGCAAGGTTGCGGGCTGCATGGTGACGGAGGGCGAGGTGCGGCGCGGCGCGAAAGTGCGTTTGCTGCGCGACAACGTCGTCATTCACGAGGGCAACCTGAAAACCCTCAAGCGCTTCAAGGACGATGTCCGGCAAGTGCAGCAGGGCTACGAGTGCGGCATGGCGTTCGAGAATTACGACGACATCAAGGAAGGCGATGTCATCGAGTGCTTCCAGGTGGAAGAAGTCGCCCGCACGCTCTAAGCCAACGCGCCCGGCGCCGCCGCGTGGCGGCGTCCGGTATCCGGCGCGCCAGCAACAGGTAAACAGTAAGTTTCATGCCTTCGATGCATAAAGACCGAGCGCCGTCCGTCCGGCAGCTGCGCGTCGGCGAGGAGATCCGTCACTGCTTGGCCGAGATCCTCGGCCGGGGCGAGCTGCACGATCCTGCCCTGCGCGGCGTCAGCATCACCGTGTCGGAAGTCCGGATCAGCCCGGACCTCCGCAATGCGACGGTCTTTGTCATGCCGCTCGGCGGCGGCGAGGAGCAGGCGGCGATCGAGGCGCTGACCCGCGCCGCGGCCTTCCTGCGCAACCGGATCGGCAAGGAAGTGCGGCTGCGCTACCTGCCGAACCTGAGCTTCCGTCGCGATCAGACCTTCGATGCCGCGAGCCGGATTGATGAGATTCTGCGGTCGCCGGATGTGGTCCGTGACCTGGACGCGGGCCGCCCGGACGAGACCGAGGACTGACATGGGCCGACGGAGACGCCGGGGCGATCCCGTAAACGGCTGGTTCATCATTGACAAGCCGGCCGGCCTCACTTCGACCGCCGTCGTCAACGAGGTGCGCCGGCTGGCTAACGCGGCAAAGGCCGGCCATGGCGGGACGCTCGACCCGCTCGCGACCGGCGTCTTGCCGGTGGCGCTCGGCGAAGCGACCAAGACCATGCGCTACATCGTCGACGGAACAAAATCCTATCAATTTACCGTGCAATGGGGCGTCGCGACTGAATCGGACGATGCGGACGGCGCCGTCGTCGAGACTTCGGACGTGCGCCCCGACCCGGCGGCGGTGCGCGCGGTCCTGCCCCGCTTCACGGGCGAAATCGACCAGATTCCACCCCGCTATTCGGCAATCAAGGTGGCCGGGCAGCGGGCCTATGACCTCGCCCGGGAAGGGGAATGCTTCGATCTGGCGGCGCGGACGGTGTTCATCGAGACGATCGAGCTGGTGGCCACGCCCGATGCCGACCACGCCGTCTTCGAGGTAACCTGCGGCCCCGGCGCCTATATGCGGGGGCTCGGGCGGGATATTGCCCGGGCGGTCGGCACGGTCGGGCACATCACCGCGCTGCGGCGGACCCGGGTCGGCCCGTTCCGGATCGAAAATGCGATTTCTCTGGACGAACTGCGATCTTTTGAGGATAGTGCCGCCGTCTTGCAGCACATGCTGCCGGTCGAGACCGCGCTGGACGACATCCCGGCCCTGGCCCTGACCGATAGCGAAGCGAGGCGCCTGCGAAGTGGGCAGGCCGTGCCCCTGCTTCGGAAAATGGACCTTCAGCGTATTGCCGGACTGAATGACGGGGATACGGTGCTGGCGCTGGGAAGGGGCAAGCCGATTGCCCTGACCCGTTACGCGGCCGGCGAGGTTCATCCGCTGCGGGTGCTAAACCTCTAAGGAATGAACGGAGCGACCGATGTCGATTACAGCTGAACGCAAGCAAGAACTTATCAAGGAATTCGCGAAAGGGCCGAGCGATACCGGCTCTGCCCCGGTGCAAATCGCGGTGCTGACTGAACGCATCAAGAATTTGACCGAGCATATGCAGTCCCACAACAAGGACTTTCATTCCCGCCGTGGCCTGCTGGTCATGGTCGGGCAACGACGTCGGCTGCTTGACTATGTCAAGAAGAACGACCAAACGCAGTACGAGGCGTTGATCAAGCGCCTTGGCCTGCGTCGCTGAGGCATGGGTCCAGATGAGCGCGCGCGCGGCGTTGCAATACGACCGCGGCGCTCATGATTCGTGCCTGTACGGCGCGGCCGGAAGGGCCGGCCGCGCAACTGCCCCCGGCCGATGCATTGGAACCGCCGGGTGGCGACGTCCCGCGTGAGTGTGATGTCCGCGGGACCGACTGTGAAGGGAAGATAGATGTTCAATATCACACGAAAAGAAATCCAATGGGGCGGACGCCCCCTCATTCTCGAAACGGGGAAGATTGCACGGCAAGCCGACGGCGCCGTGCTCGCGACCTACGGCGGCACGCAGGTCTTGTGCACCGCCGTCGCACAAAAGACGGTCAAGCCAGGGGTCGATTTTTTTCCGCTGACCGTGAACTACCAAGAGAAGACATTCGCCGCCGGTAAGATTCCCGGCGGTTTCTTCAAGCGCGAAGGGCGCCCCAGCGAAAAAGAGACGTTGACCTCGCGTTTGATTGACCGGCCGATCCGGCCGCTTTTCCCGGACGGATTTCGCAACGAAACGCAGGTTATCTGCACCGTCCTGACGCATGACCTCGAAAACGACCCCGACGTCGTCGCTTTGATCGGCGCCTCCGCGGCCTTGACCATATCCGGCATTCCGTTCCTGGGGCCGGTCGGTGGCGCCCGCGTCGGCTATATCGACGGCGCGTATGCCCTCAATCCTCAGATGGACGAGCTGAGCAGCTCGGCGCTCGACCTGGTGGTCGCCGGCACCCGTGAAGGTGTGCTTATGGTCGAATCGGAGGCGCAGGAGCTGGACGAGGAAGTCATGCTCGGCGCCGTGACCTTCGGCCACAACCAGTGCCAGGCGGTGATCGACATGATCATCGATTTCGCCGAAGCCTGCGCGAAGGAGCCGTGGGACCTGACGCCGCCGCCGGCCAATCTGCCAGCGATCAAGGAGCGGGCGAAGGCAATCGTCGAAGACCGCTTGCGCGATGCCTATTCCAAGACGGTCAAGCAGGAGCGCGTCGAAGCGCTCGGCAAGGCCAAGGAAGAGCTGCTTGCCAAGATCGCCGAGGAAGACGGCGAAGAGGCGGATCTCGATCTTGCGGCTAAGGTCTTCAAGAGCCTCGAGAAGGAGATTGTCCGCGGCAGTATCCTGAAGACCGGGCAGCGTATCGACGGCCGGGACACGAAAACCGTCCGGCCGATCAATTGCGAGATCGGTGTGCTGGGGCGGAGCCACGGTTCCGCGCTGTTCACGCGCGGCGAGACGCAGGCTCTCGTGGTAACCACGCTCGGCACCGGGCAGGATGAGCAGATCATCGACGCGCTGGCGGGCGAGTACCGCGAGCATTTCATGCTGCACTACAATTTCCCGCCCTATTCCGTGGGCGAGGCGTCCTTCCTGCGCTCGCCGGGCCGGCGCGAGATTGGCCACGGGAAGCTGGGATGGCGCGCGATCCGGCCGCTCATCCCGGACAAGAACGACTTCCCCTACACCATCCGCATCGTCTCCGAGATCACCGAGTCCAACGGCTCCTCGTCGATGGCCACGGTCTGCGGCTCGTCGATGTCGCTGATGGACGCAGGCGTGCCGATCAAGCGCCCCTGCGCGGGTATCGCCATGGGCCTGATCAAGGAGGATGAGGGCTTCGCGGTGCTGTCCGATATTCTCGGCGACGAGGACCATCTCGGCGACATGGACTTCAAGGTCGCCGGCACCGAGGTCGGCGTCACCGCCCTGCAGATGGACATCAAGATCACCTCTATCACCGAGGAGATCATGCGCGTGGCCCTGGGCCAGGCGCGCGAAGGCCGGCTGCACATCCTGGGTGAGATGGCGAAGGCGATCACGGGTGCGCGCGAGGATGTCTCCGAGCACGCGCCGCGCATCACCACGCTGACGATCCCGCGCGAGAAGATCCGCGAGGTCATCGGCACGGGCGGCAAGGTGATCCGAGAAATCTGCGAGGTCACCGGCGCGAAGATCGACATCGAGGACGACGGCACCGTCAAGGTCGCCGCGGTCGACAGCGTGGCCGGCGCTCGCGCCATCGACTGGATCAACTCGATCATCGCCGAGCCCGAGGTCGGAAAGATCTATCAGGGCAAAGTGGTGAAGACCGTTGACTTCGGCGCCTTCGTCAACTTCCTCGGCAACCGAGACGGCTTGGTCCATATCTCGGAGCTGCGGCAGGAACGGGTGCCTTCGGTCGAGGATGTCGTCAAGGTCGACGACGTCGTCAGGGTCAAGGTGCTGGGCATCGACGAGCGCGGCAAGGTCAAGCTCTCGATGCGGGCGGTGAACCAGGAGACCGGCGAGGAAATTCCCGTCGAGCCGCGGAGCAGCAGCGGCGGCGATGGCGAAAGGCGGGACAGCCGGCGGCCGCATCGCCGCGACCGGAATCGCGCGGCCCAGTAAACTGCGGTTGCTGAACGGATATCGGGCGCCGGTTTTGCCGGCGCCCGTTTCGTTTCCTGCAGGCGTTGTCAGGTGAGGCTGGTCGCGGACCTAGTCTTCGGACAGGTTGAGCATGCCGATCACGTTGTATCCGGCATCGACATAGAGCACTTCACCGGTGACGCCGGCCGAAAGATCCGAGAGCAGATAGACGCCAGCGCCGCCGACATCCGCCGCGGAGATATTGCGGCGCAGCGGCGCATTCTCGCCCTGCCATTTGTAGACCGTTCGTGCGCTCGAGATCGCCGAGCCGGCCAGCGTGCGCATCGGCCCGGCGGAGATCGCGTTGACGCGAACGCCCTGCCCGCCCAGGTCGCTGGAAAGATAGCGCACACTCGCCTCGAGCGCCGCCTTGGCGACGCCCATGACGTTGTAATTGGGCATGACGCGCTCGGCGCCGGAATAGGTGAGCGTGACGAGGCTGCCGCCATTCGTCATGAGCTTGGCTGCCCGCTGCGCTACGGCGGTAAAGGAATAGCAGGATATTTCCAGTGTTTTCAGGAAGTTGTCGCGGCTGGTCTCGATATAGCGGCCGCGCAGCTCGTTCTTGTCCGAATAGGCGATGGCGTGCAGGACGAAATCGAGGCCGCCCCAGGCCGCGCCGATCTTGTTGAACACCTCGTCCAGGCTCCCGCCGTCGGACACGTCACAGGGCATGATCAACGTCGCGCCGACGGATTCGGCCAGCGGCTCGACCCGGCGTGCGAAAGAAGGGCCTTGATGGGTGAAGGCGAGCGACGCGCCGTGCTTGTGGGCCGCTTCGGCGATGGACCAAGCGATCGAATGGTCGTTGGCAACGCCCATGATCAGCCCGCGGCGTCCTGCCATGAGGGGCGCGCCGGAAACCCCGTTCACCCGTTACCCGCCCGGACGGGCGCATGCGCCATGAATAGTCCCTCTGTTGCCCCGGGCGGTTATCAGGCGTCGTGCCTCTTGAAAACGAGAGTCGCGTTGGTTCCGCCAAAACCAAAGCTGTTGGAGATGACGCAATCGAGCGCCACGTTATCCTTCCGCTCGCGGACGATGGGAAAGCCTTTCGCCAGTGGGTCGATCTCTTCGATGTTGGCGCTGGCCGCGATGAAGCGGTGTTCCATCATCAGCAGGGAATAGATCGCCTCGTGCACCCCGGTCGCGCCCAGCGAATGGCCGGTCAGGGACTTGGTCGAGCTGAGCGGCGGAATATGCTCGCCGAACACCTCGCGGATCGCCTCCAGCTCCTTGATGTCCCCGACGGGCGTCGAGGTGCCGTGCACATTGATATAGCCGACCGGCATATTGAGGCCGTCGAGCGCCTGCTTCATGCAGCGGGCCGCGCCTTCTCCCGACGGTTGCACCATGTCGAAGCCGTCCGATGAGGCGCCGTAGCCGGCGATCTCCCCGTAAATCTTGGCGCCGCGCGCCTTGGCGTGCTCGAGCTCTTCCAGCACCACGACGCCGCCGCCGCCGGCGATGACGAAGCCGTCACGGTTCGCATCATACGGCCGGCTCGCGCGTTCCGGCGTGGCGTTATAGCCCGACGACAGCGCGGGCATGGCGTCGAACAGGACGGTCATCGTCCAATGCAGCTCTTCGCCGCCGCCGGCGAAGACGATGTCCTGCTTGCCCCATTGGACCAGCTCCGCGGCGTTGCCGATGCAGTGTGCGCTGGTCGAGCAGGCCGAGCTGATCGAATAATTGACGCCCTTGATGTGGAAGGGCGTGGCGAGCGTCGCTGAATTCGTGCTCGACATGGTCCGCGGCACCATGTAGGGGCCGACCCGTTTCGCGCCCTTTTCCTGGGCAATGTTCCAGGCGTTCAGCAGGTTCGACGTCGACGGGCCTCCCGAGCCCATGATCAGGCCCGTACGCTCGTGCGAAATCTCGCTCTCGGTCAGACCGGAGTCTTCGATCGCCTGCGTCATGGCGATGTAGTTGTAGGCGGCGCCGTCGCCCATGAAGCGGCGGAGCTTGCGGTCGACATGCGCGTCGATATCGATATCGATGGCGCCATGGACATGGCTACGGAAGCCACGGTCCGCGTACTCCTGGCAAAACTTGATCCCCGATTTGCCGTCCTTCAGGGACTGGACGACCGTATCCTTGTCATTGCCAATGCTGGACACGATGCCCAGACCCGTAATCGCAACACGCCGCATGTTACCCTCGCAAGAGACGCATCGGATCAGGGCGTTTCCTGAAACAATCCGACCCGCATGTCCTTTACGTCATAAATGGGCTCACCGTCGGATTTGAGGATGCCATCCGCGATGCCCATGACCAGCTTGCGCATGATGACGCGCTTCATATTAATCTGGTAGGTGATTTTCTTTGCCGTTTCGAGAACCTGGCCGCTGAACTTGACCTCGCCGACGCCGAGCGCCCGCCCGCGTCCGATCCCGTTGAGCCATCCGAGGAAAAAACCGACGAGCTGCCACATGGCGTCGAGTCCGAGGCATCCGGGCATGACCGGATCGCCTTCGAAATGGCAGCGAAAGAACCAAAGCTCCGGCTTAACGTCCAGCTCGGCGACGATTTCGCCTTTGCCGTGCGTCCCGCCATCCTCGGAGATATGGGTGATCCGATCGAGCATGAGCATCGGAGGTAAGGGAAGCTGGGCGTTGCCCGGCCCGAACAGACGGCCGTGCCCGCACTCGATCAGCTCCTCAAACGTGTAACTGCTCTTCCTGACGAAGGTCAAATCAAGCGTGCCCCCCAACCTCTTATCCCGATCGCGATGCTACCAATATCGCAGGTTACCGCATAAAACAACGATCTCACACCTGCGTCCGCCTTCTTCGCGGCGCATGGCTTTTCGCCTTTCGAACGGCATCCTGTTCCTCGGGACGCTATCGGACCGTATGCGGGCCCGGATTGTCAAAGGATTTCTCGGCGACACCGCCGTTCGGGCCCCGGACGATGGCCGCTAGACGTCGAGATTGGCGACCTTGAGCGCGTTCGATTGGATGAAATCCCGGCGCGGCTCGACCAGGTCGCCCATCAGGGTGGAAAACACTTCCTCGGCATCGTCGGCGTGGCTGATCTTGACCTGATGGAGCACCCGCGCCGCCTCGTCCATGGTCGTTTCCCAGAGCTGCTCGGGGTTCATTTCCCCGAGGCCCTTGTAGCGCTGGATGCTGAGGCCGCGGCGCCCCATTTCCATGATGCGCTCGACCAGCTGAACCGGGCCGGCGATCCGGGTCTCGCCGTCCTTGGTCATGAGGAAGGGGAACCGGCCGTAATATTCCTGGAACACCGCGGTCAAAGCGTCGAGGCGGCGAGCGTCGGCGCTGCGGACCAGGTTGCTGTCGATCGTGAAACGTTGCGTCACGCCGCGTAGCGTGCGCGAGAAGGCCAGCCCGCCGCGCTCGTCCGGCGCGCCTTCCCAGCCCCGCTCCAGCGGGTCGGCAAGGTTGTCCAGCCGCCGGGCAATGTAGGCCGCCGCCTCCTGGGCGCGCGGTTGGTCGGACAGGATCTCGGCATTGAGTGCGCCGGCGATGGCCGATTGCTCCACCACGTCCCGGCTGCCGACCTTTTGCGCCATCGATTCGAGCAGATGCTTCGCATTGCGCGCGGAATCGATCACCCGCCACAGATCCTCGCCGGCGATCACCGCGCCGTCGGCGAGCTTGAGCGACAGGTCGCCCAGCCCTTCGCGCAGCAGATAGTCTTCCAGCGCCTGGTCGTTTTTGACATAGACCTCCGAGTTGCCCTTCTTGACGCGGTAGAGCGGCGGCTGGGCGATGTAGAGATAGCCGCGCTCGATCAGCTGCGGCATCTGCCGGTAGAACAGGGTCAGCAGCAGGGTCCGGATGTGACTGCCGTCGACGTCGGCGTCCGTCATGATGATGATCTTGTGGTAGCGGACCTTCTCGGCGTCGAAGTCCTCCTTGCCGATGCCGGTGCCGAGCGCGGCGATCAGGGTGCCGATCTCGGCCGAGCTGATCATCTTGTCGAAGCGCGCGCGCTCGACGTTCAGGATCTTGCCGCGCAGCGGCAGGATCGCCTGATGGCGACGGTCCCGCGCCTGCTTGGCCGACCCGCCCGCGGAATCGCCCTCGACGATGAACAGCTCGCATTCCTTCGGGTCGCGCGATTGGCAGTCGGCGAGCTTGCCGGGCAGCGTGGTCACGTCCAGCGCGCCCTTGCGCCGGGTCAGCTCGCGCGCCTTGCGGGCCGCCTCACGCGCGGCCGCCGCCTCGTAGACCTTTTGCACGATGCGCTTGGCCTCGCCGGGATTCTCCTCGAACCACTGGCCGAGCTTCTCGTTAACCACCGATTCGACCGCCGGGCGGACCTCCGACGACACAAGCTTTTCCTTGGTCTGGCTCGAGAATTTGGGATCCGGCACCTTGACCGACAGGATGCAGGTGAGGCCTTCGCGGGCGTCGTCGCCGGAGATTGTCACCTTTTCGCGTCGGGCGATGCCCGCCGCCGCGGCATAGGTGTTGATCTGGCGCGTCAGCGCCGCGCGGTATCCGGCCAAATGCGTGCCGCCGTCGCGCTGCGGAATGTTGTTGGTGAAACACAGCATCGTCTCGTGATAGCTGTCGTTCCACTGCATCGCGACCTCGATCATGACGCCGTCTCTGTCCCCCGAAATGCTGATCGGCTTGTTGATCAGCGCCGTCTTCGAGCGGTCGAGATATTTCACGAAGGCCTCGATGCCGCCTTCGTAATGCAGCGTCACGACCTTCGGCTCCGGCAGGCGGGCGTCGGTGAAGATGATGCGGATGCCGGAATTGAGGAAGGCCAGCTCGCGCAGCCGGTGCTCGAGCGTTGCCGCGTCGAAGTCGGTCGTCGTGAAGGTTTCGGGCGACGGCGTGAAGGTCACGGTGGTGCCCGTCTCACTGTCGCATTCGCCGGTCACCGCCAGCGGCTTCTCCGGGTCGCCGTCCCGGAAGCGCATGAAGTAAACCTTGCCGTCGCGCCGGATCGTCAGGTCGAGCACGGAGGACAGCGCGTTGACGACCGACACGCCGACGCCGTGCAGGCCGCCGGAGACCTTGTAGGAGTTCTGGTCGAATTTTCCGCCGGCGTGAAGCTGGGTCATGATGACCTCGGCGGCGGAAACACCTTCTTCCTCGTGAATATCGACCGGGATGCCGCGGCCGTTGTCCGAAACGGTGACCGAGCCGTCGCCGTTCAGCGTGACCTCGATGCTGTCGCAATAGCCGCCCATCGCCTCGTCGATCGCGTTGTCGACGACCTCGAAGACCATGTGGTGCAGGCCGGTGCCGTCATCGGTGTCGCCGATATACATGCCCGGGCGCTTGCGCACCGCATCGAGGCCGCGCAGGACCTTGATGGAATCGGCGCCGTATTCTTGCCCGGCGTTTTCAGCGATGTCGTTCATCGGAATCGTCTCTGCAGTGGCGTTCAAATCGTCTCCTGGCCGATGGCCAGGGAATGCCGGCGGTCGCCCGTTTCATGCTCAAGCCGGCCGGCCCGGACGGCGACATACTGTGCCCGCCCGGCGAAGGACTCGAAGACGCCCCGGTCCGTGCCGGTGAACCAGGCCTGGGCGCGGAGGGCGAGCACCTCTTCGAACAGCGCCTCGCGGCGGTCGGCGTCGAGATGTGCCGCCACCTCGTCCAGCAGCAGCAGCGGCACGCGACCGCGTTCGGCCGTCTGCAGGCGGGCGTTGGCAAGCACGATGGCGATCAGAAGCGCCTTCTGTTCGCCGGTCGAGCACAGCGCGGCCGGCATCCCATGCGCCAGATGACGCACCGCCAGGTCGCTCCTGTGCGGCCCGACGCCGGCGCCGCCGGCGGCGGCATCTTGCGCCCGGCTGTCGCGTAGCGCGGCGCGCAGGCGCTCTTCTGCGGCCAGCGCCGGGCCCGCGTCGAGCCATTCCTCGACCTTGCCGACAACCCCCACCTCGGCGCCTGGAAAGGGGCCGGCCGGTGCTTCGGTCAAGCGGGCGAGCCGCGCCGTCAATTCGCGCCGGGCGGCGGCGATTGCGACTCCGCGCTCGGCCATGTCGCTTTCCAGTGTGTCGAGCCAGACCGTGTCGCCGCCGTCGCGCAACAGACGGGCCCGCTCGCGCAGCATGTGCTCATAGGCGCTGACGCGGCCGGCATGCGCGGCGTCGAACCCGAAGACGAGCCGGTCGAGGAAGCGCCGGCGGCCCGACGCGCCGTCGGTGAACAGGCGGTCCATCTGCGGTGTCAGCCAGACGGCGCTGACATGGTCCGACAGGCTGGTCTGGCTCCGGCTTTGCTTTCCGTCGATCTGGACGACGCGGCGGGTCGTCGAATCGGGCCGATGTCCGGTGCCGATCTCGACCATGCCGGCGGGCGTCCTGACCGACGCGGCCACCGTCCATCCGTCGCCGGGCACGCCGCCGTTCGCTGCGATCTGGCGGTCCATTTCCTCGAGCCGCGCGCCGCGCAGCCCGCGCCCGGGCGCCAGCAGTGAGATCGCCTCGAGCAGGTTCGTCTTGCCGGCGCCGTTCGGTCCGGTCAGCACGACCGGCCGGGCGTCGAGGTCGAGCTGGGCGCTCTCATAACAGCGGAAGCCCGACAACCGGAGCCGGCACACCGCTAATGCCACCGGACCCGGCGCAGCAGAATGTTGCGCAGAAGCGAAAATCGCCGAACCTCCGCAGCTAGACGCGCATCGGCATCAGCACATACAGGGCGCTTGGATCGTCGGTGTCCCGGATGACGGTCGGTGACGCGGCGTCCGCCATGCTGAACTGCGCCGTTTCCCCTTCGATCTGCTGAGCGATATCCAGGAGATAGCGCGCGTTGAAACCGATCTCGATCGGCTCCTGTCGGTAATTCACCTCGATTTCCTCGATCGCCGTGCCGCTTTCCGGGCTGGACGCCGTCAGCGTGACGACGCCGTCCTCGACATGCAGCTTTACGGCGCGCGACTTTTCCGTGGAAATCGTCGCGACGCGGTCGACAGCCGCGGCGAAGTCACCGCAATCGACCTCGAGTGCCTTGTCGTTCCCTGTCGGGATGACACGGTCGTAGTCGGGGAAGGTGCCGTCGATCAACTTCGAGATCAGCTCGACGTCGTCGAAGGCGAAGCGGACCTTCGCGTCCGAGAGCGCGAGCTCCACGTCTTCCCCGGTTTCCTCGATCAGCTTGCGCAGCTCGTTGATGGTCTTGCGCGGCACGATGACACCCGGAATCCCCGCCGCGCCCTGCGGCAGCGGCAACTCGACGCGCGCGAGCCGGTGGCCGTCGGTCGCCACGGCGCGCAGCATCTCGATGCTGTCACTCTTCGCCATGTGAAGGTAGATGCCGTTGAGATAGTACCGGGTCTCCTCGGTCGATATGGCGAAGCGCGTGCGGTCGATCAGGCTGCGCAGCTCGGTGGCCGGCAGCTTGAAGCGGTGCGGCAGCTCGCCGCTGGTCATCTGCGGGAAATCGCTGGTCGGCAGCGTCTGCAGCGTGAAGCGGGAGCGTCCGGCGCGCAGCTGAAGCTGATCGCCCTCGCCCGACGCATCGATCTCGACCTGCGCACCCTCGGGCAATTTACGGACGATGTCATAGAGCGTGTGCGCGGGCGCCGTGGTGTTTCCCTCGGTCTCGACGGTCGCGGGCACGGACTCGATCACCGCCAAGTCCATATCGGTTGCCGTCAGCCGCAACTTGCCGCCCGATGCGTCCATCTGCACGTTGGAGAGGATCGGGATGGTGTTGCGCCGCTCGACCACGCTCTGCACATGATTGAGAGAGCGGAGGAGCGCAGCACGTTCAATGGTGAGCTTCATCTTGTTTCGCGTCTCGTTCCCAACCTAAAAACGGGTGACTCATCCTTTCGGACGCCGACCGAAGCCGGCCCGTTCAGAAGCGATAGACCAGCATGACGAGGTGTTTCGCGAACGGGAACAAAATATAGCACATGACGGCGCGTTCCGCATCAAAATTGGCGGAATTCAGGGCCGCAAGCGCCCATTTTAACCCATTGATACAACAAGATAATCTGCAGCCGACCATCGGCTTCGGCCGGCCGCGTCCGCAAATCGCAGATTTAGTTCTCCAGCATGCGCCGCAAGAGGTCGATGTCCTCCGCGAATCCCCGGTCGGTCGAGCGCAATTCATCGACCTTGCGCACCGCGTGCATGACCGTGGTGTGGTCGCGGCCGCCGAACTTGCGGCCGATCTCCGGCAGCGAGCGCGCGGTGAGCTGCTTGGCGAGATACATCGCCACCTGACGCGGCCGGGCGACCGCGCGCGCCCGCCGGGCCGAATACATTTCCGACAGGCGGATGTTGTAATGCTCGGCGACGCGCTTCTGGATCTCCTCGATGGTGACCCGCCGGTCGTTCGCCCTGAGGATGTCGTGCAGCACGTCCTGGGTATTCTCGAGCGTCACCGGCCGGCCCACGAGCTTCGCATAGGCGCCGATGCGGTTGAGCGCGCCTTCCAGCTCGCGGACGTTGGAGGTGATCTTGTGCGCTAGGAATTCCAGGACCTTCTGGGGGATCGGCACTTCCAGCTGCTCGGCCTTGGCCTGCAGGATGCCGAGCCGGAGCTCGTAGGTCGTGGGATGAATGTCGGCGACGAGGCCCCAGCCGAGACGCGACTTCATCCGCTCTTCCATGCCCTCCAGATCGTTCGGCGACTTGTCCGCCGAGATGATGACCTGGTGGTTCTGGTCGACCAGCGCGTTGAAGGTGTGGAAGAACTCTTCCTGGGTGTTGTCCTTGCCGGCGATGAACTGCACGTCGTCGATCATCAGCACGTCGACCGAGCGGAACTGCTC
This sequence comes from uncultured Rhodospirillaceae bacterium, assembly GCA_964585785.1. Lineage (GTDB taxonomy): Bacteria > Pseudomonadota > Alphaproteobacteria > UBA8366 > UBA8366 > WHUA01. The sequence continues at coordinate 17,120 of CAZPFL010000023.1, forward strand.
CTTGAAGGACACCGTGTCCTTGTATCGAAGCGCGCGGATGAACTGATACATGAACTTTTCCGCCGACAGATAAATGACGCGGCGCTCCGGACGCGTCTCCCGGATATGCCAGGCAATGGCGTGCATGAGATGGGTCTTGCCGAGTCCGACCCCGCCGTAGAGGAACAGCGGGTTGAACGGCACCGCGCTCGCTTCGGCCACGCGGCGCGCGGCGGCGAAGGCCAGCTCATTCGGCTTGCCGACGATAAAGTTTGCGAAGGTGAAGCGCGGATCGAGCGGCGCCCCGATGTCGTTGCCTGGATTGCCGGTGGGCATCGCGGTCATCGCAGCCTCGCTCGCGACTCGAACCTGACTCGCGGCCGGCGCCGTCGACATCACGCCTTCCAGGATGATATCGACGCCGTCGATTTCTTCGATCTCGGCTTTCCAAAGGCGGGCGAGCCGCTGGCCGTACTGCGAATCGACCCAGTCGCGCATGAAGCGCGTCGGCGCAGACAATTTCACGCGGCTATCCGAATAGCCACATAATGTCAGAGGCTTGAGCCAGCTTCGATAGGCGGCTTCCCCATATTCCGCCCGCAAACGACCCCGAATCCTCGTCCACTGCGCTGACAGCGACTTGTCCATTAGCAACTCGTACCCCCTCCGTCTGCGCGGGACCACGTCAGTAATCGCAAATAGCGATCCCCGTGGCGGCAGACCGCCCAAGACCCCCGTCTTCAACAGCTGCACATGCGGTCGTTTCGACCCGCTGCAGCAGCCGACCCATGTCTGGAAGCTCGATGCCAGCACCGACGTGCGTAAGGGAATAGAAGGACAACGCCGCGCGTCGTGAAGACACGCCCCACCGCCGAACATCCCCCCAATCGCGTCAACGACATGCGTTGACGCCAACCTAAACACACGCACCGGTTGCGTCGCCGGTGAAAAGTCGAGGCGAACATTGTTACCCTTTTGGTATTTGTTCGCTCTCGTGCTGGAACCGTCTCTCGGCTCGGTCCCCAGCACAGTTGTTGGCACAGGTCTCCCTGACAGCTGAGGGAGTCAATGTACCGGCGGCTCAGGACGCCATCAACGGCTTTCGCGGAAGATTTGTGACCGGGTCGGCAAATAAATCTATTGACAAAGGAGGTACCAAATTTGGGTCGACGCGAAGTGCCGAAGACTTCAGAAGAAATAAAAAACCGCGCCGGATTGGCGCGGTCGTCGATGTTTCACTTTTGCAACAGCGCGCGCGGAACGCGCATTGAGGCTCAGAGCGCTTTGATGCGCGCGGATAGCCGGGACAGCTTCCGTGCCGCCGTATTCTTGTGCAGCACGCCCTTCGTCACGCCCCGGTGCATCTCGGGCATCATCACCTTGAACGCGGATTCCGCAGCCTTTTTATCGCCGGCGCGAACGGCCTCTTCCACTTTCCGGACGAAGGTGCGAATTCGACTCGTGCGCGCCTTGTTGCGAATCGTCCGGCGTTCGGTCTGCCGGATCCGTTTCTTGGCGCTTACCGTGTGTGCCATCGCGCAAAAACCCTTTTACGTCAAAACAGTCTGATTGTCGGCGATTGTCGGTGTCCATCCGTCGCGCCGGCCGTGGCCGGCGGACTCCGGAAGCAGCGGCTTATAATGGCCGCGTGACGGCACGTCAAGCCCGGGAATCCGGGGGTGCCGGCGCCAAGCAGCCCCGCCGGCCAAGCCGGCGGTCAGCCGGCGCGACCCGGGCGGCCGCCCGTCCGCGGCTGCCGGCAACGAGCCCCTGGGACTACCGGTTCTTGAACTGCGGCTTACGCTTCTCGATGAACGCCGCCATTCCTTCCGACTGGTCTTCGGTCGCGAAAAGCGAATGGAACAGCCGCCGCTCGAAACGAAGCCCTTCGGCCAGCGTCGTCTCGTAGGCCCGGTTGACCGACTCCTTCGCGACAAAGACGGACGGGCGGGAAAGCGAGGCGATCTTGGCCGCGGTCTTGAGCGCATCCTGGACCAGCTCGGCCGCCGGCACGATCCGGCTCACGAGGCCGCAGCGCTCTGCCTCGGCCGCGTCCATCATGCGTCCCGTCAGGCACATCTCCATCGCCTTCGACTTGCCGACGAAGCGGGTCAGGCGCTGCGTTCCGCCCGCGCCCGGAATGATCCCCAGGTTGATTTCCGGCTGGCCGAACTTAGCGGTATCCGCCGCGATGATGAAGTCGCACATCATGGCCATCTCGCAGCCGCCGCCGAGCGCGAAGCCCGCCACCGCGGCGATGATCGGCTTCCGGCACTGGGAGACCCGCTCCCAGCCCTTGGTGATGAAGTCCTGGAGATAACAGTCCATATACGTCTTCGGCTGCATCTCCTTGATGTCCGCGCCGGCGGCGAAGGCGCGTTCCGATCCGGTCAGGACGATCGCCCCGATTGCATCATCCGCTTCGAAATCGTCCAGCGCCTGGCCGACCTCTTCGATCAGCGGCGTGCACAGCGCGTTGAGCGCGTCCGGCCGGTTCAGCGTGATCTGACCGACGGCCTCGTGTCGCTCCACGATGATGAACTTGTAGGACATGGTTCAATGACTCCCGTGATCGTTTACCGATTGTCGCGCCGGGATTGCGGCGCCCGGCGTCTCGTGCCTGTGCGTTTCCTCTGCCGGTCCGGCGTGCGCTAGGGACTGCGGCCGGCGTTCTTGCTTGGCGAAAGGGTGAAGTGGACGGTCAGCGCCTTGTCCTTGCCTTTGAATTCGATTTTCAGATGCTCCCCTTCGCGGCGAAACTCGTTCTTGGCGACCTGTTTCCAGCCGAGCTGCGGCAGCGTCTTGTCGTAGAAGTGGCTGACCGAGGACTGCGTCACCGGTCCCGCGGCATAGCCCTCGATGATGCGGCCCGACGGCGTGTCGAACACGATACCCGCGCCGTCGACCGCGCTGAGCCCCGGCATGACGGGCAAATCGTCGAAGCCGGCGAGGAATTCGCCCGCCGCCACCGTTGCGCTCAAGAGCAGCCAGGCCGCGACGAAGCTGAAGACGATCCGAACCATCAGGCTGCTACTCTGGTTACCTCTGATGCCGTCCGCAATAGAAAGTCGAGCGCCCGCTCTGGGTGATCCGCTGGATCATCCCGTCGCACGTCCGGTTGGGCCCGCCCGGCGCCGCGCCGTAGCCGCAGGGCTCGCCTTCGCGGCCATAGACCTGCCAGCGGTGCTGGAAATAGCCGAGCTCCCCCGTCGCCTGCACGTAATCGCGCAGGCTCGAGCCGCCGGCGGCGATCGCTTCTTCGAGCACCGCCTTGATGGTCGGCACGAGCGTCGCAGACCGCCGTCCGGGGATGGTGTGTGCGCTGCGGCGCGGCGACACGCCGGCGCGGAACAGCGCCTCGCAGACATAGATGTTGCCGAGCCCGGCCACCATTTTCTGATCGAGCAGCGCCGCCTTGATCGGCGTGTGCCGTCCGGCCAGCGCTTGGTCGAGATAGCCGGGCGAGAACGCGTCCGACAGCGGCTCCGGCCCCAGGTCGCGCAGCATGCGGTGCTCGCCGAGCGCCTGCGTGGTGGTGAGGTCGACGAGGCCGAAACGGCGCGGGTCGCAGAAGCGCACCGTCCAGCCGCCGTCGGTCAGGAATTCCACATGGTCGTGCGGGCCGGGCGGCGGCGGCGTGCCTTCGTGCAGCGTCATCCGTCCCGACATGCCGAGATGGGCGATCAGCACCGTATCGTCGTCGAGCGTGGCCAGGATGAATTTCGCCCGCCGGCCGAGGCTCTCGATCCGCCGGCCCTGCAGCCGCTCGACGAAGCCGGCCGGGATCGGGAAGCGCAGGTCCGGCCGTCGCTGGGTCACGCGCGTCAGCACGTGGCCTTCCAGTTTCGGCCGCAGCCCGCGGCAAACCGTCTCGACTTCCGGCAGTTCAGGCATGGGCGCAACTTCTAGCAAAGAATGAGCGGCTGCGCTATCGTCCACGCCATGTCAGAGAGCGCCAGCAAGCCGCCGGCCCCCACCGATTCACTTCCGGAAACGCCCGCTGAATCCGAAGCCGGCGAGCGGACGCATTTCGGCTTCCGCGAGGTCGAGGAAAGGGCCAAGACGGGCCTTGTCCGCGGGGTCTTCGATACCGTCGCCGGCCGCTACGACCTGATGAACGATCTCATGTCGGGCGGGGTCCATCGGCTCTGGAAGGCGGCGCTGATCGATACGCTGCGGCCACGGCCCGGGATGCGGCTGCTCGACGTGGCGGGCGGCACCGGCGATATCGCGCGCCGCTTCCTCGACGCGGGCGGCGGCCATGTGACGGTCTGCGACATCAACGAGCAAATGGTCCGGGTCGGGCGCGACCGGGCGATCGACAGGGGCGTGCTCGGGGCGATCGACTGGGTGGTCGGCGATGCCGAGGCGCTGCCCTTCGCGGACTCGTCCGTCGGCGCCTACACGATCGCCTTCGGCCTGCGCAACGTGACGCATATCGAGCGCGCGCTGGCCGAGGCGCGGCGGGTGCTGCGGCCGGGCGGGCGCTTCCTCTGCCTCGAATTCAGCCACGTCTCGGTCCCCTGGTTCCAGGCGATCTATGATCGCTACTCCTTCACCGTGCTGCCCGCGCTGGGCGCCGTGGTGGCCCGCGACCGCGACGCCTATCGCTATCTCGTGGAGAGCATCCGGCGCTTTCCGCCTCAGGACGACCTGGCGAAGATGATGGCCGACGCGGGGCTTGGCCTCGTCAGCTACCGGAACCTGACCGGCGGCATCGCCGCGATCCATTCCGCCTGGCGGATCTAGCCGCCGCGCGGCGCCGTCCCATGTGGAGCACGCTGAACAACCTGGCTCGTCTCGTCTCGATTGCGCGGACGCTGGCGAGGCATGACGCGCTGTTCCCGCTCGAACAGGCGGGCGCGTCGCCGTTGCTGCTCTGGCTGCTCCGCCGCTTCGGCAGGGTCCGGGCGAAGGGCCGGCCGGGCGAGCGGCTGGCCGCGGCGATGATCGAGCTGGGCCCGAGCTTCATCAAGTTCGGGCAGTCGCTGGCGGTGCGTTCGGACCTGGTCGGCGACGAGGTCGCCGTCGACCTGTCCACGCTGCACGCCCACATGCCGCCCTTTCCGTCGGATCAGGCGATTGCCACCATCGAGCGCGAGCTGGACGCCCCGCTGACCGTGCTCTACAGCAGCTTCGACGAGACGCCGGTCGCGGCGGCATCGATCGCGCAGGTTCATTTCGCGGTGACCGAGGAAGGCGCGGAAGTCGCGGTGAAAGTGCTGCGGCCGGGAATCGAGGCGCAGTTCGCCCGCGACATTCAGCTGTTCCGCTGGCTCGCCGCGCTTGTCGAGCGGATGATCCCGAAGCTGCGGCGGTTGCGCCCGGTCGATGTGGTGGAGGCCTTCGCCGATTGGGTCGAGGACGAGCTCGACCTCAGGATGGAGGGCGCCGCGGCGTCCGAGTTGGCCGACAACATGGTGGGCGATCCCTATTTCCGGGTGCCGAAGGTGGACTGGCGGCGGACCTCACGCCGGGTTCTCACGCTCGAGCGGGTCGACGGCATTCCCATCAACGAGGTCGACCGGCTCGTCGAGGCAGATATCGATCCGAAGGAGGTGCTGGCCCGCTCGGCGCGCGCCTTCTTCCGCCAAGTCTTCGAGCATGGCTTCTTCCATGCCGACATGCACCCCGGAAACATGTTCGTCGGCGCGGACGGGACGCTGCTGCCGGTCGATTTCGGGATCATGGGCCGGCTCGACCGCAAGACGCGCCACTATCTCGCCGACATGCTGTTCGGTTTCCTCAACGGAGACTACGCCCAGGTCGCCGACGTGCATTTCGCCGCGGGCTATATTCCCCGCGACCAGCCACGCGAGTCCTTCATGCAGGCCTGCCGCGCGATCGGCGAGCCGATCAAGGACCTGCCGCTGCACGAGATCTCGGTCGCGCGGCTGCTGGCGCAACTCTTCGAAGTCACCGGCCGCTTCGAGATGGAGACGCAGCCGCAGCTTCTGCTGCTGCAGAAGACCATGCTGGTGGCGGAAGGCGTCGGACGCCGGCTCGATCCCGAGACCAACATGTGGGTCGTCGCGCACCCGCTGATCGAAGCCTGGATGGTCGAGAATCGGGGCCCGCCCGCCCGCCTGCGCGCGCTCGCCGATGACGCGGCGGAATTCGTCGCCGGCTTGCCGGAGTTGGCCCGGATGGCGCGCCGTGCTTCCCAGGCGATAACGGAGGACGGGCTCAAGCTCCATCCCGACACCGTCCAGGCGCTCAAGCGGCGTCAGGGCGTGCCGGTCGGCCGCGCCTGGCTTCTGCTGTTCCTCGGCCTCGCGGCCGGGCTCGCGCTGGGCCTGCTGTGGTGATCTCCGCCTACCGGCGCCGATACTGGGCGGGTTAACGCCGGCTTTACCCCTGCGCCGCCAATAATGGGGCGCGTGCCTGGGTCGCGAAGGCCAGGCTTGCCGCGGACGGCCTTAGGGACTAGGTATTAATCACAGCCGCTTGATGTGAAAAAGGCGGCGCCTCACGGGACGGACCCAGCTCACATGCTCAACGGAAAGCGCATTCTCCTCATCATTTCCGGTGGGATCGCGGCCTATAAGTCGCTCGAGCTCATCCGGCGCCTGCGCGAGCGCGGCGCCGGGGTGCGCTGCGTCTTGACGGCGGGCGGGGCGCATTTCGTGACGCCGCTGTCGCTCGCCGCGCTGTCCGAGGACAAGGTCTACACCGACATATTCTCGCTTACCGACGAATCGGAGATGGGCCACATCCGCCTGTCGCGCGAAGCCGACCTGCTCGTCGTGGCGCCCGCGAGCGCGGACATCCTGGCCAAGATGGCGGCCGGCCTCGCCGACGATCTCGCGACCACGGCGCTGCTCGCGACCGACAAGCCGGTCATGGTCGTGCCGGCGATGAATGTCCGGATGTGGGAACACGCGGCGACGCGCGCCAACATCGCGACGCTGGAAAAGCGCGGCGTGATTCGCGTCGGGCCGGTCGCCGGCGACATGGCCTGCGGCGAGTATGGCGAGGGACGCCTGGCCGATGTGCCGGAGATCGTGGCCGCGATCACCCGGTTCTTCGCCACGCCGAGCGCAGACCGTCCGCTGGCCGGCCGCCGCGCGCTGGTGACCAGCGGGCCGACGCGCGAGCCGATCGATCCGGTCCGCTTCATCGCCAACCATTCCTCGGGCAAGCAGGGCCACGCGATCGCCGAGGCGCTGAGCCGGCTCGGTGCGGAGACGATACTCGTCAGCGGCCCCGTCACGCTGCCCGACCCACAGGGCCTGTCGGTCGTCCATATCGAGACGGCGCGCGACATGCTCAAGGCCTGTGAAAAAGCGCTGCCGGTCGATGTCGCGGTCTGCGCCGCAGCGGTGGCCGACTGGCGGGTCAAGGATGCGAAGGATCAGAAGATGAAAAAGAAGGGCGGCAAGCCGCCGTCCCTGGCGCTGGTCGAGAACCCGGACATCTTGAAGACGCTGTCGACGGCGACCGGCAACCGGCGGCCGAGCCTCGTCATCGGTTTCGGTGCCGAGACGGAAGATCTCGTGAAGAACGCGACGGAGAAGCGCAAGCGCAAGGGTTGCGACTGGCTGCTGGCCAATGACGTATCGCCGCAAAGCGGCACCTTCGGCGGCGACAGCAACCGGCTCTACCTGATCCATGACGGCGGCGTCGAGAACTGGCCGAAAATGAGCAAGGCCGATGCCGCGGCGCGCCTCGCCCAGCGCGTCGCCGATCACTTCCGCGACCTTCCGTTCCGGGCGGTTGGCGAGGACGCATCACGGTGATCACGGTCGAGGTCAAACGGCTGCCGCACGGCGCCGAGTTGCCGCTCCCGCAATACGCCACGGCCGACAGTGCCGGGCTCGATCTCCTCGCGGCGGTCGAAAGCGACATCACGATCCTGCCGGGCAAGCGCGCGCTGGTGCCGACCGGGCTCGCCATCGCCCTGCCGCCGGGGTTCGAGGCGCAGGTCCGCCCGCGCTCGGGCCTCGCCTTGAAGAACGGTATCACCGTGCTCAACAGCCCCGGCACCGTCGATGCGGACTACCGCGGCGAGGTCGGCGTCATCCTCGCCAATCTCGGCGAGACGCCCTTCGTCGTCACGCGCGGCATGCGCATCGCCCAGATGGTCGTGGCGCCGGTCACGCGCCTTGCCTGGCATCCCGTCGCGGAGCTGCCCGACAGCGCGCGCGGCGAGGGGGGCTTCGGCTCCACCGGGACGGGGACCGCGAAAAAGTGATGCGGTTCACGCGCAAGCTGATGCACGCGGTGGAAGCGGTGCTCGACATTGCCTATAACGCCTCCGACACGCCCGTGCAGAGCAAGGACATTGCCGAGCGGCAGGGCGTGCCGCGCCGTTACCTGGAACAGGTGCTGCAGCAGCTCGTGCGCGCCAACATCCTGCGCGGCGTGCGGGGGCCGAGGGGCGGCTATCGCCTCGCGCGCGAGCGACGCCGTATCGCCCTCGGCGAGGTGGTCCGGGTCATCGCCGAGATCGAGCGCGCCGAGGCGGAAGAGGCGGACGCGGCCGGCTCCGATCTTGGACGCTGCGTGCTCGCGCCGATCTGGGAGGAACTCGAGGAAACGGCGATCCGCCGGCTGGATGATGTCACGATCGAGGACCTTTGCCGCAAGGCGCGGGAGGCCGGCATCGAAGGCCGTGGCCGGGTCCGGCCCGACTTCACGATCTAGCGCCCGGAACGCGGGTCGGCCGGCGCTTGCCGCTGCCGGTTCCGGCAACTACATTTCTACCTCGTAAAAACGCTCAATCCACAAATCGGACCAAAGACGATGGCCGCCGACGGCGGAGAGTTCCGTGGCCGGATATACGACAGCATCCTCGACACCATCGGGGCGACGCCGCTGGTGCGCCTGGCGCGGATGGCGGCGGACGCCGGGATCGACGCGGAGATCGTGGCCAAGCTGGAATTCTTCAATCCGCTGGGCTCGGTCAAGGACCGCATCGGGCTCGCCATGATCGAGGCGCTGGAGCGGGCCGGCCGGATCGGCCCCGGCACGGTGATCGTCGAGCCGACCTCCGGCAACACCGGCATCGCGCTCGCCTTCGCCTGCGCGGCCAAGGGCTACCGGCTCATCCTGACCATGCCGGAATCGCAGTCCGTCGAGCGGCGCAAGATGATGACTTTTCTCGGCGCGGAGCTGCAGCTGACGCCGGCGCGGGAAGGCATGCAGGGGGCAATCCGGCGGGCCGAGGCGCTGGTCGAAGAGCTGCCCGACGCGGTGATGCCGCAGCAGTTTCACAATCCGGCAAACCCCGCGGTGCACGCCCGGACGACGGCGGAGGAGATCTGGCGCGATTGCGGCGGGCGGATCGACGCGATGGTGGCGAGCGTCGGCACCGGCGGCACGCTGAGCGGTTGCGCAGAGATCCTGAAGCAGCGCCACCCCGCCTTCCGGATGATCGCGGTCGAGCCCGAGGACAGCCCCGTGCTATCCGGTGGCTATGCCGGTGCGCACCTGATCGAAGGCATCGGTGCGGGCTTCATCCCGTCGATCTTGAGGACCGATCTGATCGACGAGGTGCTGACCGTCGCCAACGAATCCGCCTTCGCCATGTCGCGCAAGCTGGCGCGGCTCGAAGGCATCCCGGCGGGGATTTCGTCGGGCGCGGCGCTTTCGGCGGCGCTCGAAGTGGGCGCGCGGCCGGCGATGGCGGGCAAGCGGATCGTCGTCGTCCTGCCGTCCTTCGCCGAGCGCTACCTGTCGACGCCCCTGTTCGACCGGCTATAGAGTGAGGCCCATGGCGATTACCGACAAGCAACTGGAACGTTACGCCCGCCACATCGTGATGGAAGAGGTGGGCGAAGAAGGTCAAGAAAAGCTCCTGAATTCGAAGGTGCTGGTGATCGGCGCCGGCGGGCTCGGCTCGCCGTCGCTGATGTATCTCGCCGCGGCGGGCGTGGGCACGCTCGGCGTCGTCGATTTCGACGTGGTCGACACGTCCAACCTGCAGCGCCAGATCGTGCACAGCACCGAGAATGTCGGCGACCCCAAGGTGGCGAGCGCGGCGGAGCGCCTCCACGACATCAACCCGGAGGTCAAAGTACAGACGCACCGGGTCCGCTTCACGCCGGAAAACGCACTGTCGCTGATCGACGGCTATGACCTCGTCGTCGACGGCAGCGACAATTTCACCACCCGCTATCTCGCCAACGACGCCTGCTATTTCGCGAAGAAGCCGCTGGTCTCAGGCGCGCTGCTGCGCTTCGAAGGGCAGCTCTCGACCTTTCGCGCGTATGAGGAGGGCGAGGACCGGCCGTGTTATCGCTGCCTCTTCCCGAGCCCGCCGAAGCCCAACATGGTGCCGCGCTGCGAGACCGCGGGCATCTTCGGCGCGGTCGCGGGGGTGATTGGCACGCTGCAGGCGACGGAGGTGCTGAAGGAGCTGCTTGGCCTCGGCAATAGCATGGCGGGCCGGCTGCTGCTGTACGAAGGGCTCTCCGGCAGCTTCCGCACCCTCAAGGTCAAGCGCGACCCGGCCTGCGCGCTCTGCGGCGCGCAGCCGACGATCAAGGCGCTGCAGGTCGCCGAGCCGCAGGCCTGATCCGCCGCTAAAGATCCGCGATGCGCGGCCCGACCTCTTCGGCCAGGAGCCGCAGGCTTTCATGGTCCCAAGCCGGGTCGTCGGAGTCTGCGGTGATGCTGAGGAGCGTGCCGAATCCGCCTGTCGCGCTGTGCAGCGCCCGGATCTTGTCCGCGCATTCCTCGGGGTCGCCGACGATCCAGACATTGTCCATCAGATAGTCGACGTCGACCGCCTCGTCGGGCATGGCCGGATCGAGCTTGGTGCTCTCGATCTGAATCGTTCCGACCCGGCTCGCATGCTGGTGCTTCTCATAATTGCGGCCGAGCGTCGCCAGCGCCCGTTCGCGCGCGATCGCGGGGGTCGGACCGACGAACACATCGCGCGCCACCCGCCATTGGCTTCGGTCGGCCGTCCGGCCCGCGCTCTCGGCGCCGGCCGCGACGGCGTCCCAGTGGCCTGGGAGATAGGTCTGCGACAGCAGCGAGCTCGACATGGGGGACCAGCCGCGCGCGCCGGCGACCCGCAGCGACCCGGAGCTCGGCGTGCTGGCGGCGACCGCGATCGGCGGGTGCGGCCGCTGATAAGGCTTCATGTGCAGCCCCCGCTCCGTGACGGGGTCGAGAGCCGGCGCGTCGATGTGAAAAAATTTGCCGTGGTGAACGAACCCGTTCTCGCTTTGCCACAGGCCGAGAATGACCTCGAGCGCTTCGGCCGCGCGGCCACGCGCCTCGCTGGGGTCGAGGCCCATCAGCGCCATGTCCGTCGGAATCCCGCCGAGCCCGATTCCCCATTGGAACCGTCCGCGCGCCATGTGATCGAGCATGGCCAAGCGATGCGCCAGATAGACGGGCTCATGCATGCCGAGCAGCGTCACGCCCGTGCCGATGCGAATCCGCTCGGTCAAGGCGAAGGCCTGCGCGATCAGGAGGTCCGGCGCCGGCGCGTTTTCCCATTTCTCGGTGAAATGCTCACCGATCCACGCCTCGGCGAAACCCAGGCGATCGGCCGCGACCAGCTGGTCGATGTCGCGGTCATAACAGTCCGCGAGCGGCCGGTACGGCGGGTGCAAGGGCATCATGAACAAACCGAGCTGCATGGTGAGCTTCCTTTGGCGTGGAATTTTGTCTTCTTGGCGTTCCGGGTCTGCGCTTTTCTTGAAATCGCCGCGAATCATCGCCGATAGGGCCGGCGCTGTCGATACCACCCCCTTGCGGCGGAGGATTTGGTTATTCTGCTAGTCTAAGCCATCGTCGCCGGAGAGAGCCCTGGAGGCCGCGCGGCGCCCCTGAGGGAGAGGAGCACCCGGATGTCCTTGCAAGCCAATGTCGCAACGGTTTTGTCGTCCGGCGTCGAGCGCGGCGCCGTGGCCGGCGTCACGGCGGCGGTCACCGATCGCGACGGCCTTCTGTATGAAGCGGGGTTCGGCGAACGCATCGCCGGCCAAGGCCCCGCGATGACCCCCGATACCGTCGGCATGATTGCCTCGATGACCAAGGCGATCACGGGCACGGCGGCGATGCAGCTTGTCGAGCGGGGCGCGCTCGACCTCGATGTGCCGGCGGCAGGATGGGTGCCTTATCTTGGCGAGGTGCAGGTGCTCGAAGGCTTCACCGACGAGGGCAGCCCGATCATGCGCCCGCCGAAACGGCCGATCACGCTGCGCCACCTGCTGACGCATAGCGCCGGGTTCGGCTACGCGCGTTGGGACACGCTGATCGATCGCTACACGAAGCAGGAGAAGCTGCCGCTCGCCAATACCGGCGACATTCGCGGGCTCATGACGCCGCTGGTCTTCGATCCCGGTGAGCGCTGGCTCTACAGCATCGGCATCGACTGGGCGGGCAAGGTGATCGAGGCGGCCGCCGGGCAGTCGCTCGGCAGCTTCATGCAGGAGAACATCCTCGAGCCGCTCGGCATGACGAGCACGAGCTATCGGATATCCCCCGACATGCGCACTCGCCTCGCGAAGGTGCATCGCCGCGAAGGCGGCGCGCTCGTGCCGACGGACGTCGAAACGCAGCAGGACCCGCCGGTGGAAAATGGCGGCGGCGGGCTGTACTCGACCGTCGGCGACTACGCCAAGTTCCTCCGCATGATCCTGAACGGTGGCGAAGGCAATGGAACCCGGGTGCTCAAGGCCGAAACCGTGGCGACCATGTCGCGAAACCAGATGGGCGCCTGCCGGGTCTGCATGCTGCCGACCACCGACCCCGCGGGCTCGCTCGATGCCGAGTTCTTTCCGGGGCTGGAGAAGACTTGGGGCCTGACCTTCATGATCAACGAAAAAAAAGCGCCGACCGGCCGTTCGGCGCATAGCCTCGCCTGGGCCGGGCTCGCCAACTCCTATTTCTGGATCGATCCGGCGAAAGGCATCGGCGGCGTTTTCCTGTCGCAGCTTTATCCCTTCGTCGACGAGCAGGCGCTCGCGCTTTACCTCGATTTCGAAACCGCGGTCTACCGGGCGCTCGCCTAAACCGGCCTTCGATCAAATGGAATAACCTGCGTCCTGACGGGCACAGGTTATTCCAGGCGGTCCTACCGCCAGTATCCGGACACCCAGAACCAGCCCAAGCGATGCCGGACCCAGTGTCCCGGCACCCAGACCCGCTGTTGCGGCGGGAAGGCCCAGTGACCCGGTATCCAAACATAGCGTCGGAATACCCAGCGATAGTGGCCGGCGACCCAGACGGCCTTGGGGTGCGGCGAGGGTGGCCGAGCTTCTTTTGGCGGCGGCGGCGGCGCTTCCGAGGCAAAGGGTTCAGGCGGCGGTGGTGGTGGTGGCCGTGTCTGCGCGCACGCGCTCACCGTCATCAACATGCAAAAGGCGGCAATTCCCACAAGTGCGCTTGCCTTCGGTCTCGATGCGCGGCGGCTGGGGTTAATCATCGGTCGATTTCCCTCGTTATTTATTGCCCGTCTCCCACGAGAAATATGCCTCAAGCGCAAGTTGCATGAAACGGATTTGATTGGCTGTAACGATAATTTCCAAAAGTCGTGCCGATCATGCTGACCCGCCCTTGATCCGCGCCATCGCCTGCTTGAACGCGTCGTGCAGCACGTCAACCTCGCTGGCATAGGCGAGGATCAGCGCGCCGGCTTCCTTCCATTGCTGCGCCTGCTCGGCGCTGGAAACGAGCATGGCGCAGGTCTTGCCGTGCTTCTTCGCCGCTTCGAGAACCTGAGTCCGCTTCTCGTCCAGCACCTTCGCCTGGTCCGGCGTTCCTGCGATGCCGAGGTTCTGCGACAGGTCGGCGGGCCCAATGGTGAGCGCGTCGATGCCGTCCATCGCGGCGATGTCGTCGAGATCCGTGAAGGCCTCCGCCGTCTCGAACATCACCGTGACGAAGACCTCGCGGTTGGCGAATTCCTTCTTCTCTTTCGGAGAGACCGTCTTCTCGTAATCCCAGGCCGGGCTCATGCCGGCCCAGCCTCGCTGCCCCCGCGGCGCGTAGCGGGTCGCCGCCACGATTTCCTCGGCGTGTTTCGCGGACTCTACCTGCGGGCAGTGAAGTGTGTAGACGCCGAGATCGAGCAGCCGCGTGATCCACTCGCGATTGGCCCGCGGCATGCGGACGGCGATCGGGAAGTCGAGGGCGCGGGCGAGCAGCGCCATGTTGGCGATGGTCTCGATCGACGGGCCGGAATGCTCCATGTCGAAGCGGGCGAAGTCGAGCCCCGCCGCCTTCAACAACGGCAGGATCGCCGGATTGCGGACCATGTTGACCCAGGTGCCGATCTGCAGCTCGCCGCGTTCGACACCGGCGCGCAAGGGGTTCGTTTTCATCGATCGTCCTCCCGTCTGATTTGTGGCGTTTCCGCAGTCATCGGAGGCCGGGCATTTCCTCAATGGGCGCGTACGCCGTGGCGGCGTCTTCGTCGGCATCCGCGCGCCAGCCGATGCCGGCAACGGTCTCGATGCCCGCGTCCTTGTTGTTATTGGCCCCGTCCGTCAGCTCGGGGCGTCGCCTCGGCACCGTGTTGGCAAAGTATATCCCGAGTGCACGGATTGCGCCGAATGAAGGGATTGAGGCTGAGATGAAAAGGGCGGCCCGCAGGCCGCCGCACCATAAGCATTCCCAAGAGACGACCTAGCCCGTCACAGTCCGCCGATTCCCCCGTGCAGGCGCGACCAAGCAGGTGCATCGCGGGCGAAATTTTCGATCTCGGCGACATCCTTCGCCCCGAGATAGCCGCTCTCCTTGGCTGCTTCGATGATGTGGCTCAGCTTGGCCAGCGACAGATACGTATGGTTGGTTGGGAAGACGTCGAAGTCGATGAGCACGAAGGTGTCGAGAACCGTCGCCTCGGCGCGCTGGAGGGCGGTGCGGAAGGCCGTCTCGCTGACGCCGTCCGTCGCCAGATCGTCAACCAGCAGGACGCGCGCGCCGGGCTCGAAGCTGCCTTCGAACTGCGCCAGCCGGCCGAACCCCTTTCTCTGTTTGCAAACAAGCACGAGCGGCTTGGAAAGACGGTCGGCGATCAGTGTCGCGAACGGCACGCCGGTCAGCTCACATCCGGCGACCGCGTCGAGGGTGTCGGCATCGACCGACGTCGAAATGTGCGCGACCGTCATCTCCGCGAGGTCATTTCGCGACGGTGGGTCCGAAATGAGCTTCTTGCAATCAATGAACACAGGGCTTGCCCAGCCGGACGAGAAATAGAACGGATCGCCGGTGATGCGTGTGTAGAGCGAACGGCTTTCGATGATGATGCGAGCCGTCTCCGCGGCCCATTTCTCCGGCGACGTCATTCAACAGTCCTCCGATTCCCGATTGGCCGCGGTGAGCATTGCACTGCCCAGGATTTCCGTTGCCAGGAAGAAATCCGGATAGGCCATGGCCTCGTGCGGGTTATGGCTGCCATGGTCGTTCCTGACGAAAATCATACCCGACGGAACGCCGGCGTTGGCAAAGACCGAGGAGTCGTGCCCGGCCCCGGATGCCATGATCTCATAAGGCACCTGACGGCGAGCGCAGACCGCTTCGATCAACGCAACCATGTCGGGCGCCATCCGCGCCGGCGGCGTCAGGGACGGTGTGCCGAGATCGAACCGTACGCCCCGCTTGGCGCCGACCTGGTCGCATTCGGACTGGATCAGCGCCTCGAAGGATTTAAGTGTCTCGATATCCTGGCTTCGGTATTCGAGCGCGAAGGAGACTTCGCCGGGGACGCGCGAAACCGCATGCTCTTCCGGATTCGTCTCGACGATGCCGGCCGTTACGACAAGGTCCTCGCCCCACTCGAGCAGGACCCGCCAATGTTCGTCGATCCGCACCATCAGCTCGGCCATGGCGAGAACCGCATCCTTGCGCAACCATCGCGGCACGGCGCCGGAATGCGCGGCCTCGCCGCGACAAGTGACCCGCCGATGACGATGATTGCCGCGAATGCCGGTAACCACGCCGACAGGTTTGTCGCGCGTGACGAGAACCGGCCCCTGCTCGATGTGAAGCTCGAGCCAGCAGGCGAAGCGCGACGGCTCGACGAGCGGGGCGCCTGACCGGAGCCGGGCGATGTCCGCGCCCGCCGCCTGCATGCAATTTTCCAGTGTCCGTTTGCCGTCGCGATGGACGGTGCCGAAATCCTGCTCCGTGAGCTGGCCGAACAGGGCACGCGAGCCGAAATAGCACGGGCCACCGAACCAGGCGCTTTCCTCGCCGCGGAGCGCGTAGACCTCCATCGACCGGCGCGGCGGTCCCTGATGCTTGGCCGCGATGAGCACGACCAGCCCCGCGATCACGCCGGCCGCACCGTCGTAGTTGCCGCCCTGGGGCACGCTGTCCAGATGCGACCCGGTCGCCACGGGCGCCAGGCTGCCGTCCGTGCCGGGAAGGCGGACGATCAGGTTGCGCGCGGCGTCCCACTCGACGAGAAGGTCTTCCTGCCGGGCGTAGGCTTCGACGCGCTCCATCGCTGCCGTCTCGCCGGGGCCATAGGTCTCGCGCGAGATGCCGACGCCGTCGAAGGAATTGTCCCGAAGCTGCGTTAGCGCCTCGACGGAAAATTCGCGCAAAGATTCGGGCAAGGAAAAGCCGGAAAGGCGGTCCGGTCTTTCGGGTGCTGGCTTGGAAATCATCCGCAACCTCCAAAAAAAAAAGGAGGCGCCAAATGACAGGGCCCCAACTTTAATTTTGGAAGTGCGGATTCATACCGGTATTCAGCCGTTGCGGCAATCAACGATTCCGGGTTACCGGCCACGAGCGGGGCACCGGTCCGCCGGCTCAGTATTCCGTCGCCAGCACCCGGTCCGGTGGCTTGTGGCCGTCGGCGAAGGTGCGGATGTTGATGATCACCTTTTCGCCCATCGCCTGGCGGCCCTCGATCGTGGCGGAGCCCATATGCGGCATCAGCACCACGTTATCGAGGCGCAGCAGCTTCGGGTTGACCGCGGGCTCGTGCTCGAACACGTCGAGCCCGGCGCCGGCGATCCCGCCGGTCCGCAGCATCTCCGCCAGCACGTCCTCGTCGATTACCTCGCCCCGGCTGGTGTTGACGATATAGGCCTGCGGCTTGAGCAGGCGCAGGCGGCGCGCCGACAGCAGATGATAGGTCGCCGGCGTGTGCGGGC
>CAZPFL010000024.1:0-34148 GCA_964585785.1 uncultured Rhodospirillaceae bacterium
ATCGAGAAGAAGCCGCTCAACCACTTCCTGCCGGGAACGCCGATCCTCTCGTTCGGCACCGCCGGCTGCAATCTCGCCTGTCAGTTCTGCCAGAACTGGGACATCTCGAAATCGCGCGAGATGGACCGCCTGATGGACCAGGCGCCGCCGGAGGTGATTGCCCAGGCCGCGCTCGACACGGGCTGCCGGTCGGTCGCCTATACCTACAACGACCCGGTGATCTTTCTCGAATATGCCGTCGACGTGGCCGCGGCCTGCCGCGAGCGGGGCGTCAAGAACGTCGCGGTCAGCGCCGGCTACGTGAAGGAAGGGGCGCGGGAAGAGTTCTTCGCCGCGATGGACGCCGCCAACATCGACCTCAAGGGCTTCACCGAGGATTTCTACAGCAAGCTCTGCACCGGTGCGCTGGGGCCGGTGCTCGACACGCTCGTCTACATCAAGCACGAGACGAAGGTCTGGCTCGAGATCACCACCTTGCTGATCCCGGGACAGAACGATTCCGAGGCTGAGCTCCAGGCGATGACCCAATGGGTGATGGAGAAGCTTGGGCCCGACGTGCCGCTGCATTTCTCCGCCTTCCATCCGGACTACCGGATGACGGATATCCAGGGCACGCCGCCCGCGACTCTGATGCGCGCCCGCCGGATCGCACGCGACAATGGCCTCCGCTACGTCTACACGGGCAACATTCACGACAAGGACGGCGGCAGCACCTATTGCCATGGCTGCGGCACGCGCCTGATCGGGCGCGACTGGTACGAGCTGTCGGACTGGAACCTGACGGCGGACGGCAAATGCAATAAATGCGGAGCGGCCTGCGCCGGTGTGTTCGACGTCAAGCCGGGCCGCTGGGGCCGGCGCCGCGAGCCGATCCGGCTGCGCGACTATGCGCTTCGCGCGCGGACGGCGGAACGGGACCGCGCGGCTTTGCTGCATTCCTGACGGCGCGGTTAGCGGGGGCGCAGGCGTTCGAGGATCTGTTCCTTGACCCGGACGCCCCAGGTGCTGTCCATGTCTTCCTTGACGAGTCGGTAGCCGAAGCGCTCGTAAAGCCGGCGCGCGTCGTCGAGGCCTTCGAATGTCGTCACGTAGGATCGGGCGTAGCCGCAATCGTCGCAGAAGGCGACGGCGCGTTGCATCAGGTCGCGGCCGAGGCCTTTGCCGCGAAAGGCCTCGTCGACGATGAACATCCGGAGATGCGCGCCGAGCTCGGCAGCCTCCGGCTCGCCGCCGTCGATGATCAGGGAGCCGACGATCCTGTCGTCCGCGACGGCGACCCAGAACCGGTCGGTCGCATCGTCGAAGCGTGACAGGAAGGCGGCCAGCTCGGTCGCCACCATCGCTTCGAAGAACAGGCCGAAGCCCCAATGCGCGCCGTAGTAGCGCGCGTGCATCTCGGTAATCGCGCCGATCGCGCCGGGCCGGTAAGCGTCGAGAATCTTTACGGGCATCGGTTCTTGTCGCGCAGGCCGATGACGGAGAGAAGAAAAATCCCCTGCCCCGAGGCACAGGGAGCAGGGGAAAGGCTGCCCACGAAACGGGCTGCTTAGGTAGACGTCAGTCGAACGCTTCGTCCCACGTGCCGCGGGTCGCCGCCCGAGAATATTCCGTCGCCCGGTTCTCGAAGAAATTCGTGTGCTCGACGCCGTTCAGAATCTCGTCGAGCCAGGGAAGTGGGTTCTTCTCGACATGGAAGATCGGCTGCAGGCCGAGCTGCATCAGCCGGCGGTCGGCGATGTAGCGGATGTAGCGCTTGACGTCGGCCGCCTCGAGCCCTTCCACGCCGCCGACTTCGAAGGCGAGGTCGATGAACGCATCCTCGTGATCGACGATGGTCGAACAGGCGATGTAGAGATCATGCTGCACCGCATCGGTCCAGATGTCCTCGTTTTCCTGCCGGAAGGTCTGGAACAGACGGATGATCGAGTTGGTGTGCAGCGTCTCGTCGCGCACCGACCAGGTGACGATCTGCCCCATGCCCTTCATCTTGTTGAAGCGTGGGAAGTTCAGCAGCATCGCGAAGCTGGCGAAGAGCTGCAGACCTTCCGTGAAGGCGCCGAACACCGCCAGCGTCTTTGCGATGTCCTCGCGCGTCTCGACGCCCCATTGCTGCATGAAGTCGTATTTGTCCTTCATCTCCTTGTATTTGAGGAAGGCGCGGTATTCGAGCTCGGGCATGCCGAGCGTGTCGAGCAGGTGCGAGTAAGCGGAGATGTGCACCGTCTCGATATTCGAGAAGGCGGCCAACATCATCTGGACCTCGGTCGGCTTGAACACCCGGCCGTAGTGCCGCATGTAGCAGTTGTTCACTTCGACGTCGGCCTGGGTGAAAAAGCGGAAGATCTGCGTCAGCAGGTTGCGCTCGCCGTCGCTGAGCTTGTGCCGCCAGTCCTTCACGTCATCGGCGAGCGGCACTTCCTCCGGCAGCCAGTGGATGCGCTGCTGGGTGAGCCAGGCGTCATAGGCCCAGGGATAGTGGAAGGGCTTGTATATTGGTTCGGCATCGAGCAGCGACATGTCCTGGTAACTCCGTTTCTCTTTATCTTGTCCCCAAGCCGTTATTGGCAGGCGAGGCATTCCTCGTAATCGATCGGATTGCCGTCGCCGGCATGCGGCTGGTCGTTGCCATTGACCTTGCCGAGAAGCGGGACCGTGGCGTGTCGCCCGTTCGCGGTGTCTTTGGTCACGACCTCCGCCCGCTGGATCGATTTCGAGCGGCAGTAATAGAGCGTCTTGACGCCTTTCTTCCATGCCTGGAAATGGATCTGATGCAGATCGCGCTTGTGGATGTCGGCCGGCAGGAACACGTTGACCGACTGCGCCTGACAGATGAAGGGCGCCCGGTCCGCCGCGTGCTCGATGATCCAGCGCTGGTCGATCTCGAAGGCGGTCTTGTAGAGAGCCTTCTCGTCGTCCGACAGGCAGTCGAGATGCTGCACCGATCCTTCATGCGTCGTGATCGATGACCAGGTCTCCGCGTCGTCGCGGCCTTTCTCGGCCAGCAGCGCCTTCAGGTACTTGTTGCGCACGTTGTAGGAGCCGGACAGCGTCTTGTGCGTGTAGCTGTTGGCCGCATTGGGTTCGATCCCCGGCGATGCGCCGCCGCAGATGATCGAGACGGATGCGGTCGGCGCCACCGCCATCTTGTTGGAGAAGCGCTCCTTGATGCCGTAATCGGCGGCGTCCGGGCAGGCGCCGCGCTCTTCCGCCAGCTTGCGGGACGCCGCATCCGCCTGGGCGCGGATATGCTTGAACATCCGCTTGTTCCAGACTTTCGCCATCACGCCTTCCATCGGAATGCGCATTTTCTGCAGGAAGGAATGGAAGCCCATGACGCCAAGCCCGACCGACCGCTCGCGCATCGCCGAATAGGTCGCTCGCTGGAAGTCGTCCTGCGCGTTGTCGATGAAGTCCTGAAGCACATTGTCGAGGAAGCGCATGATGTCCTCGATGAAGCGGGGATCCTTCTCCCACTCGTCGTAGCGCTCCAGGTTGAGCGAGGTGATGCAGCAGACCGCGGTACGCTGCATGCCATCCTTGTCGAGGCCGGTCGGCAGCGTGATCTCGGTGCACAGGTTCGAGGTCTTGACGCTCAGGCCGGCGAGCTTGTGATGCTCGGGAATGGCGCGGTTCACATGGTCGATGAAAACCATGTAGGGCTCGCCCGTCTCGACCCGTGCGGTCAGCATGCGAATCCACAGGTCGCGGGCGCGGACCTTGCGCTGCACCGAGCGGTCCTTCGGGCTCAACAGCGCCCATTCGTCATCGGCCTCGACGGCGCGCATGAATTTGTCCGAGATCAGGATGCCGTGATGCAGGTTGAGCGCCTTGCGGTTCGGGTCGCCGCCGGTCGGGCGGCGGATCTCGATGAATTCCTCGATCTCGGGATGGTCGATCGGGATGTAGACCGCGGCGCTGCCGCGCCGCAGCGAGCCTTGCGAGATCGCCAGCGTCAGCGAATCCATCACCCGGATGAAGGGCACCACGCCCGAGGTCTTGCCGTTCTGGCCGACCTGCTCGCCGATCGAGCGCAGATTGCCCCAATAGCTGCCGATGCCGCCACCGCGCGCGGCAAGCCAGACATTCTCGTTCCACAGGTCGACGATTCCGCGCAGGCTGTCGGTCGCCTCGTTGAGGAAACAGGAAATCGGCAGGCCGCGCTTGGTGCCGCCGTTCGACAGTATCGGGGTCGACGGCATGAACCACAGGCTGCTCATATAGGTATAGAGCCGCTGCGCATGCGCCGAATCGTCCGCGAAATGCATCGCCACGCGCGCGAACAGATCCTGGTAGCTCTCGTCGGGCATCAGGTAGCGGTCGGACAGGGTGGCCTTGCCGAATTCGGTGAGATTCGCGTCGCGCCGGCGGTCGATCGTTACCCGGATACCGCGCTCGTTCTGCGCGACCACGGTGCCGACGGGATGCGACCGGCCGTCCTCGTAAACCTGCTCGAGCATGTCTTGCTCGACCGTGTCCGGCGAGAGGGTAATCCCTTCCATGGCGATGTTATCCACAGGCCCCAAATCCCGCGCCAAAGCGTCGGCAGCGTCCACCATTCCCCCTCCTGTCCACAGCTGTGGAAAGAATACTTTGTGAATAAACCACAAGATTTCGTGGTCTGTTGGCGGTACGATACCAAATGTGGCTGGGGTGTCTACGGTAAAAGGGTTAATAAGAACGGCCTCTCGACTCGTGTTGCTTTGTGACAGCAGCTATCACGCGACAGAAATCTTTTTGAAACAGACCGTTCGACCCGCACGGGGATGAAAGGGAGCAATGAAATTAAATCTTGGATGCGGATACAGGAAGCGGGACGGGTATCATAATGTGGACAAGTTCGAAGGCTGCGCGCCGGACGAGGTCGCCGATCTGGAAAGTTTTCCTTGGCCTTGGCCCAGCGACTCGGTGGACGAAGTGGTCATGTCCCATGTGCTCGAGCATCTCGGCGCGACGCCGGACCTCTATTTCGATGTTTTCCGGGAGCTTTATCGCGTCTGCCGGCATGACGCGCAGGTCCATATCACGGTTCCTCATCCGCGCCACGACACCTTTCTCGGCGATCCCACCCATGTCCGGCCGGTAACGGTCGACGGGCTCGCCATGTTCTCGCGGCGGCAGTGCGAAGAATGGATTCGCGACGGCCGCGCCAACACGCCGGTCGCTTTGATGATCGGCGTGGATTTCGAGGTCCTAACCACGTCGCTCGTGCTCGAGCCGCGTTGGCACAGCGACCTCCAGCTCAAGAAGATCACCGAGTTCGAGCTCTTGCTTGCGATCAAGGAGCGCAACAATGTGGTGATCGAGACGACGGCCGTGCTGCGCGCGATAAAGCGGCGCGATTGAGGGGCGGGAAGCATGTGCGGACGATTCAGCCTGACCACGCCGAGCGCGGCGCTTCGCGACCTGTTCGGCTTCGACGAGCTGCCCAACCTGCCGCCCCGCTATAATATTGCGCCGACGCAGGACGTGGCCGCGGTAAGGCTGGTGGGCGACGACCCGAAGCCGCATTTCACCCTGTTCCGCTGGGGCCTCATCCCATCCTGGGCCAAGGATGTGGCGATCGGCGCCCGGCTGATCAACGCGCGGGCCGAGACGGTGGCCGAGAAGCCGGCCTTCCGGCACGCCTTTCGCCGCCGCCGCTGCCTGATCCCGGCGGATGGCTTCTATGAATGGGAAAAACGCCCGGACGGCGGCAAGCAGCCCTGGCGCGTCACGCTCGAGGGCGACGTGCCTTTCGCCTTCGCCGGGTTGTGGGAGCACTGGATGGGCGCCGACGGCGGTGAGATCGAGAGCTGCACCATCGTCACGACCGAGGCGGCCCCCAGCATTGCCAGGATCCACGGGCGTATGCCGGTGATCCTCGACCCTGCGGACTTCCCGGCCTGGCTGACGGGAACGCCCAAGGCGGCGCTTGCCTTGCTGCATTCCTATCGCGGCAAGCTCGCCGCCTATCCGGTCGGGACCCGCGTCAACAGCGTGCGGAACGACGACGCGGAGCTGTTGAAGCCGGTCAGCCCCGCCGCACCGCCCGCGAAACCCCAGAAGGCGCAGCTCGACCTGTTGTAAGGCCGCGCTACGCCGCGCGGGCCGCATCCTCCAGCACCAGGCTGGATGCCTTTTCGCCAATCATGATCGAGGGCGCGTTGGTGTTGCCGGAGGTCAGCGTCGGCATGATCGAGGCGTCGGCGACGCGCAGCCCCTGCAGCCCATGCACGCGCAGCCGGTTGTCGACGACCGCCATCGGGTCCTGGCCCATCTTGCAGGTGCCGACCGGATGATAGGTGGTCTCGGCGTTGTGGCGCACCCAGTCGAGCATCTCGTCGTCCTTCTGCAGCGCTTCGCCGGGCGCGATCTCCTGGCCGATGACCGACTTCATCGCCGAGGCGCCCATAAGCTGCCGCGCCTTGCGCATCGCGGCGAGCGTGCCGGTGCGGTCCGTTTCCGCGGACAGGAAGTTAAAGCGGATCGCGGGCGGCGCCTTGGGATCGGCCGATTTCACGTGGATGCTGCCGGTGCTGTCCGAGCGCAGCACGTGGACGCTGAGCGTGATGCCGCGCTCCTTGGCGACCGTGCGGTTCGGACCGACCAAGAAGGGCAGGACGGAGAAGCCCGCATCGGGCGTTTCCAGCCCTTCGCGGGTGCGGACATAGACGCGGATCGGCGTCGATGGCATGGCGAGAAAGCCCTTGCGGGTCAGCCCGTAACGCAGCGCCTGCATGACGAGGCCCATACCGCGCGCGGTGTCGTTATAGGTCGCGCCGGGCAGCGTCACGGACCATTTCATGCGGGGCGAGTAGTGGTCACGCAGGTTCTCGCCGACGCCGGGGAGCGCGTGGCGCACGTCGATGCCGCAGGCCTGCAGCACCTCCGGCCGGCCGATGCCCGACAGCTCGAGGATCTGCGGCGACTTGATCGAGCCCGCGCTGACGATGACCTCGCGCGCTGCGCGCGCTTCCTGCACCGCGCCGCCGACGGCATAGCGCACGCCGACGCAGCGCGTGCCTTCCATCACGAGCGATTCCGCCAGCGCGCCCGACTTGATCTCCAGGTTCTGCCGCCCGCGCGCGGGATCGAGGTAGCAATAAGCCGTGCTCATCCGCCGGCCCTTGTTGATCGTCGCCTGCGTCATGGCGATGCCTTCCTGGCTCGCCCCGTTGTAGTCCGGGTTGAACTTGAGGCCGATCTCCTGCCCCGCCTTGATCATCGCGTCGTAGAACGGGCCTTTCTCCAGCGTGTCGCTGATCTTGAGCGGGCCGTCTCGGCCGCGCAGCGCGTCGTCGCCGCCCTTGTAGCTCTCCATTTTCTTGAAGAAGGGCAGCACGTCCGCGTAGCTCCAGCCGCGATTGCCGAGCTGCGCCCAGTGGTCGTAGTCCTGCGCCTGGCCGCGCACGAAGACCATGCCGTTGATGGAACTCGACCCGCCGAGCAGCTTGCCGCGCGGTACCGGGATTTTGCGCTGCGCCGTGCTCGCCTCGGGCTCGGACTCGAAGCACCAGTTGGCGGCCGGGTGGTCCAGCAGCTTGCCGAACCCGATCGGGATCGGCGACCAGGGATGGCTCGGCTTGCCGGCTTCGAGCAGCAGCACGCGGTACTGTCCGCTGGCGCTGAGGCGGTTGGCGAGCACGGCGCCCGCCGAGCCGGCGCCGACAATGATGTAGTCGTAAGTTTGATTTTGCATTTCCTGCGCTTCCCTGTCCCCGAACCGGTTTCCGTCACCATAGCAAATTGCCCGGCGCGGGTTGAATCGGGCCGCGGCCCTACGACCCCGCAGGCAGGGCCGGATCAATCATCCTGCATGTAACGCCGCCGGAGCCGGTGGATGCCGAGCCAGACGACGAGGATGATGAAGGGGATGGCCGCGCCGGTCAGGAGCTTTGCGGGAAAGGCGGGGTTGATCTTCTCGATCGCCGTCATCGCGTAGGACAAGAGGCCGAGCACGTAGTAGCTGATCGCCGCGACGGACAGGCCCTCGACCGTCTGCTGCAGGCCGAGCTGGCGGCGCGCGCTGCGCTCGACCGAGGCGAGCAGGCCCTGCGACTGGTCTTCGAGCGCGATGTCGACCCGCGTGCGAAGCAGGGTGGAGGCACGGGTGACACGCTGCGACAGTCGCTCCAGGCGGTCCGCGACGGAGGCGCAGGTGCGCATCGCCGGGGCGAAGCGGCGGTCCATGAATTCCTCGATCGTCTGCCAGCCCTCGACGCGCTGTTCGCGCAACTCGTGGATTCGGGCGCGGACCAGCGCGTCATAGGCGCGGGCCGCGGTGAAGCGGTAGGTCGAGGCGGCCTGCAAGGCCTCGACCTCGGCGGCGAGCGCGGTCAGTTTCTCGAGCAGGCCGCGATCCTCGGATGAGACGTCGGTCGCCCGCATGGAAGAAACGAGCTCGGTCAGGCGGTGGTCGATCCCGGCGATGGCAGGGCTGAGCCGTTGCGCCTCGGGCAGCGCCAGCATCGCCATCGTGCGGTAGGTCTCGATATTCAGCAGGCGCTGGACGAGCCGCCCGCCGCGCCGGTCGCTCAAACCCTTGTCGAGCACGAGAAAGCGGCTGAACCCGTCCTCGTGAATCCGGAAATCGGTCCAGATGAGCGCGGCGCCGTCGCTGACCGCGCTGCAGCAGAGGCTGTCGCGCACGAACCAGCTCGAGCGCGGCACGTCTTCCTCACGCGGCGCGTCCTTCGCCAGCACCACCGTCGCGGCGACGAGCAGCTCGCCCGGCGTCGTAACCAGCCAGTCCTGAGGCACCGGGCCGCCGGCGGGGGCGGCGAGGGGGTCCGCGGCGTCGTCCCGGACGAAGAAGGTATAGGCGGTGAATTCGGTATGGCGCTCCCATTTTAGATGGAACGCGCTGAAATCCGCATCAAAATGCTTCATGCCGATATCCGGCGTGTTCACGCCGTACCGTTCGCACAGCGCGGCCAGATGGGCGCGGTCGGCCGCATCGGCGTCCGGCGTCTCGCCGGTAAGCAGGGCGAAATGGATGATCCGCGCCGGGGCGGCGAGCGTCTGATAGGGGCGGGCATGCAGCTCATTGGTAAGCGAAAAGCGCGCGGCATGCTGGCGATTCGCGATCATTCGGCCGGCTTCCCGGTTGCCGGGGAAGGTCCGCCGCCGCGGGGGCTTGCCGTCTGCGCCGTCATGCCTCTCCCTCCCGTCCCGCTTTTATCCGTTTGCGGATTTTCGCTATTATCCGGCGGCTATCATAGAGTGTTCCGCGCGGGCTGTGCGCGGTAACTTGCAGGAACAGGACGGCGGGAATGCGGTTCGAAATTCACAAGCTGGGCGAAGCAGCGGGTGCGGAAGTGCGCGGCCTCGATATGCTGGCGCCCTGGGACGAAGCGACGACGCAGGCGGTCTCGAAGGCTTTCGTGGACAATCTCGTGCTGGTTTTCCGCGGGCAGACGCTGACGCCGCCGCAGTTCATGGCCTTTGCGCGGAACTTCGGCGCGCTGCAGCCGCATGTCGCGAAGAAATACCGCCATCCCGAGGCGGAGGACATCGTCATGATGACCAACGTCGACAAGGACGGGAAGTTCGACAAGGTCGGCGCCAGCCGTGGCGTCGGCTGGCATTCCGACCTGAGCTACGACCAGGTGCCGGCCAAGGCGACGCTGCTGCACGCGCTCGAGCTACCGGCCCGGGGCGGCGATACGCGCTTCGCCAACATGTATATGGCGTATGAGGCGATGCCGGGGGATCTGAAGCGCCGGATCACCGGGCTGAAGGCGCGCTTCCGCTACGGCGGGCGGCAGGGCCTCTCGACCGGACATCTGTCGGCGGAGGACAAGGCCAAGCCGGAGGTTATCCATCCCGTCGTCCGGCGCCATCCGGAGTCGGGCCGCCCCGCAGTCTACATCAACCCCTACCACACGGTCGCGATCGACGGCATGCCGCGCGCGGAGAGCGACGCCCTTTTGGATGAGGTCTTCGCCTGGTGCGACCGGCCTGAATTCCAGTGGCGGCACCGCTGGCGTCTGGGCGACACGATCATCTGGGAGAACCGCTCGGCGGTGCATACGGCCACCATGGACTATCCGCTCGACCAGCGGCGCATCTTCATGCGCGCGACCGTGCGCGGCACCAACACGCTGACCGAGGAAACGGTGCCGGGCGTCGCCGCCTAGGAACGGAGCTCGATCAGAGGCCCAATCGGTTCAATGGCTCGAAGGGAGCCGGCAACCAAGCAAATCGCCGTCAACGGAATGGTGCGGCATGCTCTCGCGCCCACATCTCGAATGTACGGGCCGGCGCGCCCGTCACGCGTTCGATATCCTCTGTCAGATAGGCAAATCGGCCTGCCCGAATAAGCGAAAATGTCTCGACGAGCCCCGCCACGACATAGGGCGGCAGCCCCATTTTCGCGAAGATTTCGCCTTGTCCGGCTTCGGTGATCGCGACGCGCCGGATCGGCCGATCGGTGACTTTTGAAAGCACCGCAGCCATGTCGTCAAAGCTCAGGAGCTCCGGTCCCGTCAGCTCGTATGCGGCATTCTCATGTCCCGGTGCGGTAAGCGCCGCTTTGGCAACCGCCGCGACGTCCCACGGATCGACAGATCCAATTTCTCCCTGCCCGCCAGCCGCGTAAATGGCGTTGTCTGTCTGAATGCTTTTGGCCCAGGTCAGCGCAAAGCTCATATACATTGACGGCCGCAGAAAGGTCCACTTGAGTCCGGATGCCCGGATCAGATCCTCGCGCTCCTTATGCCAGTGCCCGTGTCCCTGTACGGAACTCCATCCGGCCTCCTGCGTCGAAATCTTAACGACGTGAGTAGCCCCGGCTTTTATCGCGGCCGCCAATGCATTCCGATCCTGCCGCGTGTTCGCGGTTATCAGAAAAAATCTTTCGACGCCGTACATGGCCTTTACCAAGGATTCTTCATCGTCGAGATCGCCGGCGACGATCTCAATTCCGCCTTTGAATTTTGCCGCCTTGTCCAGATTTCGGGTGAGGGCGCGCACCGGATACCCGGCCCCGGAAAGTTGGGTAACGAGCTGCGTTCCGATCGTGCCTGTCGCGCCGATAACCAGGATCATCGAAACCTCCTTCACGGGAGACATCTGAAGATATATAATTTGATTATCAAATGATTAGAAAACCAAATAATCGTCAAGAGCTGGTTCAGTCACTGAGTGCGCTAATTCCTGCGGCGCAAACCGAAACGCATGCCGTCGATGAAGCGGCGGCAAATCGGCTGCGAATCAACCGAACGGATCTCCGATGCCTCGGCGCGGTCCTGGAGCAAGGATCGGTTTCCGCGAGCAGGCTTGCCGAGATCGTCGGGCTGACCCGAGGGGCGATGACGACTGCGCTGGATCGCCTGGAGCGGGCCGGCTTCGTCCGTCGCATTCGGGATCGGCAGGATCGGCGCAGCATCAAGATTGAGGCGACGCCGGCCGCGAAGAAAGGCGTGCATGCGATTTGGCAGCCGATCCGTGCCGACGGACTTGATCTGCTGAAGACGTACAGCGATGCCGAGCTCGAGCTCTTACTCCGATTTTTCACGGACTACTGCGCGCTGCATAGAGCGCATGCCGGGCGTATTCGTCGGATGCGGCGGAAATCCAGGGGGACGGACCGGCCGGAGACAAGCACGCTTGGTTTGTGCTAAGTTTCGGTACGGCAACCCCAATCCGAGCCCGCCTGTGGTGATCCTTGGCTGGCCGGTTCACCAAACTTTCTGATTTATCGCAAAAATTCGACGCGGAGGGCGAAACTTCATGCCGCACGACATACGGTCCGATCCGGCCAAGGCGGAAATAACAAGCGAAACCATCGAGGTCCTGCACAACCGCGTCAGCATCCGGAAATACTCCGAGGAGCCGGTAACCGAGGCGCAGGTGAAGGCGATCCTGGCCGCATCCTTTCGCGCGCCGACCTCGTCCAATATCCAGGCCTACAGCGTCATCGTGGTGCGCAACCCCGAGACCAAGAAGGAGCTCGCGGTCCTCACCGGCAACCAGAAGCATGTCGCCGAATGCCCGGTCTATCTGCAGTTCTGCGCCGACCTGACGCGCATGGAAGCGGCGATGAAGCGGCATGGCCACGACCTCGAGAACAACAACCTCGAATACGGCCTCGTGTCGTCGATCGACGCGGCGCTGGTTGGCATGTCGGCCTATCTCGCGGCGGACTCGCTTGGCATCAAGGGCCTGATGATCGGCGCCGTGCGCAACCATCCGAACGAGGTGGGCAAGCTGCTCGGCATGCCGCGGCGGGTCTATCCGGTCTTCGGCATGTGCCTCGGCTGGCCGGCCGAAGCGCCGAAGCAGAAGCCGCGCATGGACTACGACACGCTGGTCCATTACGAGCGCTACCGGACGGAGGGCCTCGAGGCGGAGCTCGACGCCTATGACACCGAGCTCGCCGCGCATTACGACGCGGTCGGCAAGAAGACGACGCGCGATTCCTGGACCCGCGACATCGACGAGAAATTCGCGGTGCCGCGGCGCGACAAGCTGCGCGAGCAGCTCAAGGCGATGGGCTTCGATTTCCGCTGAGCCTCCGGCCCGGGCGGTCTAGCGGGGCGGCGCGTAGCGCCCCGCGAGGCTCGCCTTGAGGCGGGTCAGTGCGTAGACCATGTCGCATTTCGGCGTCTCGATCCCGGACAGCCGGCCGAGTTCACCGATGACGCCGAGCAGCGCGTCGAGCTCGATCGTCTTGCCCGCGTCGAAATCCTGCAGCATCGAGGACTTGATCGGCCCGAGACGGCGGAAGGAGTCGAGCTTCTCCTCGATGTCCGGGCTGGTCGTGCAGCCGTTCGCGGCGGCGACGCGCGCCGCTTCCCGCATCATGTCGGCCATCACCTTGCCGACGTCGCGGTCGAGCACCAACGCGTCGCAGCCGGCGTCGCACAGCACGCTCAGCGGGTTGCCGGTGAGGTTGCCCCACAGCTTGGCCCAGACCTCGGCATGGATGTCGTCGGCGATGGGGCTCTTGAGGCCGCCGGCGGTAAACAGCTCGGAAACGCGCGCAACGCGTTCGCTCCGGCTGTGGTCCGGCTCGCCGACCACGTAGGTGCCGCCGTTGTTGTGCTCGAGCGTGCCGGGCTCGGGAATGTTGGAGCCGATGTAGACGACGCAGCCGATCGCCCGTTCCGGTCCCAGCGCGCTCCAGATCCGGCCGCCGGGATCGACGCTGTCGAGATGCGGCTTCGGCCAGTCGCCCGGCAGGCCATGGAAATACCACCAGGGAATACCGTTGATCGTCGGCACGATGACGGTATCCGGCCCGATCAGCGGCGCGACCTGCGGCAGGGCGGCGGCGATGGTGTGCGCCTTGAGCCCCATGATGACGACGTCCTGGACGCCGAGCGACGCGGTGTCGTCCGTCGCATGGACGGGCACGGTCCATGCGCCCGACTGGTCGCGCACGGTGAGCCCCTTGCGCCGGATCGCGTCGAGATGCGCGCCGCGGGCGACGAAGCTGAGCCCGTCCATGCCGCTGCGCGCCATCCGCGCGCCGGCGACCCCGGCAACCGCGCCGACGCCAAAGATGCAGACTTTCATGGATCGTTCCACTCGATTGACTGTCTTCGCATGATGCAAACCGGGTCTGCGAAAGCAAGCCAATTGATCGGCGGCGGAAACAGACGCCCGCCGCCGATGCGGCGGCGGGCGCTGCTATCGATCAGGCGGCCCGGACATTCTCCAGGAAGGTCGTCGCCACCTCCCTGAGCCGCTCGGCCTCGGTCGCCAGGTTGCCGGACAGGAGCTTGACCTGCTGGGCGGCCTGCGTGGTCTCGTTGGCCGCCTCATTCAGGCCGCTCACGCTCTGGGTCACGGTATTCGTTCCGCCCGCAGCTTGCTGCACGTTGTCCGCGATGTCCCGCGTCGCCGAAGATTGTTCTTCGATGGCGCTGGCGACCGTCGCCGAATAGCCGGAAATCTGCTCGATTACGGCATTCACTTGATTGATCGCCTCGACCGCGTTGGTCGCCGTCGTCTGGATCGTCGTGATCTGTTCCGCAATCTGGTCGGTCGCTTTCGAGGTCTGGTTCGCCAGCTGCTTGACCTCGCTCGCCACGACGGCAAATCCTTTGCCTGCGTCGCCGGCCCGGGCCGCCTCGATCGTGGCGTTCAGGGCGAGCAGATTCGTTTGCGCGGCGATTTCCTGGATCAGGTTGAGGACGTTGCCAATCGTCTCGGCCGAGGTCGCAAGTCCCTGCATCGTTTCCCGCGTCTCGCGCGAGACCGTCACGGCCTTTTCCGCCACTTCGTTGGACTGCGTGACCTGACGGCTGATTTCGTCGATCGAGCCGGAAAGCTGCTCCGTCGCGGCGGCCACCGTCTGCACGTTCCGGGACGCCGCCTCGGCGCCGTTCTGCACGGTTTCGGATTGCCGGTTGGTCATCTCGGCGGCGGTCGCCATTGTCTCCGAGGTATGCTGCAGGCTGTCGGCGGCATCCAGCACGTTCTGCAACACCGCGTTCGATGCCGACTCGAACGTCCGGATGAGCGCCTCCACCGATTTCGCCCGCCGTTCCTTAGCAGCGCGGTCTTCCGTTTCCTTGGCTTCAAGGCTTCGCTTTTCGAGGGCGTTCTGCTTGAAGATGAGAACGGCACGGGCGAGGTGGCCGATCTCGTCCTTACGATCGGCGGCCGGTATGTCCAGCTCGAGCCTGCCGGCCGCGAGGTCGGTCGTCGCGCGGGTCAGCCCGGCCAGCGGCCGGCTGATGCCTTGTCCCAAGGTGTAGCTCATGCCGGCCACGAAGATCAGCATGATGATGGCGGTTGCGAGAACGATGACACGGAGCAGGCTGCGCGTGCGCCCTGCGGTGGCGTGCGCCGCCTTGACGCCCTGCGTCGCGATGTCGGTGACATGCTGCAGCGCCGGCTGCATCTCGGCGTGTATCTTGCCGAGCTGCTGCGTGTCATCGGCAAGACGGATGGTGGTGTCGACCCAGGCTTTGATGGTGCTTTGATATGCGTCCATCATGCCACTGATCTCTTTTGCGAAGTCGGGACCTTTATTGACGGATTTGAGCAGCAGGTCGAAGTCCTGGCGCACTTCGCTGATGGAGCTGACCACGTCCCGGTCCGGCGCCGCCTTGAACTCGCGCAAGTAGCGCGCGATGACGAGAAGCGTGCCGCGGAGCTGATCGAGCCCGGCAACGGCGAATTTGTGATCGATCGCATCGAATTGTTCGTTCAGCTTCGACGCGAGGCCTTCCTGGTCGAGGCGGCCGATCTTTTCCTGCAGCTGCACGATCTCTCCGAACTTCGACGTGAGGCGCGTAACGGCGTCCTCCAATTCGAGAGCCGAGTCCGAAATCGATTTGGTAAGAGGCAGCGCGCCCATGGCGTCCACCAGCTCGGAGAAGCGGGCGGCGGAATTTTGATAGCTCACTGCATATTTCTTGTCGGATGAAAGTAGGAAATCCTTTTCATGTTGCCGGAGTTGCAGTCCGGCAACGGTGATCTCTTCCACAAGCTTCATGAGATCAGAATTCTCCTTTTCGTTGTGTTGGGCGGCCTCTACGCGGAACTCGCCGAGCAGATAGGCGCCGGTTAACGCGGCCATGCCGAATATGCCAAGACCGGCGAGAATGAAGATTCGCACACGAATCGTGAGGGACTCGTGCAATTTCCGAAAATCCCATAATGCCATGACACACATCCCTTATTTTTGACTTCAGTCTTCTCTCCGCACGGAGGTAGGCGGCAAGCGTGCCGTCGTCGCGCAGGAGGGCGTCATGACAGGGTGGTAAAGCAAGAATAACAAATCGTTAAACGCTAGGTAGAGAATAGACGGAATATTTACAACAACTATATACCTTTAATCCTAGGATTAATCTCCAATAAGTTGTCTCATTGAGAGCGCTTGCTTGTAAAAGCCAGCTTCTTCTCCAGGCGCTGGCTGACGCGCGACAGGGCGAAGCAAAACACCCAGAAGCCGAGGCCCGCGAACACATAGCCCTCGACGTTGTAGCCGATCCATTGCGGGTCGGAGACGGCGGCCTGGACGATGCCGAGGAGGTCGAACAGGCCGATGATCAGGACCAGCGTCGTGTCCTTGAAGAGCGCGATGAAGATGCCGACGATGCCCGGGATCACGTGCCGGAGCGCCTGCGGCAGCACGATGTAGCGCATCGTCTGCCGGTAGTCGTAGCCGAGCGATTCCGCCGCCTCGTATTGCCCGTACGGGATCGCCTGCAGGCCGCCGCGCACCACTTCCGCCATGTAGGCGGCGTAGAACAGCGCAATGCCGATCAGCGCGCGCAGCAGCTTGTCGAAGTTGACGCCTTCCGGCAGGAACAGCGGCAGCATCACGGACGCCATGAACAGCACCGTGATCAGCGGCACGCCGCGCACCAGCTCGATGAAGGTAACGCACAGGATTCGGATGACCGGCAGGCTCGACCGCCGCCCGAGCGCGAGCGCGACACCGATCGGGAAGGACACCGTGATGCCGACGCCGGCGACCACCAGCGTCAGGAAGAGCCCGCCCCATTTGGCCGTCTCGACGGGGCTCAGCCCGTCACCGCCATGGAACAGCCAGGCGGCGATGGCGAGATAAGCCGGCGCCAGAACGGCCACGATCAGCCCTTTTCGGGGCAGCCGCAGCCAGATCAAGGCGGCGCCGCCGGCAATCAGCAGGGCGAAGGCGAGGTTCACGCGCCAGCGTGCGCCTTCGGGATAGAAACCGTAGAGGAACTGGCCGAGCCGGGCTTCGATGAAGACCCAGCAGGCACCGCCGCCGATGCAGCTCTTGCGGCTGTCGCCGATGAAGTTGGCCTTGATGATCAGCCAGTCCAGCGCCGGCGGCACGGCGAGGCAGAGGAACAGCACGCAGGCCGCCGTCAGCAGGGTGTTGAACGGCGAGGAGAACAAATTCCGCCGCGCCCAGCCCGTCGCGGCGTTCGCCTTGTTGCGAAGAAAGTTGCCGGCGCTCACGGGCTCTCTCCGAAGCGGGCGACGCGTCGGTTGTAGAGGTTCATCGCGCCGGCGATGGTGAGGCTGATCGCCAGGTAGACCGCCATGGTGATGGCGATGACCTCGACGGCTTGCCCGGTCTGGTTCAGCACCGTGCCGGCGAAGACGGAGACCAGCTCGGGATAGCCGATCGCCGCGGCGAGCGAGGAGTTCTTGGTCAGGCTGAGATAGTGGCTGGTCAGCGGCGGCACGATGACCCGCATCGCCTGCGGCAGGATGACGAGTCGGAGTGTCTGGCCGCGCGACAGGCCGAGCGCCTCCGCGGCTTCGCGCTGGCCCTTGTCGACGGCGAGGATGCCCGAGCGCACATTCTCGGCGATGTAGGCGCCGGTATAGAAGGACAGCCCGAGGACGAGGCCGACGAATTCGGGGATCAGCACCATGCCGCCCTGGAAGCTGAAGCCGGCGAGACGCGGCAGGCTCCAGCCGGCGAGCGGATGGCTGAACGCGGCGAGGACGGCCGCCGGCGCGAAGGCAAGCGCCAGGCAGGCGGCGCGCATTCGCATGCTTGTCGCGCCGCGTTGCCGCACCCGCCGCCATAACAGCACGGCCGCGGCGATCCCGGCCGCGAGCACGCCCACCACCGGCCAGAAATCGGCCGTCAGCAGCGGGCTCGGCAAATAGAGGCCGCGATTGTTGAGGAAGATCACGCCGAACAGGACATGGCTCTGGCGCGGCTGCGGCATGGCGCTCAGAACGGCGAAATACCAGAAGAAGATCTGCAGCAGCAGCGGCAGGTTGCGGAAGGTCTCGACGTAGACCGTGGCGAGCCGGGCCGCGAGCCAGTTGTTCGACAGGCGCGCGACGCCGATCAGCAGGCCGAGGACCGTGGCGAGCACAATGCCGACCGCCGAGACGACCAGCGTGTTGAGCAGGCCGACGAGGAAGGCGCGGCCGTAGCTCGAGGTCTCCGAATAGGGGATGAGATGGAAGATGATCGAGAAGCCGGCAGTGCTGCCGAGGAAGCCGAAACCCGACGCGATGCCGCGCTCCGCGAGGTTGCGCAGCGTGTTGTCGACGAACCAGGCGGCCAGCGCCAGGACGGCCGCCAGCACCAGGATCTGCACCGCGATCGCGCGGAGCCGCTCAGGACGCCGCCGCCGGCTCACGGTTTCCACGCGCGCGGGCGCTCAGCGCACCGGCGGTGCATACAGGATGCCGCCCTTGGTCCAGAGCGCGTTGACGTTGCGGGCGATCTTGAGCGGCGATCCCGAGCCGAGGTTGCGCTCGAAGATCTCGCCGTAGTTGCCGACCGCCTCGATCGCCCGCAGCGCCCAGCCGGAATCGAGGCCGAGATTCTTGCCGGCATCGCCCTCGGCGCCGAGCAGGCGGCGGACTGCCGGGTTCTTGCTGTTCGTCTTCAGCATGGCCGCATTTGCCTTGGTGACGCCGAGCTCTTCCGCGTTGATCAGCGCGAACAGCGTCCATTTGACGATTCCGAACCAAGCGTCGTCGCCATGGCGCACGGCGGGGCCGAGCGGCTCCTTCGAGATGATCTCGGGCAGGATGACATGCTGGTCGGGATCGTCGAGACGGACGCGCTGGGCGTAGAGACCCGACTGGTCGGTGGTGTAGACGTCGCAGCGCCCTTTGACATAGGCGGCGAAGGCATCGTCCGACTTCTCGAAGGTCACGAGCTTGTACTGCATGCCGTGCGAGCGGAAATAGTCGGCGACGTTAAGCTCCGTCGTCGTGCCGGCATTGGCGCAGATCGTCGCGCCGTTGAGCGCCGTGGCGCTTTTCACGCCGAGCTTGCGGCGCACCATGAAGCCCTGTCCGTCGTAATAGCTCACGCCGGCGAAGGTGAGCCCGAGCGCGGTGTCGCGGGTGAGCGTCCAGGTGGTGTTGCGCGACAGCAGGTCGATCTCGCCGGACTGCAGCGCGGTGAAGCGCTCCTTGGCCGAGAGCGGCGCGAACTTGACCTTGTCTGCGCTGCCGAGCACGGCGGCGGCGACCGCCTTGCAGAAATCGACGTCGAAGCCGGACCAGTTACCCTTGGCGTCCGGGTTGGAGAAGCCGGGCAGCCCCTGGCTCACGCCGCAGACCAGCTGGCCGCGGGCCTTGACGGCCTCGAGCGTCTTCTGGGCGAGGGCAGGGGCGCTGACCGCCACCAGGGCGGCGACGAGGGCGGCGGGGGCAAGCGCGGCAAGTCGGGCGAAACGGAGCATCGGTCGCATCCTCAACGGCCAGTCGGACGGCAGGCCGACGCATGGATGCGCCCGGCGCTGCCGGCTACAGCATGGCGAATCCGCCGTTGACGCTCAATACCTGTCCGGTGACTTGGCGCGCCCGATCCGAGGCGGCGAACAGCACGGCGTTGCTGACGTCCTCCATCTCGCCGATCCGGCGCAGCGGATAGACGCGCTTCACCTTCTCCTCGCGCGCGGCCACTTTTTCCGCGCCCATCTCCTTGCGCATCTTTTCCAGGATGGCGTTGCGCATCGGCGAGTTGGTCGCGCCCGGCGAGATGACGTTGACGTTGATGTTGTTCTTGCCGACCTCCTTCGCGATCGACCGGGAGAAGGAGATGACGCCGCCCTTGGCCGCGGAGTAGACCGCCTCGCGCTCCTGGCCGACGCGCGCGGCATCCGTCGCGATATTGATGATCTTGCCGTAGCTGCGTTCGATCATCCCTGGTAGCGCCGCCCGGATGCAATTGATCGTGCCGTAAAGCGTGACGCGGATCTCCTGATCGCATTGCGCCGGCGTCTTCTCCAGGAACAGCGCGTGCTGCGTCATCACCGCGGCATTGTTGACCAGGATGTCCAGCCGGCCCCACTTCTCCTCGACGGCGGCGACCATGGCCGCGACGGCGTCCATGTCCGTGATGTCGCATTGCGCGGCAACGCCTTCGCCGCCCGCGGCAGCGATCATGCCGAGTGTCTCGTCGATTCCCTTCGTGGAGATGTCATTGACGGCAACCTTGGCGCCTTCCTTGGCGAAGGCGACCGCCGTGTGCTGGCCGATGCCGCTGCCGCTGCCCGTGATCAGCACCACTTTGCCGGATAGACCGAGGTCCATGCGTTCCTGCTCCCGTTTCCTGTGTTTCCGATATGCCTCAGGCCTGTGCGGCCCGTTCGTGTTTCTGCGCCGCGTAGATCGACACGTAACCGGTCTTCGACCAGTCCGGCGGGATCCGGCAAGGCCGCGGATCGTTGTGCGACCAGCGCGCGGGCTTGCCGCGGATGATCTCCCCGGTATGCGAGGTCGGGGTCGGCGGCGCGCCCAGCATGAACGCATCCGCCGAGGAATAAACGTTGAGCAGCATCGGCCGCGCCTTGTCGGCCATCGCCGGCCGCGAGCCGTGAATCGTGCGGCAGTTGAGCATGATCACCGATCCGGCCGGCCCGTCCAGCTCGTCCGCCATGTCGAGCGGCACGCGCTTCAGGTCAGCCTCGGCGATGTATCCCATCCATTTCCCGGACGGGTCCTGATGATCGAACAGCTCGCCTTCATGGCTGCCCGGAATCATTGCCAGCGGGCCTTCTGCGGCGGTCACGTCCTCGAGATAGACGCCGATCGTCACCGGGCTGTAGTTGGTGTGCGGCCAGGCGGGGATGTCCTGGTGCCACTTGACCTCCTCCGCGCCGCCCGGCCATTTGAAGTTCAGCTTCGAGCTGTGGAACTTGACGTCGGGTCCGACGAGATCGGCGGTGAGGTCGGCCATCAGCGGCGACGACGCGAAGGCCCAGTAGGCGGGATGCTGGTCGACGGCGGCGCGGATCCGGCGCGGCCGCGGGTCGCGCGCGCTGTGGTCGGGGCCGAGGTCGAAGCGCGCGTTGGAGGTGGCGACGCCGCGGCTTTCTTCCAGGAGCTCGGCCGTCGCCGCACGCAGCGCGTCCAGCATGTCCTGGGGGATCAGCCCTTCCGCCTTCAGATAGCCGCGCTCGAAGTAGAATTCCCGCTGGGTCTGGCTTAAGACATTGGCCGGATGCTTGAGAATGTCTTCGGGTGTCATGGCCTTTCTCTCGTGACCGCGGCGATCGCGGGCTATCGTAGCACGAGAGGCAGGGACGAGACCAAAATCCCCCGTCACAGCGGGAACGGCTATCGGCAGGGCGCGGCATGGCGAATGAAATCAAGGATGTACTGGTGGTCGGCTACGGCGTCATGGGGCGCGGCATCGCGCTCACCTTCGCCCGCGGCGGACACCGAACGGCGGTGCTCAGCCGCGATCCGTCGAAGGCGGCGGACGTCCCGCCCGGGGTGACGGTGACCGCCGCACTGCCGGCCGATCCGCCCGACCTCATCGTCGAATCGATCCCGGAGGACATCGCGCTCAAGCAGGCGCTGTTCGAGCGCCTCGAAGCGGCCTATGGCGACCGCCCGATCATCGCCACCAACACGTCGAGCCTGCCGATCGAGGACCTGGCGGCCCGGCGGCGCGCGCCCGGGCGTTTCCTCGGCCTGCATTTTTTCCAGCCGCCCGAGGCGATGCCGCTGGTCGAGCTCGTCCGCTGCGCGGCGACCGAGGACGCGGTCGTCGAAGCGTGCCGCGCGGCGGTGGCGCGCAACGGCCAGCGGACGATCATGGTGAACCGCCCCATCCAGGGCTTCCTCGTCAATCGCCTGCAGCACGCGATGATGCATGAGGCGCTCTGCATGATCGAGGACGGCTACTGCACGGCGGAGGAGGTGGACGAGATTTGCCGCAGTATGCTGGGGCCGCGAATGGGCGTGACCGGGCTGATCCTGCAGAAGGACATCAGCGGCCTGCAGATCACCGCAAAGACCCATCGCGAGCTGGTGCCGACTTTCTACCACACGCGCACCCCCTGTGCGCTGCTGCAGGACATGGTCAAGCGCGGGGAGCTCGGCGTTTCGACAGGCAAGGGGTTCTACGACTGGAAGGGGCGCGACGTGGCGGCGCTCAAGGCGAAATGGGCCGACAAGCTGAAGCGCATCATGGCGATCGTTCAGGAAGACTGATGCCGTGGCAAGCGCCGGCCCGGCGCGCCGCGCCGGTCAACCGCCGGCGTGCCGCAAAAAGAACGCCTCGTAATCGCTGACCGCTTGCCCGTCCTCGTAAAGGACGGCGGACCGCTGGCCAATCTCGCGGCTGAGGACGCGGCGCAAATCGGGCGTCGTGGCGATGGCGACGGCCTTCGCGACGTAGTCGTCCGTGTCCTTGGCGACGCATTCCGTGAAGCGCATCCGCCGGTACATGGCGTAGGTCAGCCGTGACCGGCGCAGCGGGCCGGGCAGGGTGACGATGGGAGCGCCCGCCGCGAAGGCCTCGAAGGAGGTGTTGCCGCCCGAAAAAACGAACGGGTCGAGCACGACGTCGGCGGCGGGGTAGAGCGCGAGAAAGTCCTGATAGGGTCGGCGGGCGAGAAAGCGCAGCCGGCCCCGGCTCTGCGGCGCGGTCCGGGCGAGCCGCTGTTCGAGCAGGGCGCGGTGGCGCCGGCTGGGTCCTTCCAGCATGGCGATCTCGGCGCGCGGATCGCGGCCGAGAAGTTCCTCGATCACCGGGTCGAACTCGGGCGGGAAGCGGAACGGGTTATAGGGATAGAGATAGATGTGGCGGGACGGGTCGAGACCTGCCTGCCGGGCCGCGTCGTGCCGGTCGAGCTTCGGGATGGCCGGCCGCCGGTAATAGGTTCCGAGGGAGGGCATCCGCTCCAGCGCCTCGCTGTAATGTGCGTCGGCCTCCGCGGTCTCGACCAGGGCGCTGGACAGGAAGACGTCCATCGCGGGGATGCCGCTCGTGATCGGATAGCCCCAGCCGGTGCATTGCAACGGCGCGAGCCGGGCGAAGGCGAGGAAATAGAGCAGCGGATCCATGCCGATGCCGGCATAGACGATGACGTCGAGCCGGGCGTCGGCGAGCGCCTCGCGCGCACCGGCAAGGTCGCGCGGCAGGATGATCCGCCGGTCGGCCGAGGACGCGATCCGTCGCGCCATGTCGTCGGCCGGCGGACCGAAGCCGGCGACCGTGACCTCGATCCGCTCCCGGTTGAGCCGCTCGATGATCGGCCCGAGCAGGCGGCCGAGCGTGTGATCGCGCAGATACGGTGACACGAAGCCGACCTGGAGATGTCCCTCGCGCGGCTGCGGTGCGGCGCGGCAATGCTCCGCTTCGTAAGCGAGGGACGGGCAGGCGGCCAGATACAGCCGGGCGAGCCGCTCCAGGAAAGGCCGGTCGTCGATGCCCTGCGCGCCGAACTGGAAGTAGGTCTTCGCGACCTCGCGGACGGGGTCCGCGATCGACAGGCCGCTTTGCTCGAGCTTGGCAATCTCCGCTTCCACACGTGCGCGCGCCGCCGCCAGCGCGTCGGCGCTTTCGGCCACGACCGGCATGGCGAGCGCGCGGCGGACGCGCAGGCCGTCCGTGGGGGTGATCGCGCAGGCTCTGTCGTAGGCGGCAACGGCGTCGTGGACGTCGCCGCACAGCAGGCGGATATCGCCGAGCGCGGCGTGATAGGCGGCGTTGTTGGGCGCCTGCGCCGCCGCTTTCTCGCGATGTGTCTGGGCCTCGTCGAGGCGCGCCGCGTCGGCGTAAATATTGCCGAGCAGGGCGTGCGCCTCGGCATACGCCGGGTTAAGGCGCAGGGCATGCTGGGCCATGTCCACGGCCCGGTCCGTGAGCCCCGCGCGCCGCAAGGCGGTGGCGAGCTTCAGGAAGCATTCCGCGTCGGTCGGATGGAGCTGCGCCAGCGCGGCGTATTCCCGGAGCGCGTCGGCCTGGCGTCGGGCGCCTTCGAGCATGGCGGCGAGATTCAGCCGGATCGTCTTGTCGCCCGGCGCGCCGGCTTTCGCGCGCGCGAGCAGCTCGATCGCGCGCTCCTGCCGGTCGAGGGCGTGATGGGCGAGACCCAGGGCGTGCCACAGGACGGGATCGTCGAGCGCGCCGTCGGCAAGCCGCTCGCCGAGCGCTAAGGCCTCGGCGTAGCGGCCGGCGCCGAGGTGGTCGAGCACCTGTCGGATCTCGGATCTGCCGCCTTGCGGGTTCCGCGCGCCGGTCACGACAAGGCCGCCTTCCGGTTGAACGCATACGCCTTTCGCATGCGCCACCATAGCACTCTTTGATTGTCGGGGCGCTGGTTCGCTGCGGCCCTAGCCGTTCATGATCTGGTCGATCTGCGTCTGGCCGAGGGTCGTGACCTTGCCGTGGATGATCGAGCTCGCCCGGTCGACGAGCT
The DNA here is from genome assembly GCA_964585785.1 of uncultured Rhodospirillaceae bacterium. Lineage (GTDB taxonomy): Bacteria > Pseudomonadota > Alphaproteobacteria > UBA8366 > UBA8366 > WHUA01. The sequence continues at coordinate 24,069 of CAZPFL010000024.1, forward strand.
CGCCCAGGATCGTGGTGACCTCGCCCGCGATGGTCCGCATATCCTCGGTCCGACTTTGCTTGGAAAGCTGGGCGAGCGCCTCGACGGCCGTGCAGATGCAGCGGCTCGCGCTCTCGATCGTCCGGTCGAAGGGCTCGCGGTACTTTTCCGGGGCGACCGCATAGGCCCGGATCGCCAGGTCCTTGTCGGCGAAGCTGCTGTCGGCAAAGTGCTCGACATAGGATTTCGGGTGCCAGGTCGCCAGTTCATCCAACAATTCTGGCGCATCGGCGACCATCTCAAGGAGCATGATCGGCTCGTTGAGATGGTTCAGATAGTCCGTGGCGAGCAGGGTCTGCTCGTTGATATTCGTTCCCTTCACCTTCTCGCGAAGCAGCTCGAGGGAATCCAGGTCGCCGTCCATAACTATTTGAAAAATCTCTTTATTATTCAAGGGGTGGCCTGCAACAGGCGATTATGGCAGAGGTGGGTTAATCGCCCCTTAAGCAATCCCGGCTAGACCTACGGTTCCGGGACCGTCCGCCAGGGGTGGTCAGGTTGACCCATTCGGCTAGCCGGGCTAACGATAGGGGTCGGACGCGCGTGCCGGGCGTCTTGCGGACAAGGGACCGATTTCTGCTATGACGAAATCGCATATCCGCCAGGGCGAATTGCTTCGTATAAGAAGACGGTTTGATGACAATGAACCGTCGGCCGGAGCGGAAATGCCGTCCGGCCGCTTTGTATGGCCGTCTGCGTCCCGCAGTGCAGCCTATCTGTTAGTATAGGTCGGACGCATCATGATCGGTCGACGAAAGCCTTACTGTGCCTGACGCAAACGATCCTGAGCTAAGGACCGCCAAGAAAGATGGCGGTAAGTTGCCGTTTACGGCGCGTCGTTTCGTCCGCGGGCTGTCTCACGACGTCGGCCGCCGCAGCCGGATCAAACTCCAGCATGTGATCGCGCTCCTCGTTCTGATCGCCGGCGCGACGTGGGGCGGCTTCGAGATCCACAACCGCATCACCCATGTCTATGAGTACGACGCGCGGATATCGGGCGACCTCACGACCATCAGCAGCCGCGTCTCGGGCTGGGTCACCAAGATCGAAATTACCGAAGGCGAAGCGGTCAAGAAGGGCCAGATCCTGTTCCAGATCGATGATCGGGAATCCAAGCTCAAGGTCGCCGAGCTCGACGCTCGGCTGAAAAGCAACTTGGCCGACCGCGAGCGTCTTCGCAGTGAACTGCAGATGACCGACCAGCAGACCGAGACGCACTATAATACGCTATTGTCGGCCGCGGCGGCGGCCGAGGCGTCGGTCGCGTCGCTGAGCGCGCAGCTCAATCTGGCGAAAGACGACCTCAGCCGGGCCGAGAGGCTGTTCAAGTCGAACGTCATACCGCGCCGGCAGCTCGACGAGGCGCGGACGACGAAGCTTCGTCTCGAGGGCGAATACCGCAAAGTGGTTGCCGGTCTGAGCGAAGCACATGCGCGTCTGCTGGAAGCGAAGGCCGACCGGGCGAAGCTCGACGTCATCAAAGGCCAGATTACAGTGATGGAGCAGGACGGCGCCCAGCTCGAAGCCGTGCTGGCGCAACAGAAGCTTGACGAAAGCGACCGTACGATCCGTGCGCCGACCCCCGGCGTGATCGATCGGCGGTTCATCGACAAGGGCGAGTACGTGACCCCCGGTCAGCGGCTCGCGATCATGCACGATCCGACGAAGATCTGGATCGACGCCAACATCAAGGAAACGGATGTCCGCAAGCTCAAGATCGGACAACCGGTCGACGTTTCCGTCGACGCCTATCCGGACGACACCTTCCACGGCAAGGTGGCGATCATCGGCAACGCGGCGACGAGCGAATTCGCCCTCCTGCCCACCCCGAACCCGAGCGGCAATTTCACCAAGATCACCCAGCGACTACCCGTTCGGATCGCAATAGACCAACAAGGCGGGAAACTGCGTCCCGGCATGATGGTCGAGGTCAATATTGACATACGATGACGTCGACGCGCTGATCGCGCGTCACGGACCTTCCTATCGATGGTACATAACCATCGCCGGTATTACTGGCGCGGTCGCGATGGTGTTGTCCGCGACGATCGTCAATGTCGCCATTCCCAGCGTGATGGGCGCGTACGGCATCGGGCAGGACCGCGCGCAGTGGATGGCGACAGCCTTCATCGCGACCATGGTGGCGAGCCAGCTGCTCAGCGCCTGGATGGTCAAGGCGCTCGGCGAGAAGCTTGCCTTCCTGATCATCAACGCCGTGTTCCTGGTCGGGACGACGATTGCCGTCTCCAGCAACGCTTTCGAATTCGTCATCGTCGGCCGGGTCCTGCAGGGATTTTCCGCCGGCACCATCCAGCCCATGGTGATGGCGCTCATTTTTCGGATATTCCCGCCGCAGATGCGCGGCCTTGCCATGGGGGTCTACGGCACCGGCATTCAGATCGCGCCGATGCTCGGCCCGATGCTGGGCGGTATGGTCATTGACGCGCTGAGCTGGCGCGAGATCTTCCTGGTTCCGGTTCCGTTCTGCCTCGTTTCGGTCGTGCTCGGGATCACCTTTCTGCCGGGCGGTCTCACGGCCCGCGACCTGCCCAAATTCGACTGGTTGAGCTTCATTCTCCTGTGCGCGGCGATCGTCTTTCTGCTGACCGCCGGCGCGAACGGCCAGCGTCTCGGCTGGACGTCGAATTCGCTGCTCCTGCTGGCGGGGACCGCGCTCGTCACCGGGAGCATCTTCGTCTGGCGTCAGCTACGCATACCGTCGCCGCTGCTTGATTTCAGCCTGTTCCGCAACGCGACGTTCGCGTCCGCCGTGACCGTGTCCTTCGTCTTCGGCATCGGCAATTTTGCGTCGAATTACATCGTGCCGGTATTCGTCCAGGAGGTTCAGGGCTTCACGCCGGGGCTCGCGGGATTTCTTCTGCTGCCGGCGGGCATTCTGGTGATTTCCACGACGTCCTTTTTCGGGCGGCTGGCGGACCGGTTCCCGGCGCATATCATGGTGATGGTCGGGATCAGCATGTTCGCCTGCGGCAACTTTCTGATGAGCTCCGCCGACGTCAACACGACATTCTGGACCTTTGCGCTTTACATCGTCGTGGCGCGCTTCGGCATGGCGATGATCATGCCGTCGCTCAGCGCGTCGGCGCTGCGCGCGCTCACGCCCGAGCAGGTGAGCAAGGGATCGGGAACCGTGAATTTCTGCCGCCAGTTCGGCGGGGCGTTCGGCATCACGTCGCTCGTGATCTTCACCGAGCAACGCATCCAGTTTCATGGCGAGGCCCTCACCGCGACGCAGACGCCGGGCAACCTCGTGAGCAAACAGCTGCTCGACTATGTCGGCAACCTGATGGGCCAGGCCGGGCTGCCGCAGGCGCTGCACAACTCCGGCGCGCTGAATTATCTCGGCAAGGTGATCGAGGCGCAGGCGATGACGATGGGCTATCAGGACGGCTTCATCATGATCTCGATCGTCTTTGCGCTGGCCCTGATTCCCGCCTGGATCCTCGGTCGGGCGAGCCCTGCGGCCAAGCCCCGCAAAAAAAGGGGCTTCAGCCGCAGGCTCCGGACAAGCTGATCGCGCCGGGCCGGCTCTCAGAGCTGTTCGAGCATCGTCTCGGCGCTCGACGCGCCGTAGCTGCCTTCCGGCTCGATGGCGAGCTTCTTGACGACGCCGTCCTCGACCAGCATCGCATAACGCCGCGAGCGCGTGCCCATGCCGTTGCTGCGGCGGTCGACATCGAGGCCGACGGCGGTCGTGAAATCCGCGTTGCCGTCGGCCAGCATGACGACCTTGTCCGTCGCGCCATGCGCCATGCCCCAGGCGCTCATAACCGCGGCGTCGTTCACCGAGATGCAGGCGATCTCGTCGACGCCCTTGGCCTTGATGGCCCGCGCATTCTGGACGAAGCCGGGAAGGTGCTTCGCCGAACAGGTCCGGGTGAACGCGCCCGGCACGCCGAACAGGACGACTTTCCTGCCGGCGAAGAATTCGTCGGTCGAGATCTGCTTCGGGCTGCCATCCTCGCCGTGCACCCGCAAGGTTGCCGAGGGCAGCTTGTCGCCTTCTTTGATGGCCATTTCCAGGGTACTCCTTGCCTCAATATCTGCTGCGCCCGGCGGGCTCCGTTACCCGCGGGTCGCGTTGCGGCAATTGGTACCATGAATTTTCCGGGCGGCCCAATCGGCCTGTCCGGTACGCGCCGTTACCGGCGCCGGATGAGCGTGGACTTTGACGCGGGCGGTCGGCCTTATCCCTTGGCGTTTTTCGCCTTGGGCTTCCACTGGTCGGCCCTGTGCTCCGCCTCCTGGCGTTGCGCTGCCGGCAGCTCCCCGCGCAGCTTGTCGCGTTCCCTCGCGGCTGCTTTGTCGCCGGCGCGCGCGGACAGCGTAAGCCACATGAAAGCGGACACGAGATCCTTCTTCACGCCGTCGCCGGTCATGTAACGGACGCCGACATGATGCTGGGCGCGGGCATTCCCGCGTTCCGCGGCGGCCATGAACCACTTCGCCGCGGCCTTGGGGTCCTTCTTCACGCCGATGCCGTCGCGGAAGCGCTTGCCCATGTTGTACTGGGCCTTGTCGAAGCCCTGCTCGGCGGCCATGAGGATCCATTTGGCGGCTTCGACCTCGTTCTTCTCGACGCCGAAGCCGTAGTCGTACATGCGGCCGAGCGCGTATTGCGAGCGGATGAGGCCGTGGTTGGCCGCCCGCTTCAGCCAATAGACGGCCTTGTTATAATTCTGGCTGACCCCGGTCCCGGCGAGGTAGGCGAGGCCGAGATTATGCTGCGATTGGGCGTCGCCCTTTTCCGCGGCGATGGTCCACCATTCGATGGCCTTGCTCCGGTCCTGGGTCAGGCCTTTGCCTTCGTCATACATGACGCCGATGTTGAACTGCGCGCGCGTGTCGCCCTTTTCGGCGAGCGGCTGCCATTCGTTGAAGGCGGCGAGGAAGTCGCCCCGCTCATAGGCGTCCCAGCCGGACTTGAAATCGGCGCGCGCCGTCGTGGCGCCCGTCCCGCAGTACACGGCGCTTGCCATGAGGGCAGTGAGGCAGAATGACCGGAAACCAGTTGTCAGGCCCCTGTGGGGAGCCTGGACACCCCTGCAACTGTTCGAACGCAAATGCATGACAGTCCTCCTCATTGCCAGGCTACGAAGGTCTTGCCGAGAAGCCGGAGACCTTCGCCCGGAGGATTTCGATTAAGCCCACCAAACCCTGATTGCGGACGATCGTCTCGAACTCCGATCGCTGCGCCGCGGCCATGCTGACGCCTTCCACCATGACGTCGATGATCCGGTAGTGGTCGTTCGTGTCGCGGACACGCCACCCGGCGGTGATCGGCGGACCCGAGGGCCGCGTGATTTCCGTCAGGACCACCGCGTCGCGCGACCCGAGCGGCTTCGCCGAGTTGATCTTGAATCGCTCGCCCGCGTAGCCGCCGAGGCGCCGGGCATAGGTCTTGAGGACGAATTCGCTGAACAGCGAAATATATTCGGCCTGTTGATCGGGCGTCGCCGTGCGCCAGTATTTGCTGAGAACAAACCGGCCGATGGTCACAAGATCGAAATTCTGACGCAGCAGCTCGCGGATCTTGGCTTCGCGGTCGGTCAGCGGGATCGACTTGTCGGAAAGCAGTTTCACGGCTTCATCGCCGAGTGTGCGAATGAATTTTTCCGCGGCCTCCGGCGATGTCTTGGTTCCCGCCGCGGCGGGCTGGAAAGCCAAGAAGCACAGGAAGAATCCCAATGCCAGAAGCCGATGCAAAGTCATCCCTACCCCAACATCTCGTATCGATTGCACCACGACCCCTGACGGATTTTCGAGAAAGGGGCCCCACACCAAGCAATAATTGAGCAACCATACAATGAATCGCGGTTTTTTTGGAATGATATTCAATAGGTTTAAATAATTAACAATAAATAAAATCCGCACGACAGCGGCTTATTCAAACGAAATCAATACCGCGCCTTTGTCTTCCTTGCGCTTTGAAAGCGAATTCTTAGCGAAGGCGATCGCCGCGTTTTCGGCAGAATTCTGCGGCGTCGGCGCCGGACCGCGTTCGTGCGATCGGGTTAGTTCCTCTTGGGCATACCGTCCTTGCGAGGGGAGCGGGCAAAATTCACCGACAAGAACAAGCCTTGCCCGAGGAAAGCGACATGAATTGGACAATCGCGGCCATCGCGGCGGCGTTCGCGGCCCTGGCCGCGGCCGTGGTGATGGCGCTCAGGAGGAAGGCCGCACGGCGCAATCGGACGATCGGCTGGGTGGCCGATGCGCTCGTGGCCGAAGCCGGCGCGGCGGACGGGCTCTATGCCCTGTCTTCGCAGGACGCGGCGCAGTTTCAGCGCCTGGCGCGCGAGCAGATGCGCCGCCAGCAGGCGGAATGGAGCCGCGACTACCTGCCGAGCGTCACCACGGGCACGCGCCCGGGGCGGCTGTCGGGCATTCCCCGCTCGCTGCGGGTCCGGCGCTAGGCCGCAGCCATCTGTTCGGGCTAGTACGCCTGCGTGCCGGGCTCGTGCTCATGGACGTTTGAGGCACGGAAATAACCTTCTATACGATTGAAATATAAAGAATAAAAGGAAAAGAGGCCGGAGAGGCAGGGATGCAGTGGCCGGAAGCAATCGTACTCATGACGCGTGTGGTGTGCTTCACCGTGATCGTGACGTCGCCGGCGTGGATGTTCGCCGCATACTTCATCTTTCGCAGCTGAGCGGATCCTGTTTCGGCCGGCGCGGCGACTCGGCCGCGCAGGCATGCCACCCGACGGCTCGCACCGAGCGCGAGACCGGCGGATTCGAACCCACCGGAAGGGTGGTTGATGAGGGGCAAGCGACGTGTTTAATGGCTGGTCTGTCAGCGCAAAGCGAAACGGGGATTCGATTGCGGACGCCGCGCGGTTGGGCCGGCGCGCCGGTGCCGATATCGGCGCATGCCCGGGGACGGACATAAAAAGATGAGCGGCGGAGAATCCCTTTGGCGCCGGGTTGCCGGGCTCTATCTGTCGGGCGTTCCCATCGATGGCCGCCAGCCGATGTCGACCCGCACGACCGCGGCGGCCAGCGTCGAGGATGACGTGACGGATCCCAAGCGGGACATCGTTTTGCTGGGCGAAGCGCTCGACCTGGTCACCCTGGCGCAAGGCTACACCTCGCCGGCCGTGCCGATGCTGCTGCGCGCGCTGATCCGCGCCGTCCGGCAGCTGGCGGCGGCGCCGAGCGAGGAAGCCGCGGCGGAGCCAGCGCCGGCGGCCGCCGGTCCCGAGGCGCCTGAAGCGGCGCAGGCCGAAGAAGCGCCGCCGGAAGCCGCGGCCGAGACGCCGGAAAGCGCCGAGCCCCCGACCGAGCCTGTCGCTGAAAGCGCCGCGGAAACGCCGGCGCCGGCGTCCGAAGACACGGCGCGCTACGCGACTTTGGAAAAGAAAGTCACCGAGACGGATCAGAAGATGACGGCGCTGACGGGGGCGGTCGGCCAACTGGTCGATATTCTGCAGCGTCGGACTCGCGAAGGCGGCGGTGTCGAGCGCCGGGCATCGCCGCGCGTTCCCGGCGGTAACGCCAAGCTCTATGTTCGGGGCGCTGCTTACGAGGTGGTGAACTGGAGCCGCAGCGGCTTCCTGATCCGGATCGCGGAGACGGACCGGTTCAGCCGTGGCCCTTTCGACTACCATTTCGTCCTGGAATTGCCGGACGAGACCATCGAGTTTCAAGGACGCGCCACCCCCGTTCGGATCGAGCGGACACGGCTTGCGGCTGAATTCGCCGCCCTGGACGCCGCGACGGCGCGCCGGCTTGCCGATGTCTCCGCCCAGTTGGCCGCGGCGCCGGTCTGACTGCTTCAATCCTCACTTGTATTCTGTTATTTCAGACCTTTAGGGGCGTTTTCGTCCTCCCGCGCCAGATGGTCAGCCCGTCGCAATTCGGCTAGGATAATGCCCAGATAATGCGCAGAGCGGCGCATTTTCGGGGGGTCATAAAGTCTATGCATTTGCCGAATGGCGGCGAATTCGCCTGGTTCCTGAGCGGCATGTGGGCGACGATCTTCATTCTCAGAGCGGGCCGGTCCTCGCATGCCGGATTCTTCGCCGTCTTCGGGCTGCTGATCCTAGCCTTCCTGCCCGCGGTCGGACTTCTGTACCAGGACCAGCTGAATGATTTCGCCGCGCAAGTTCAGGGTATCATCCGGTCGCGCTGAGAGGCGCTTGCGGGCGGCGTCGAAAAAAGGAAGGCACGGCCTGTGACGGCCGTGCCTTCCTGAAACGTTGTGCGGCTTGATCTAGTTCTTGCCGAGCACCGCGACGCGGAAGCGGGTCTTGTTGTAGGAAGCATCCCGATCGCGATGGATCTTGCCCGGGTCCGTCGGCGCCACTTTCAAGAGGACGAAGGACGTGCCGTTGGAGGCCCGCATCAGCTGGGACGCGTCGGCAATCTCCGATTCCTTGGTGACCGTGCGGACCTGCTTGATGCCGCCGCCTTCGGCCATCTTGGCGATATCGACGCCGCGGCCCGTATGGCTTTCCTGCCAGCCGGTCTCGCCGTAGCGCTGGTTGTCGACGCAGAGGATGCTGAGGTTCGGCGGGTTCAGCACGCCGATCGTCGCCAGCGTGCCGACATTCATGAGAAGCTCGCCGTCACCCGTGACGACGACGACGCGCTTCTTCGGCTGGGCGAGGGCGAGGCCGAGGCCCATCGCCGCCGCCGCGCCCATCGCGCCGCTCAGCGTGAACAGCGTCGGTACGTCGCCGGCTGCGGCCAGCGCGTCGTCCTTCGAGCCGGCGAGGCCGGTGACGATCAGCATGTCCTTGGTATCACCCAGGATGCCTGCGACGGCGGCGCGGCGCTCGAGGAGGCCCTCTTCAACGGTCTTGGCGGGGGCGGTGCTGAGTGTTGGTTTCATGCTCATGCTTCTTACTCCGTCGAGAAGGACTTGGCGCCGAGCAGCTTCTGCGTCAGCAGAACCGCCACGGCGGCTTCCGATTGATACGCCATGGTGCAGGCGGCGCGCGCCGTCGTAAGAACCTCGTCCTCGGACTCCGCGCGCAAGACGATCAGGCCGGCGGCTTCGAGCACGGGCTGAGTCGACTGGCCCATCGCGAGCTGCCAGGGGTTCGCCTCGCCGAAATCGCCGCGCATGCTGACCAGGGTCAGGAAGGGAAAGCGGCCATGCTTGATCAGCGAAAAGAAATTGACGCAGTTGCCGACGCCGCTGCTCTGCATCAGCAGGACGCTGCGTGCGCCGCCGAGATGGGCGCCTGCCTGCAGCGCGACGCCTTCTTCCTCGGTCGTCAGCGAGACGGAGTGAACGTCCGGATCGGCGATTGAGCGGTTGATCAGGGTCCGGTGGCCCGCGTCCGGGACATAGGAAAACTGGGTGACTTTGAATTCGCGTAGCAGGTCATAAAGCTGATCCTGCCAAGCGGGCGCTTCGGCCATGTCCTTACTCCTTGTTCTCGCGCCCGTGGACCGGCCGGAAATCCGGCGTTTCTCCGGGGCTCTGGATTGCCGGCCTCGTTGCACGACGCCGAATGATGTCTCGATATCCGCCTTACCTGGCTGGTCTCAGCGCAGGCGATCGAGGCCTGTTGGGCAGGCCATGTCGGACATTACCCATTCCCTTCACCAAGGTCCATGCCTCTACCCACGGGCGACGGGCTGCGCCCTAGCCGTAGCACTTCAGGAGCGCGTCCGACGCCCCATAGATGGGCGTATAGCCGCGCAGCAGCACCTGGGCGCTGCGCTGATAGGCGGCATGCTCGATCTCGATGCCCTTGGCGGTGACGGCGCCGCGGATCTCGGCCTTGAGCAGGCCGGCTGGATTTTCCATCACCACCGGGTGGTTCGCGACCGCTGTCGTCAGCCCGCCCGCGTCGCGCGCGCAGTCATGCGCAGTCGTGCCGGGGATGAGACAGGCCGCGGCCAGGCAGGACCCGCCGGTCACCGCCATCGAGGGGTGCGCCTGCTGCGGCGTGAAATAGCGGACCTTGATGTTGCCGGTCCTGGCCCGGTCGCCGTCCTCGGGCGGCGCGACGATGCAGACCTTGGGGATGGTCTCGCTCTGCGCCAGGTCGTCGCGGCTCAT
>CAZPFL010000025.1:0-10917 GCA_964585785.1 uncultured Rhodospirillaceae bacterium
ATCATGGAGCTGATCCGCACCACGGTGGAGCGCCACGCCGGCATCTCGGTCTTCGCCGGGATTGGGGAGCGCTCGCGCGAAGGGCACGAGCTGCTGCTCGAGCTGCGCGAGTCCGACGTGCTCAAGCGCACCGCGCTGGTCTTCGGCCAGATGAACGAGCCGCCGGGCGCGCGCTGGCGCGCCGGGCTCACCGCGCTCGCCATCGCCGAGCATTTCCGCGACGACGCGCGCGAGAACGTGCTGCTGCTCATCGACAACGTCTACCGGCTGGTGCAGGCGGGCGGCGAAGTGTCGGGCCTGCTCGGCCGGCTGCCGTCCCGCGTCGGCTACCAGCCGACCTTGGCCAGCGAGATCGCCGAGTTCGAGGAGCGCATCGCTTCGGTCGCCGGCGCCGCGATCACCTCGATCCAGGCGGTCTACGTGCCCGCCGACGACTTCACCGACCCGGCGGTCGCCGAGATCTTCAGCCATCTCGATTCCTCGATCGTGCTGTCGCGCGACATGGCGAGCGAGGGCATGTATCCCGCGGTCGATCCGCTCGCCTCGACCTCCAGCCTGCTCGACCCGCGGCTGGTCGGCGAGGAGCATTACCGGATCGCGCAGGAAGTCCGGAAAACCATCGCGCATTACCGCGAGCTGCAGGAGATCATCGCGCTGCTCGGCGTCGAGGAGCTGAGCGCCGCCGACCGCACGGTCGTCCGGCGCGCGCGCCGCCTCATGCGCTTCCTCACCCAGCCCTTCATGGTCACCGGCGCGTTCACCGGCAAGGAGGGCCGCTCGGTCGAGCTGGAGAAGACGCTGGCCGGCTGCCGCGCCATCCTCGACGGCGCCGCCGACGACTGGGCGGAAAGCTCGCTCTACATGGTGGGCGAGCTCGACGAGGCACGCGAGAAGGAAGCCCAGGCGGAAAAGTCGGACATCAAGGAGCCGGCGGCATGAAGCTCACCGTGACCACGCCGCTTGCGATCGTGCTCGATGTCGAGGACGTCGCGCATCTGCGGGCGGAGGACGAGACCGGCGCCTTCGGCATCCTGCCGGCGCATGCCGATTTCCTCACCGCGCTCGCCGTCTCGGTGGTGACCTGGCGCGATGCCAAGGGCGTCGAGCGGCATGTCGCGGTGCGCGGCGGCATGCTCGAGGTCAGCCACGGCACCACCATCGCGATCGCGACGCGCGAGGCGGTGGCGGGCGACGACCTGCACCGGCTCGAGACCGAGGTGCTCGTCCGTTTCCGCCGCCAGCTCGCCGAGGAGCAGGCGGCGCGCGCCGACGCCCAGCGCCTTTATCTCGCGGCGATCCGCCAGATCTACCATTACCTCCGGCCCGGGCGGATCCCCGCGGTTCCCGGCGGCCGTATCCTCGGCCGGACTGAAGGGATGCCGGAATGAGCGACGACCGGAGCCATCCCGAGCGTCTCGACGCGCCGGAGGACCGGGACCATCCCGAGCGTCTCGACGAGGCGGTCAAGAAATGCCGCGAGCGGCGCGAGAAGTTCAAGCGCGAGGGCGAGCGCTCGATCGGCCAGAACATCGCGCTGATCGGCGCGCTCGGCTGGACCATCGTCACGCCGACGCTGATCGGAATCTTCGCCGGACGCTGGCTCGACCGGGTCTTCGCCAGCGGCATATTCTGGACCCTTGGCCTGCTCGTGCTCGGGCTCGCCATCGGCTGCACTCTCGCCTGGAGAAGGATGCATCACGAATGACCGACGCAACCCTCGCTTCGACGCTGCTGATCGCCACGGCCATGGCGCTCGCCGGCTTCGCCTTCGGCTTGGCCTATTTCCAGGCGCTGCGGCGGACCGTCGATCTCATCGCAGGCCGGCACGGCTGGGCCGCGCCGATCGGCCTGACGCTCGCGCGGCTCGCCGGCGCCATTGTCCTGCTGACCCTGATGGCGCAGCTCGGCGCGCTGCCGCTGCTCGGCGGCTTCCTCGGCTTCCTCATGGCGCGGATGATCGCGGTCCGCCTCGCGCGGAGAGCCGGCTGATGGACTCCTCGCCGCTCGTCAGCACGGTCCTGTTCCACATCGGCCCCGTCCCGATCACCCGGCCGGTGGTCACCACCTGGGGGATTATGCTCGTGCTGACCGCGGCGTCATGGCTCGTCACGCGCCGGCTCACGCTGCATGCCGACCGGCGGCAGGCCGTGCTCGAAGGCGTCGTGACCGGCATCATGCGCCAGATCGAGGACGTCATCCGCAAGGACCCACGGCCGCTGCTGCCGCTGCTCGGCACGCTGTTCATCTTCCTTGTCACGGCCAATCTCTCCGGCGTGCTGCCGGGCACCGAGGCGCCGACCGCCAAGATCGAGACGCCGGCCGCGCTGGCGCTGATCGTCTTCCTGTCGGTGCATTTCTTCGGCATCCGCGCGCAAGGGCTGCTCGGCTATCTCGCGAGCTTCGCCAAGCCCAAGCTGATCATGCTGCCGCTCAACCTCGTCTCCGAGATAACGCGCATCTTCTCGCTCATGGTGCGGCTGTTCGGCAACGTAATGAGCGGCGAGTTCATGATCGCGCTCGTCCTGGCGCTGGCCGGGCTGTTCGTGCCGATCCCGCTCATGGCCCTCGAGATCCTGCTCGGGATCGTCCAGGCCTACATCTTCACAATTCTCGCAACCGTCTTCATCGGCGCCGCCATCGGCGGCGTCGAGCGAGGCTAAGGAGGCTCCATGGACCCGAAAATCATCAGCATCATCGGCGCGGCGGTCGCCGTGTCCTTCGGCGCGATCGGCCCGGCGCTCGGCGAAGGGCGCGCGGTCGCGGCCGCGATGGACGCGATCGCCCGCCAGCCCGAAGCCGTCGGCGCGATCTCGCGCACGCTGTTCGTCGGCCTCGCCATGATCGAGACGATGGCGATCTACTGCCTCGTCATCGCGCTGTTGCTGCTGTTCGCCAACCCCTACGTCGGATAGCGGCGGATAGCCATGCATTTCGACTGGTGGACCCTCGCGCTGCAGACGGTCAATTTCGGCATCCTCGTCTGGCTGCTGCACCGGTTTCTCTACAAGCCGGTGCTGCGCATGATCGACGCGCGCCGGGACGAGATCGAGAAGCAGTTCGGCGCGGTCCGCGCGGCCGAAGAGCATGCGAAGACCGCGATGGCGGCGGTCGAGTCCGAGCGCACGGGCATCGCCGCGGAGCGTGCGGCCGCGCTCAAGGCCGCCGCCGCGCAGGCGGAAGAGACCGCCCAGGCGCGCCGCGACCAGGCCGAGCGCGAGGCGGCGGCCCTGCTCGACGGCGCGCGCGAGACCATCGCGAAAGAGCGCGAGCAGGCGCTGACCGACGCGCGCCGCGCCGCGCTCGATCTCGGCGTCGAGGTCGCGCGCCGGCTACTCGACGAGGTGCCGACCGAGCTCCGCGCCGAGGCCTGGCTGGAGCGCGTCGAGCAGCATCTCGCGAATATCGCGCCGGCCGAGCGCGAGGAGATCCGCAAGGGACTGAACAGCAGCGGCGCGGTCCGCGCGGTCACCGCCGTGCCGCTGCCGGAGTCCGTCATTCCCCAATGGCGCGACCGGCTGCGGAAAGCGCTCGGCGACAGCGTGAGCATCGACTTCGAAGCCGACCCGGCGCTGGTGGCGGGCGTCGAGCTTCACTTGCCCAACGCCGTCCTGCGCTATTCCTGGAGCAGCGTCGTCGCGGCCATGCGGGCGGAGATCGAGGCGCATGACAACCATCGCTGAGGACCTCAAGGGCTGGGTCGCGCGCAGCCGGGAGCGCATCCAGACACTCTCGATGACGCCACAGCTCGAGCGCATCGGCCGGGTCGCGCAGGTCGGCGACGGCGTGGCCACGGTAACCGGCCTGCCCGACACACGGCTCGACGAGCTGCTGGTCTTCGACGGCGGCGTACGCGGCCTCGCGGTCGATCTCGGCGAAGAGCTGATCGGCTGCGTGCTGCTCGGCGCCGATACCGGCATTTCGGCCGGCAGCGTCGTCCACGGCACCGGCGAGGTTGCGCGCGTGCCGGTCGGCGATGCCCTGCTCGGCCGCGTCGTGGACGCGCTGGGCCTGCCGCTCGACGGCGGCGATCCCGTCGAGGCCGTCGCCTTCGCGCCGGTCGAGCAGCCGGCGCCGGCAATTGTCGAGCGGGCGCTGGTCGACCGCCCGCTCGCGACCGGGCTCCTCGTCGTCGACGCGATGGTGCCGCTCGGCCGCGGCCAGCGCGAGCTGATCATCGGCGACCGGGGCACCGGCAAGACGGCGGTTGCGGTCGACGCCATCATCAACCAGCGCTCCAGCGACGTGATCTGCATCTACGCCGCGGTCGGCCAGAAGCTCTCCTCGATCGCCCAGGTGATCGACGCGGTGCGCCGCTATGGCGCCCCCGAGCGCTGCCTCTTCGTCGTCGGCGAGGCGGACGCAGCGGCCGGGCTGCAGTGGCTCACCCCCTACGCCGCCTGCACCATGGCCGAATATTTCACGGCGCAGGGGCGCGACGTGCTGCTGGTGATCGACGAGCTGACCAAGCACGCCGCGGTCTACCGCCAGGTCTCGCTCCTGCTGCGCCGGCCGCCAGGGCGCGAGGCTTATCCCGGCGACATCTTCTACATTCACTCGCGGCTGCTGGAGCGCGCGGCCAAGCTTTCGCCCGAGCGCGGCGGCGGCTCGATCACCGCGCTGCCGATCGCCGAGACCCAGGCCGGCAACATCAGCGCCTACATCCCGACCAACCTGATCTCGATCACCGACGGCCAGATCTATCTCGACCCGCGGCTGTTCTACGAGGACCAGAAGCCGGCGGTCGATGTCGGCAAGAGCGTCTCGCGCGTCGGCGGCAAGGCGCAGGCGCCGGTACTCAAGGCGCTGGCCGAAAGCCTCCGCCTCGAATACGCGCAGTTCCTCGAGCTCGAGGTGTTCACCCGCTTCGGCACCATGGTCGACGAACGCACGCGCCGGACGATCGAGCATGGCCGGCGCATCCGCGCCGTGCTGGGCCAGCGCCAGTTCGCGCCGCTCAGCCTGGGCGAGCAGGTCGCGCTGCTGGCCGCCGTCGCCGATGGCTTGCTCGACGACATCCCGCTCGTGCAGGTGGACGACGTCCGCAAGGCGCTCGGGCCCTGGCTGAAGGAGCATCTGCCTGAGATCATGGCGCTCGACGACCAGGCGAAGGCGCTGTCCGATGAGCTGCGCGCGCGGGTGAAGACCTCGCTCGCGGCGCTGGTGCAGTCGCTCGCGCCCGCGCACGCCGGCGGATCCGCATCAGGCGGCGCGTCATGATGCGGCTCGCCGAGATCCAGGCGCATATCGGCAGCATGACCGAGCTGCTCGACGTGGTCGGCGCCATGCGCTCGCTCGCCGGCATGCGCATGCAGGAGGCGCAGCGCGCGCTGCCCGGCATCCGCCGTTACGCCGACACGATGGCTGCCGCCATCGCCGACACGCTACTGTTCGTCGAGGAGCCGGCGCCGCCGCATCGCGTGGCGCGGGATGCGCTCGGCCTCGTTCTCTGCACGGCCGAGCATGGCTTCGTCGGCGGCTTCAACGAACACCTGCTGGACGCCGCGGCGGCGGTGCTCAAGCCGGGCGACACGCTGTTCGTGCTCGGCAGCCGCGGCGGCGCGATCGCCGAGGAGCGCCGGATGCCGGCGGACTGGCTGCAGCCGATGCCGAGCCGATGCGCCGCCGCGCCGGAGACGATCCACGGCCTCTCGTCGGACCTCTACCGCCGCGTCGCCGAAGGCGCGGTCGCCCGGGTCGAGGTCATGTTCGCGCGCGCGGGCGCGCGCGAGACGCCGACGATCGCGCGGCACTTGCTTCTGCCGCTCGACCTCTCGACACTCGAGCCGCGCCAGGCGCGCCAAGCGCCGCTGCACAATCTCGACGCGCTGGTCCTGCAGGAAAAGCTGATCGCGGAATATGTCTTCGCGCTCTTAACCGAGGCGGCGGTCGAATCGATCGCCAGCGAGAACGCGGCGCGCTTCGCCGCCATGGAATCGGCGCATGACAGCGTCTCGCACAAGCTGGAAAGCCTGCATCACGACGCGCGCCAGGCGCGCCAATCGGAGATCACCACCGAGCTGCTCGACCTCGTGACCGGCGCCGAGGCGCTGAGCGGACGCTAGCGCCGCGGCGGCTGCCAGGGGCCGAGCCAGTCGAAGGAGCGCGCGAGAAAGGCGTGGCCGTTCGTGCGCTGCCATTCGCCATGCGCCATGACGACGCGCGCGCAGTCCCAGCCCAGCACCTTGTCGCGCGCCTCGCGCGTCTTCTTGCGGTGGATGAAGGTCAGCCGCATGTCGATCGGCGCGCGCGGCCGGTGTTCCGTGATCCCGCCGAGCCGCGGGTAGAGCCGCTGCCACCAGCGCCAGTGCTCGCGCAGGAAGGCGTCGCTGAAATTCTCGATCAGGTCGGCCAGGATCACCGTGCGCGAGGCCCGGTGATAGAACACGACCTCGTCGATCACCGGCGAGCCGCGGAACCAGGCCTGGTCGAGATCGGCCGCCCATTCCGGCGGCGGGCTATCGGTCAAAGGGGCGCGGAAGGTGAGGTCGCGCCGTTTGTCGATGGTCGATTGCGGCCCCCACAGCGCGGCCTCGGGATAGCGCGCCGCCCAATCCGGCAGATAGAGGTGATGGATCTTGTTGGGGCTGACGAGATGCGCGACCGGGCCGAGCGCATCCAGCGCCGCGATCAGGTCCGCCGTGAGCTTGACCGGCGACCAGACCCAAAGCTCGCCGCTCCGCAGCCGCACGATGACGCTCCGCGTCGGGTACGGGAAGCCGTAGAAGCTGACGATCCCGCCTTCTGCGATCCAGATCGCGTCGTCGACCGTTTCGAGCGTCATGTGCCGATGGATACACGAGACCGCCGGCGCGCGCATCCGCTTTGACGCCCCAGGCCGGAGGGTGGGGGGAAGCCCTTCGGCGCGAAGGATGCTATGGTGCCGCGGCAGGCACTTCCAGACGGTGGCACGGGCTGATCCGAATTGGCGGACGACAAGACTGAAAAGGGGTCGCAGGCGACCGAGGAGGTTCGGCTCAGCCGCAGCCTAGGGCTGTTCACCGTGACGATGATGGGCGTCGGCGGCATGATCGGCGCCGGCATCTTCGCGCTCACCGGCATCGCCGCGGGCCAGGCGGGCCCCGCCGTGGTCCTGGTCTTCATTCTCAACGGCGCCGTCACCTTCCTGACCGCGCTGGCCTACGCCGAGCTTGGCGCAGCCTTTCCCAAGGCCGGCGGCGGCTATGTCTGGGTCAAGGAAGGGCTCGGCGGGCCGAACGGCTTTCTCGCCGGTTGGATGAGCTGGTTCGGCTACATCGTCGCGGGCGCGCTCTACGCCATCGCCTTCGGCGGGTTCGCCGCCGACGCCTGGCAGGCGCTCGCCCTGCCGACCGCGGGCTTAAGTCCCGGCCAGCTGGCCGATGCCTTCGCGGTCCTGGTCGTCGTCCTGTTCACCGGGCTGAACGCGCTCGGCGCGGAAGAGACCGGCGCGCTTGGCGCGGTCATCACCGTTATAAAAGTGGCCATCCTCGGGCTGTTCGTCCTGTTCGGCGCGCTGGTGATGATGCATGGCGGCGCCTGGACGAGCCGCTTCACCGAACACTTCTTTCCCAACGGAGCAGCGGGCGTGCTGATCGCCATGGGGCTGACCTTCATCGCCTTCGAGGGCTACGAGATCATCGCCCAGTCGGGCGAGGAGATCATCAATCCCGGCCGCAACGTGCCGCGCGGCATCTTCCTCTCGATCGCCATCGCGGTCGTGATCTACGTGCTCGTCGCCGTTGTCGCGATCGGCGCGACGCATCCCCCGGCCGGCATGAGCGTGCATGACTATCTCGGCCGCGAGCGGGAGCTCGCCGTCGTCGTCATCGCGCGCCAGATCTTCCCCTTCGGGGCCGGCGGCGCGCTGATGCTGATCAGCGGCCTCGCAGCGACCATGTCCGCGCTCAACGTCACGGTCTATTCGGCGTCGCGCGTCTCCTTCGCCATGGCGCGCGAGCACAACCTGCCCGCCCCGCTGGCGAAAGTGCATCCCGCCCGCCTCACCCCCTATATCGCGGTGCTGGTCACCGGCGTCCTGATGCTGGCGAGCGCGCTCACGCTGCCGCTCGAGACGGCGGCGACGGCGGGCAGCCTGATGTTCCTGCTCATGTTCATCCAGGTGAACCTCGTGGTGATCACGCTGCGCCACAAGCAGTCGGACGTGCGGCGCGGCTACCTCGTGCCGCTCTTCCCGCTGCCGCCGGTGCTGGCGATGGCGGCGAACGCCGCGCTCGCGCTCTACATGATCACCTTCAACCCCACGGCGGTGTGGACGGCCTTCGGCTGGATCATCCTCGGTCTGCTCGTCTATTACATGCATTTCGAGCGGCAGGAGGCGCTGGAGAAGCCGCCCGACATCGTGCATGAGGAAGCCTTCGGGCATCACGACTACACGGTGCTGGTCGGCGTGCGCAACGCGCGCGAGGCGAGCGTGCTCGGCTGGATCGGCGCGGCGATCGCGAAAGCGCGCAAGGGCGGCATCCTGGCCGCGCACCTGCTCGAGGTGCCGCGGTCGCTCAGCCTGTTCGAAGGCCGACAGTTGGTCGAGTCGCGGCGCCAGCTTTTCGACGACGTGCGCGACGCGGCGAAACAGCGGGGCGTGGCGACGCACAGCGTGATCATGCTGGCCCGGCGCGTGCCCCAGGCGATCACGGAGCTGGTGGGCGATCGGGCGGTCGACGTGAGCCTCATCGGCGTGTCGCCCAAGCCGAAGCGCGGACGGGTGTTCGGCCGCACCACCGACATGCTGCTGGCGCACCCGCCCAGCGAAGTCGTCGTCGTGCGTCCCGCGGCGCGGCTCAAGACCACGGTGAAGACGATCCTCGTACCCATCGCCGACAACGAAAACAGCCGCAGCGCCGTGAAGCTCGCGGCCGATCTGGGGACCGTCCTGCCCGGCCGCGCCAATGCCGAGATCACCCTGCTGCACGTCGTTCCGACCAAGGCCGCGGCGGAAGCGGGCCAGGACGCCCTGTTCGACCACGTCCTGGACGGCGTCGACTACAAGAAGCTCGAAAAACAGGTCGTCGTGGGAACCAGCGTCGCCAACACCGTCATCGAGGCCGCGGAGAAATTCGACCTCGTGGTCTTCGGGCTCAGCGAAGCGAGCGTCCTGCAGCGGATCCAGCGCAACCGGACCGGGCGGCGCATCCTGCGCCACGCCAAGCCGACGACCGTCATGGTCGTCCGCCGGCAGCCGGCCCTGAAGTCGCTGGTGCGGCGCGCGCTGGAGAAATCCAAGTAACGCCGGGCGAAAAGGCGAGGTTCCCCTGGCCCCGGTCCCTCTTACAGACTAGATTCTTATACAGAAATGCGGGGCGGCTGAGGGCCGGCCCCTGAAATGGGGACATGACGACGATGAAAATCCGATCTCTGGCGTGGCTGCCGCTTTTGGCGTTGTTAGGCCCGGCCGTCGCCGCCGCGCAGGAAAACCCGAAGACGGTGGTCGCGGCGGCTGTCCGCCAGGCCGGCTACCTCTGCAACCAGCCGAAAAGCGTCAAGGCCGACCCGAAACGGAGCACACCCGACAAACGGGCCTGGATCATCCGCTGCGAGAAAGGCAGCTACCGGGTGAAATTCCTGTCCGACACGGGCGCCGCCGTGGAGCCGATCGGCAAGCGCTAGGCAGGCCGGCGCCGACGCCGTTCGTTGGCGCCGCTAATGCATCCCCGCCAGGCTCATGAACAGCGGCAGCAGCCGCTCGACGGACCACCAGACCAGCGTGTTGAAGAGATCCAGCCGGATACCCAGCTGCCGGCCGAGAATCGGCAGGATGAAGATCAGGCCGATCAGGATCAGCATGCCGTAAGGCTCGAGCCGGGCAAGCGGCCGCGCCAGCACATCCGGCAGCAGGCCGACGGCGACACGGCCGCCGTCCAGCGGCGGGATCGGCAGCATGTTGAACACCGCCAGCACGAGGTTCAGCATGATCGAATTGTAGAGCACCCGCGCGGTCCATTCATCGAACCCGGCCGGCAGAAACACAACGACGTGAAACAAGACGGCGGAAATCGCCGCCAGGATCAGGTTGGTGCCCGGCCCCGCGGCGGCGACGAAGACCATGTCGCGGCGCGGCTTGTGCAGCCGGCCGAACGCCACCGGCACCGGCTTCGCCCAGCCGAACAGGAAGGGCGCGCGGAAGATGAAAAGCATGGCCGGCAGCAGGATCGTGCCGAACGGGTCGATATGGTTGATCGGGTTCAGCGTCACCCGGCCCTGGCGGTAGGCGGTGTCGTCGCCGAGCCACCAGGCGACATAGCCATGCGCCGCCTCGTGCAGCGTGACCGCGAACAGCACGGGGATCACCCAGGTCGAGGCGGTGTAGATCAGGTCGGCGGTGTTCATTGTGAAATTCATCGGCTGCCTCGGCCGGGCGCGCGGTCCGGCCTGTTCAATGCCGCCTCAGTCCGGCGCCATGGCGCGGGCGGCGATCGCGAGCATCGTCATCGACAGGCCGATGAAGAACATGCTGATGCCCGCGAGGAGCCCGATCGCCCAGGCCGCCGTGTTCGGCCAGCCGCGCCAGATGAGATAGGCCAGCACGAGATTGACGACGCCGTTGAGCAGCACCCAGAGCCAATTACGCATGTGCGGGCGGTATTCGAGGGCGATCAGGATCGCCGCGATGCCTTCCACGACGAACAGGATCGCCATCACGGTCGTGAGCGTCAGGACGCCCTGAAGCGGCCTGAGCACCAGGACGAGGCCGACCAGGATGGCCAGCGCCGCCGTCATGAACGACCAGCGGAATCCCGGCGCGCTCCGCGAGCGCATCACCGAAAGAATGCGGAAAATCCCGCCGACGAAGAACAGCCAGCCGATGAAGATCGTAATCGCGATGGTCGAGATATGCGGCAGCGCCGCGGCGAGGGCGCCCAGAGCCATCATCACCAGGCCCTGCGCCAGGAAGATCTTCCAATGCCCGTGAATGATCCGGGC